>CAJTRF010000051.1 GCA_910578525.1 uncultured Mycoplasmatales bacterium | reverse complement strand
AAATTATAATTGTTAACCAGATGAAAATAAAAATATTAGAAATATTCTGATATTTTACTGAAATATTTGATGAATTTTTGATGAATTTTGATGATTTTTGAAATATCAAATAGCAAAAGTGCAAACACTGTTCAAAACTAACAATTAATTAAGATAATTTTTATTCGTTAGATTTTTAACTTTTGTTCGTTGTGGCCTTTAACCTTAATGGGCATGTTCGAATTGTATGATCATAATGTCGGCATAGTCCGCATCTTCTTTTGCCTGGGACTTCATCAGGTGCTTCTGATAGTAATTTTGTATACTCTTCATAAAATTCGCAGTCCGTAATTAGATGTTTTTTCAAGCATATTGAGCATTCTACTATTTTTGTGTGTTCTTTAGCTTTTCTAATTTTGGGAGGCCTTCCTCTTAATTTACCAACTTCATCAACATGATCGATTGTTTTGATTTGAGGATCAGTAGCAGTACTTTCTTTATCAACATCTTGTTGTTCATTATTTTGATTATGTTCAGAGTTCATACCCCGTAGTGTATTTAAAATACCTTTGAACTGAATAGCAATATCGTTTGAATGTTCAACGCTTTCTGATGCCAGTGAACAAATTGATTTTGATACATGAAAAAGTTTCAAAAACCTTTCTCCTTGTGATAAATTTGACATTTCATTTGAATCATTGGTTTCATACGATATTGGAGGTGGTAAATTTACTTCTTCGTCATCATCAGAGGTTGCATCAGCTTCTTTGAGTGTTTGTTCAAACAAAAGTGAATCTTCTTGTTTAAATGTTTCATTTGTCCTGTTCCAACGTGGATCCACAAGAAATGTCGGAAATTCATTAAAGAGATTTGCATGAAGTGCGATTATATGGCAACATGGAAGTCCTGAAAAGTCAATAAAACCGCAATTACAGAACCACTCATTCAACCTATAAATTTCATCTGGATGTTCATTAGACCATGATTTATGAGTATAATATTCAAAACTTTCTGGCACAAGAGTAGTGGATTTTGCTTTTTTAATTTGTTCTCTGATTTCATCAGCAATTTTGGGTATATATTTTTTGAATAAAATGCTGTCCTTCGGAACTCTTTTAGTCTCTATTTTCTCTTCAATAAGCATTAAATGATTGTCTAAAATTTGATTGAATTCAAGTCGTGATTGAAGTAATGTTAGCATTCGGTCAGGAAGGGATCTTTTAAGCATAGAATTCATACTCTCAGCTGGTGAAGTAACATTATATCCGAGGCAGTGGGCACCATCGATACAGGAACGAGCAAACATGTGAAGATATGGAATTATTTCTTTTTGTAAGTATCTTCTTAATTTTTTAACATCGAGCAATTTCCCTAAATTCTTCATTGCTTTGTCATGATCAAATGAATAGCATATACAATCAAAGTATTGTTCAAAACTTTCTTTTTCACTTTTTGAAAAATCTAAAGAATTAATTTTTTTTATGAAATTTCTCGTTTTGTGTAGAGCGCATAGGATATGTTTTACAGGATAATCCATTTTATTATCCTCTTCATCAAAAACTTTTTTAAATGCAACGATAAAGGCAGCATCTTCATCAGTAATCATTGTTTCGAGTTTATGTTTCATAAAATCTAATTTTAATAGTGTTTCTAGGAGCCAAATGATTACTTCTTCTGTGAAAAGACTGGCATATAGAATACCTCCACATCTAATGTTCTTGTTTTTGTCTATAACCGTTATTGGAATAACTTCCCATTTCAATGTCAATTTTACTTGGGTTCCATCTATGAAAATAACGTCTCCGAAATTTCTTAAATTGTTTTCTTCGTCTTTTGTCATTGTAAAAAGAGCCAATCGATGATTAACGCCATCGTGATATTTTTCAAAAGGTTCATAAAAGCCATCGTTGTTTTCTAAATATTCAATCAGTTCATCTGATTCTGAAACTATACTTGAGTTTGGCTTTTCTGTATCTAACAATCTTATTTGCAAAGTTGAAATATTGATTACGCCTTTGTTGTATAGAAACTTTCTGATTTTTGAAGGAGGTATGTCTGAATGTAGCATATCTCGAACAATTTGTAATATTTCTTCATTTAGTATTTTAACAGTAAGTCTTTGAGGTTTTAATTGATGATTGTGATTCAAACATATATTTTTTTCAGAAATTCGAATTGATATAGAGCCATCTTGATTCTCAAAAGCCATAGTTTTAAAAAAAAATGGGCAATCAATTTTATTTGATATATCTCCACGTTTCCTTCCTCCTCGTCTGCAATAATATCTGCAACCTGCTACTTTGGTAGAATCACGAGCAGTAATTTCAAAACCATCTTCCAAAGCTTTTTTCCTCAGGACTAAATCAGCTTCTCTTGCGGTCGGGAAATTAAGAGTTTTTAAGTTTCTCCACACAAAGAAATTCATTTTGGAAAATTTTAATCAAATTGAAAATTGAATGAAAATTTTATCTATAATAATTGAAATTTTGAATGCTAGATGGTCATAATAAAACTAAAAAAATATGATTATTTTCAACATTTTTCATTTTTTGTTAATATAAAAAAGCAACATTAGTTGTTATATTTTTAGATTTTTAAATAAATTTAAATCTTATGAATATATATTAATCTGGAATTAGATCATTTAAATGTTTTATATTTTTTCATTAAAAATCAAATATTGAAAAATCTTAGAAGTTAGTGAAAAATGTTATGGTGCAGTCTTTTAAATTGTAATACACATTTTTTTCTTTTCGAAAATATGATTTTCACTCAAAAAAACATCTATATAAAGCAATATATTTATATTATATGGAAGAGCATTTGAAAATCATAACTAAATATGTGCTAGAGGAAGTCTGGCCATATAATAATAAAAGATATGAATAAATGAGCGAGACCAAAGGAATGAATCAAAAATGGGTCAAAATCAAGGTTCAGATAAAAAAAGAAGGAATGTTAGTTAACCAAGAGTATGAATCAATTCAGGACATATATCCGAACTTTTCTTGTTACTGTATTATTTATAGGAAAAGCGTCAAAGTCTTAGTATATCAAAGATCTTGTTCTTTTATCCGAAAATATAATGTTGTGTGTGTATGATCTATGATATGTGTACCAGCTTCATCATTTAATAGTTTTTGGATCATATTCTAGTAACATATCCAAACTATTTGGTGTTTGGATCGTAATACCTGGATTTAAATGTATATGTATCACTCTGTTCTGGAGATTCACTTTGTGGACTTGTTTGTATGGATATGCGTCGAAATCTGGTCTAGAATTTCATTGCAACTTTTCTCATCACATGATATCTCTTCATTTAATTCACGAGTATTATATTTCCATGCATTAGGATTACGATGTAATAGCTTATTAACTGTTTTATATAGTCTTTCATACTTCAACTTGCCCATATCACTCATCGTGAAGAGTTCTGTTAAAGTGATCATTTCTTTACAAGAAAAATACAAAGTAATCACATTGTCGATTCACTTCTTCACCAATTTATACAATAAACATCTCTTACCTTTAATTCTGTTATATCTCATCTTAATCTAACACCTAATCGTAGTTCATTCTCTTTGTATCGATTAAGTCAACTATCTCGGCTCGTTATTCATCAACATTCGATATCAACTTATTAACATAGATGTCTCGATTATATCTCTCATTAATACATGTATTAACGGTTATGTAATCTCTAAAGCATATGAAGTGTTTAATATCATCAACAGTGGCATTTACTAATGCAACTTTATCGAACTCTCTGGTTAACTCAATTTATCCAATATGTTGTAGTAACAAATGTGCTTCATCAATCACTAGAAAGTAATCTAATCGTTATTCTTTCATATAGTATTATTTGATTAAGTCACCTAAATATTTCGAAGCAGTGCTTTAAGTAAAAATAATTATATTAATTTCATCGTGTACATCTTTGTGGAACTCTTTAAACGCATTTTCATTAACATACAATCGAATGGGCTTAACATTCATATCACTCAGTTTGGTATATAACTCTTCAGTGATATTCACTGTTGGAACTATAACCATAAACCTCTCTGTTTTATGTGATGATATCAATTTATGAATCGCTGTCGATTTACCAGAACAGGTTGGCGCTTCACAGATAAATTTCTTGGACCTAATTTGCTTAATATTCACCATCAACACAATATTTATGTTCTCCAATAGTGGGGTGTTTAATCATTGTTTCATCATCTAATGGATTGCCTTTCCTATCGATGTAACCTTCACATTCTATAGTGTATAATCGACCAGGAATCTCATCAAACATCTGCCATTGTATATATGATGGATCTTGGACTTCTTCTAGTGTTGAAATTGGTTCGACTTTTTCTGTTGTCTTTTCAATGGGTCATCGTCATCACGGAAATCATTTACGGATTTTGTCTCCATATCTTCATTTACGTGATCGAATAACATTGTGTTCAATGTCATTGGTTTCATTTATAGAAAAATTTCATTTAATTCACATATCAAATTCATCTTTTATACAATTAGACATTAGTGAGATTATTTAACTTTATTAGACACAATCTCACTAATGTCGCATATGAATCTTACTCTAGAATTGTTTGGAAACGGTTTCATATTAATTTTGCCGATTTCCTCTATTTTAATAACTTATTTTGTCATTATTTTAGGTTATCGCTATTGGAATTGTCATATATAGACATAAATCTTTAATATCATGCCACGCGACTGTGGCGAAGTATATATACTAAATTAATCGAGGATGACAAAAATGTCAATTTTTGGTAGCATAGATGAATTAGGGTTAGAAAAGCGTAGCCAGTGCGTAAAATACACAGTAAATGGAGCATTCACTAACATTACTATTAGACTATGTATTAATATAATATTAGATATCAGATATTTGATGAGATTCCTGAACTAGTTTACACTATACAATGCCAAACCGAATAAGCCTTTCAAAATGATTCTTTATAAGTAATTTATAATCACAAATGAAATGAAAAGGAAACTCCATAAAAGCACCTTTATGTAGAATTTTCCTCGATATTTCATGAAATGTTTGCTAAATAATATCCTCCTTGTGCTTATTTCATTAAATATGGAGAAATGTAAAATAACAAATATATACTGAAATCCTAATATGATATCTTTCTGCTCATAAAACTATCCGCCAAAGAAGAAAAGGCATGCAAAATGGAAAGACCTAGAAAATAAAAATGGAGTATTATAACATTCCCCTCTTTGAGATCTAACACTAAATGATTTTTGAGAAGCATTCAAAATTTCTTCTTTAATATCAACTTTGGTTGTGCATCGGGAATGTGGTTGTTCTGATTCTGTAACTTCTTAACTTTTTAATCATACTTCCAAGCGAGCTCAGTCTAATGAATGATACTTTGTAGAGCTTACTTTTTGCTTGATTTTGGTATTCGCTTTATTTAATGTATTTGTGATAATTATATATATATTTTGGTTTGATTTTAACTTAATATTTTTTTTATAAATTTATTGCAAGAGAGATTGTGCCTCAGCTTTTTGAGAGAACTAATAGAAAAAAATAAGAAGAAAATGTAGAATAATATTTACTGAGACTATTCTTGTTAAAAAAAATGCATCTTTTTATGTTACAAAATTTTTACCGATCCTTCCTTTTGATGTAAGTCTCGGTAAAAATTATGTAAAAATATAAAATAATACATATAATAAGTAAAATAGTTCAATTAATAAGGCCAATTTAAGGTCAAAAATTGAAT
>CAJTRF010000050.1 GCA_910578525.1 uncultured Mycoplasmatales bacterium | reverse complement strand
AATATGAAATTTCTTCAATCAGTTGATGCATATGTTGTTGAAATTAAGATTACAAAAGTGAACAAACACTACGCATTTCCGTTAATTGTTCAGAAAACTAAAGAAGGATTAAATAAGAATGATGATAATATTTCAAAACCAATCACGATGGTAGTCGATAACATTGCTTTGGAGGATTTGATTAATTTTCAGAAAATAGAATTTGAACTAATTAAAGGTTATTATTGGAATAGTGGAACTGATGATACAATTCAGAAAGTCATTAGACATATTTTCAATAAAAGATTAGAATACAAGAAACAAAAGAATCCTCTTCAGCAATTATATAAACTAATCATGAATTCATGTTATGGCAAAACTATCGAGAAACCAGTTGATAAAGATTGGAAATATTTTGATAATGAAGAGGATTTAAACAAATATATGTTTAAGAATTATTACAAAATTATTGAAGAAGTTCAATTAGGAGAAAGCGAAATCCATGCCGTACGTGTAAAGAAGCCAATTGATAAGCATTTCAATTTTAGCTTACTTGGGATTCAAGTACTCAGTATGTCAAAGAGAATTATGAACGAAGTTATGTGCTTAGCATTTGACTTAGGCTGTCATATCTATTATCAAGATACAGATTCAATGCATATAGAAGTCGATGATTTACCTAAATTAATTGATGCATTCAAAAATAAGTATGGAAGAGATTTAATTGGCTCTAATTTAGGACAATTCCATTCAGATTTTCCAACAATTAATAACCATGACGAAATGCCAAAAGCAATTGAATCATTCTTCTTAATGAAGAAGATGTACATTGATAAACTTCAAGATTCAACTGGAGAAATTGATTATATGGTACGCGGCAAAGGCCTTACTCAAAATAGCATTAAATATGCAACAAAGAAATTCAATAACAACCCATTAGCTTTATACAAATCAATGTATGAAGGGAAGTCTCAGACCTTTGACTTAACTAAAGGTCAACCATGTTTCGAAATGAACAAAAACATGACAGTATCAACAAAAACAAAATTCGAGAGAAAGATAAAGACACTTTATCAAGAGGGAATTATTGATGACTACTTTCAGCCCTCAAATTATTCCCACATATGAGCCAAACGATATCTTGGAAGCTTCTGTATATTTTTACCACTTTTTACTAAATACAATCCATTCTCAAATCCAATAATTTTGTGCTCACCCGGTTGAATAATACTTCTTCGTTTCAGCATCTTATCTGTTTCATTGTAAACTTTAACATTCATACCTTCTTCAATTTTGAATCCAGGACTATTCTTTATGTTATAATTCTCTTGACATATTCTTCTAACTATATAGTTTTCTAATTCATGGTCATTCTGAACTTGTTGAGGAGATACAGGATATCCGGCATATTTACTTAGAGTTTGATGAGGGGCATGATTGTATTGGAAAACCAAATCTTCCATAACATTTGGAGTAATCATACCGATTTTCATATTATATGCCATATCTCGTAAAGTACGAATTACTCTATCTATAATCCCTAATGATGAATGTAATGGACTTGTTTTATTGGCTAATCTTTGTTCTGACTTCATGAAATCAGGATATGCACCATTCACTTGTCTTGGAACTGTTCTAAAAGTAATTCCATTATTAATATAGAATTCTTGAGCTTCTGCTGAATTAAAGGCAGATTCACCATCACCAGAAAGATATCTAACTACCATTCCCTGGTCTATCAATGCTCGTAACGCATTCAAGTATCTTTTGGATGATTTCTTATCACGTTTACTGAATTTGTTTTCACCTAATTCAATATTTGTTAGTTTAACATAAAGGTATCTTGTATTAATATTTATTGCTACAAGATAACAGAGATGATATACCATCATCAAATCAATGATGTAAGAGTCTCTTGATGACATTTTATGTAATTGGTATTTTTTGGTATTATCCTTTAATGGGAATGATGATTTGGGTTCGTCGATAGTTTTCATTCTAGAATTAATTTCTAGCAACGCTTTAACTTTGTTTGGACTTTTGAAGCCTATAGTACCAGATATAGGAGTTTGTTCAATCTGAATATTATTCTCAGGCTGTTTATAAAATAAGTTTTTATATATTTCATAGCATTTCTCATTTGAGTATAATCCTTTCGGCCAATCTTTAATTACTTTAAGAAACTTGTCATATTCAAAGTATTCATCTGGATGTTCTATTACGAATTTCTTAATCTTATCAGAAAATGTTTCTTTATGAGCTACTGTTTCATGTAATTCTTTATGAGTTCGTTTATATTCATCTAAATATTCTCTATATACTTTTTCTTGGTCAATGTCCATTAATGCTCTAAAATACTTTAGTCTTCGCGCTTCACCAATTGTTTTCGGTTTACTTGCTCTTGCAATTGTTGCGAATAATGAATCTCTGGCATTTCTTATTCTAGATTCTTGTTGATTTCTTTTAAATGCTTCTTCTTTGGCTTTGATATTATCACGTAAAATCAAATAATTGAATTGATAGAATTCGTCAATTGCATTATCACTTGCTTCATCAAAATAGTATTGGTTATGTTCATCAAGATAGTTATATATTAATGCTTTTACTTCTCTTTCAAACGTTTCATAATTGAATTTATCTAAACTGTTTAAAACAGAACCAATAATTTCATTTCGATGTTGATATAAGAATTTATCCATTTATTTAAATATAATTATTTAACTTTGTTCATTTATAATTCAAAATTTTTCTCATTTAAAAGAATTAAATGACTACATCTAACCAAAAAGACCAACCAAACTTGTTGCATTTACCAACCAAACCAAAATATAGTAAACGAACATTTGCTACAGAAACATTAAGATTAATTAATTTGAGATTAGGTTATTATAGAAAGGTTTTAAATAACCAAAGTATTAAGAATGAAAAGAGAATAAAATCTATAAAGGCTAAATACGAACGTGATATGAAAGTTAGAAAGTTATTAAATAAGGCAATAAAGAATCTATATAATTGAATTATTTTTGAGATTAAATGCCTAGAATAGCTATTAGTAACTTTAGTGGCAAATTAAATGCACAAGACTTAGCACGAATAAACACACGTTTAAACAACGAACTTAACGCAGGCTTGGATAATAATCCAAATGGAAGAGGAGCTTGGCGACAATTAGCATCTTCACTTATGAACTTCCTTAATGAATACGAGTTTGCTAATAACGAAGGATTTGTTGTTAATGATGAAACAATTGGTACTTTTATAAATAGAGTTAAACAAGAAGAAACAGAAGATTTGGTAGATGATGTTACAAATATGACAGGTAATAATTTAAAAGATACTATAAATATAGGAAATAGCATACCACATAATACTGGTGTTAATATGAATCCTTTAAAAAATTATACTCCTGTAGTTTTCTCAGATAATACTGACGATTTAATTGAGGATGTTGCAAATATGACAAGTAATAATATAGGAAATAGCATAATACAAAATTCAAACTTTTCTCAATCACAAATGCAACAACCACAGCAAATTAATCCTTTAGAGGATTTACTTATTAATACAATATCTGTTCAAGATTTATTGAATATCTATAATAAATATTGTCCAAACCCAATATCAATCCAGCAAGTTCAACAAAACTCACAAGGTAACCAAGACTTAGCAAAAGCATATTTATTAAATGAAGTTCTTAAAGCAGCTCGAGATGGATATTTAGTTAAAGGAATAGGAGGAGGCTTTGGTCATTCAAAAATTGGAATGAATGACTTAATGCATATCATTTTGGATTTACAACGTGATGTTAAAAGAGTCTCAAATGCAATTTCACCTCAAGGAGCTCAAAAAATGGTTGATAAACATAATGCAGAAAATCCATCAAGCCCATGGACATTGCATACCAATGATATTAATGGAGATAATATTCCTGATATTATTATTCGAAACAAGAGAGGCGAACCAATGTACGTCAACGGTTATACAACAAAAAAGAGCAACTATCCTTTAGTTTATAATTATTATAAAGAACATCCAACAAGAGAATCAAGAAAGAAATATCCACTTTCACAATATAAGAATGACATAATGAATGTTCAATATGTTAATGAAGGGAATGCTGAATTATGGGGTAATCTCAAAGAAAAATGGAAAAGACCAAAACAATTTGTTAATGATGAAGGTTTAGATTATAATATGAGTGGATATTCATTAAGAGTTCCTAAGAGACTATCTTCATACCAAAGATTTGTTAAATATGTATTAGGTGAAGTTAAAAATGATGCGTTTCAATTTATTTTACAAAATGGCATGATTATTCCAGACCAAATTAAGTTGAGAGCATTCTCTAAAGCAGCTGGATATTTATGGCGAACTAAGATTTTAGAACCATTATATCGTAAATATCAAGCCAATACAGAAGGCGATGCAAAGATAATTAAAAAGAAAGCAGCTGGAGAAATTGATAATACAGTTTCAAAAATAATTCATGATTTGCATAATGATGGAGGTGCATCAAGGAAAAATCTATTAAATGATTTAATCGCTTCAATTACTAATGAAACTATATCTAATTATTCTGGACAATATCAAATGGTAGAACCTCAACTAAGTGAGTAAGATATTTAATATTATTTTTAGATGAAAACAATTTCAATAATGGATATGACTTCGACTTCATCTAGCAGCAAATCTCAGGCCTTAACAGGCCCGATTAGCAACTTTCGATTAGATTTCATTCGTGATAAAGTAAATGATACATTAAATGATAACATAGATGAGATTGGTGGTGCATTAATAAATGATATCCATCCTGATATAAACATTAAGTACAACAGTGTGAATGTCATCGTTGGTAAACAAGGTCAAGGTAAAACTGTTATTGCTTTAGAAGAAATTATCAAAATAAGTCTAATAAACACGCATCACTTACTTGTCTATATCACAAAGAATGGTGATGAAAATGATAGAAGCTTCCAAGCACTAAAGCATTTAATCAAAATTCCTCACGTTACAATAAGTGAGAAAGAAGCAAAAGGATTTATTGAAACATTGATATCTGCAAAAAATTTGTATTATCTAATCAAAAGAGAGAATTTAGAAGACCAAATAATGGATGACCAAAAATATGCAATGTTTGATGTGCTACATATTAATAATTTTGATAGGGATTATTTACACACTATTGTTTTATTCGATGATATAAGTAACAGTAAATTGTTCTCTTCTGAGGAATCTTATTTCAGTCAGCAACTTAGAAGATGTAGGCATACAAATATTACTTACTTCTTATTGATTCAAGGATGGAAAGGAATCAAACCTCATATCAAAAATGAAATCACGACATTATTTATCTTTCCATGCTTCAACAAGCAGCAACTACATTACATCTATTCTCAATCAGCCAGCAATTTACAATTTGATGAATTTTACCAAAAATATTGCCAGCTTCTACAAATTCTTAGAGACAATCCGGATACTCATCCTTATATGATAGTTCAGGTTAATTCAGGTGGTGAGACGGTACTTCATACCTGAAGCGCTTTATGCTGAACCACTGTATGCGTTTGATGAATTCAGGAATTCAATAATTTGATTCACCTTCTCTTTAAGAGTTTCTACATCATTTTTGAGTTTGCTTTCTGAAGGCTTGTTAGGTTCAGGCTGTTCAGCAGGACCATAATCTTTTTTCAACATCAATATATTTTTGATTCTCGTTATTCTGTATCCTTTAATGTGATACAACTTATTCAATTTGTGGGTTGTCAGTTTATCTACCTCATCCTTAT
>CAJTRF010000049.1 GCA_910578525.1 uncultured Mycoplasmatales bacterium | reverse complement strand
ATTATAAATATTCAGGCAAGACGTTTCAAATCGGCCTTTTTTTCGTTTCAAATTAGCCTTTTTTTTTCTTGTGTAAAATTTGAATGTATATATGGTTGATGTAAAATGGATTTGTGATGCGTTCTAATCAATTTTTCGTTTCAAATTGGCCCTTTTTTCGTTTCAAATTGGCCTTTTTTCGTTTCAAATCGGCCTTTTTCGACGATAAGTACGATAAATCGGCCAAAAAACAGTGGTTATATACGTTATTTTATTTCATTTTTAATATTGAGTTTTTTACGTTTCAAATCGGCCTTTTTTTTATCAAATTGGCCTTAACCAATAAAAATTCATCTTAAAGATATTTGCTTTATTGGCATATAAATGAAAAGCAATCAAAATTTATTTTTATAATATTTGTAACCAACAATATGAATAAAGTTTCTTTTTAAAAAATTGTGTTATAAAAATGATTCTATGTATGATTTGTTAAAATCAATTTTGAGACATTTTTCATGCCGATCAAAATTTGACCATTTGGAGATTTGAATGACCATTCTTTTTTTCTTGTCTTGATTATGCAACATATAAAAAAAAAGGTAAAATTTAGTTATATATTATATATATAAATACAGATTAAATTATATATTAACAATAATTTTATATTTGCATTTTGATCAAATCAAGATATTACAATTACATATTTCATTTCACCTATTTTAGCACATTTCACATTGGTCGTTTCAAATCGGCCCAACGTGGTTACATTTTTTGGAGATTATGAAAAATTGTCGTTTCAAATCGGCCTTTTTTCGTTTCAAATCGGCCTTTTGTACGTTATTTTGGTTAACATTTTTTTCTAAAAAAAAAAAATATAACTGAATAACGATCTGAATTATTAAGCTTAAACTTATTTTATTCTTCCAAAAAAAAGTATATAATTAAGCTCAGATCTGAGCTTATTATTTTTAATGCATCGCCCATAACCTTTATTTCTTTAAAATCAAAACTAAATAAACTGTTTTGATATCATATTAATTATAAATAAATATGATATTTTTTACTTTAAATGATTAACGAAAAGCTGTGATTGCACATGTTCATCATTTGCAAAAAATATATTGGTCAGAAAATGTCATTTAACTTTGCATGCTATCAATGATTTTGGTTATAAAAATGTTAATTAATTATCCAGACACTAACAATTAATATATATAATTTTTTCAAGAAATGATAATTCTAGTATCGTGAGTGCGGATACTTATCGGACACCACATAATATAAAAATAAGTTTATGAGGCATTCTCATATTTTATATATGATAAATATAATGTTGAAGAAAATTATGATGTTTATGTTAATGTAAAAGATGATAAAAATTAATGAAGAAGATGATAGTCACAGTTTAAAAGAAAAAGAAGATGAAGATAATGATGAAAATATTGATGATTCTGACGAATAGGAAAAAGATGATGATTAATTAAAACATGATGTAGAAAAAAAAGTTGATTGTAATATAATGAATGCTATGGTAAACAAACTTTACAATTAAAATAAAGTTTTTTAACATTGAAAGTCATTATTTTTTGAAAATATTTAATAAAAAAATCAATTAATCAATTGATGTTTATTAAAAATAAAATTTACAAATTGAATTAAAATGGATATATATAATACATTATATTAAAATGTGAATAAACTAGATTAAAATAAAAAAAACAATATTTAAAATTATATGAGAAATTGATAAATAACAAATAAATATGATTAATGAATGTTGAAAATAAATGTGTCATTAATTAATATAAATGAAATTAATTTAATTATAATCCACTTCTCTATAATGACGAAAAACTTTTACACTTAATAAGCGTTCAGCATCTTTTTCAAAACCATTAATTTTTATATGTCCAGAAACAAGAGGTATTCCTTGTATACACAATGCCATTCTTGCTTTCCATTCAGCATACAATGAATTTGCAATTTCATCATTAAATTTCAATGTTGATATTCTTTCCCAAGTTTCACGTATTTCCATTTCATCACAAGTAGGTTCATTACTACATGTATCAGAATAGAACTCAAGATGCGCAAGTTTAATGAATCCGAAATAGCCTTCAACAACGCCATTAAGAGCTGGGCTGTAAGGAACAGTTGGGATTAGTGCAATTTTGAGTTTGTTTATAATATCCTCAACTTCTTCTGTACAATGTATTTTACAGTTATCTTCAATAAATAAAATTTGCATATTTGATGAGCATATATATGTTCTAATGAATTGTGTTATATCTTTTAAAAAACAAGCATAATCAGATCCGTGAACAGCTGAACTAAAAAACTTATATAAAACTCCATATCCTGGTAAAACACAAGATAAAACGGATATTTTACAATGAGAAAGTGGACTATTAATTAGTGGTGTGATACCAACGAATGATCGACCATATTTTTTCCCTTCACCAATGCTCACAGCCGCCTCGTCGATGAAGCCAATTAAGACATCATTTTGGTTTGATATTTCTTGCATCAACAAACTCCATGCAACCCTATATATTCTGAGTCCGATTGAATTCCTTGTTGTTGGACAAAAAGCTACTTTTTTCATTGAAAAATTTAAAGAACGTAATGCTCTTGAAACTGTGCCAGGTTTAATGTGTTTTTTTTCATCAGAGCATGGTCCATATTTTGAATTGAGATATGAAGCAATTTGTTTTGATGGCATATTAGGAAAATCTAATGTTAGACATATTATGCATAATAAAACATCATCATTTAGTTTTAAATTATGAGCTCCTCCCCACTTTGATTTCTCTTTTAATACAAGTTCTTTTTTTATTTTATTTTGTTCTTCTTCACTTCTTTCATATTTCTCAATCCAATGTTTTATGCTATTGGTGGAAAGCGAATATTTCTTGTTTGGTTTGTAATAGTTTATATTTTTACCTAGTTTTTTAAGCAACTCATATAAATAATTTAAGCGGTTGTATGTTTCATCAATTTCTGATTTATATTTTTCATCTTTTTTACTTTCTTCTTCTTCATTTTTTTCTTCTTCTTCTTCATTTTTTTCTTTTCTTTCTTTCTCTTTTTTTTCTTCAAGATCGATTAATCGATTGACTTCTTCATCTTCTGATCTCATTTGTTCCAACAATTTTTCGGCACTTCTTATTTTTCTTATATTTTCACTCTCGATTATATCATTATAAGCTACGACTAGTACATTTTTTATTTTGCAATTAACATTTTCTTTGATCCATTTTCTTGCGAAAAAAGTAATCATTGTATTTCCTGTTGATTTTGAATTTTCCCAATTCCTAAGAACTTCATATCTTATTGAATCTTTTATTTCAGATTTTGAATCTAAAGAAATTTTTTTTCTTTTGTTATATTTTTCTTGTATTTTATTTCTAATTTCTTTCAAAATTTCACATGCATCTAATACTTCTGCTCTTTCTTGCCAATGATAATCAATTAATGAAAATTGATTATCATCATCATTATTATTTGGGCATTCATCATCCTCAGGATTTATCATATCATTTGCATAATCTAATGATAAATTTTCAAATGAGTCTGTTGTTGTTTTATACATTCGAAAATTATCATTTTCAGCTAATAATTCTCCTTCACCATATTTCAATTTAACTTCATTTGATGAATATTCAGAACTATTATAATCTGAGTCAAAATCATCATCATTTGAAATAACTTTAGCCTCATCAAAAAAAGAGAAATCAATTGATTCTTTTGCTTCTTCTTCTTCTTCTTCTTCTTCGTTATTATCATTTTTATCATCAATAAAACAATCATCACGAGTTGTGAAAAGCTTTGTCTTAACCTTTTTGTTCCTCAATAAATTTTTATATTTCGCTTCATAAGAATCAATTATTGGTTGTAATTCTTTAATTACATCATTAAAACTAAGATCATTTTTTTCTAATAAAACATTTTTCATAATATCATACAGAATACATCCTTGCACTTGAATAAAATCTCTTTCATCTGATTCAAAATCTAGCTTATGTAGCAATAATTCTGCATTGAGCTTACCTTGATTAAATTCTTTTAAATCTCTCATTATATTTGCAACCCATTTAAAAATTCTCCGATTTTTCATGAATCGGTTATCTTTGATCGGTTCAATAACATTTGGTGGTATTCCTTTTGAATTAATTTTCACAACACCTTTTAAATCATTGCTTTCGATTCTTGATAAATTAATTTCATCTCTTGTCAAATCATAATTTGGAACTTCTATGTACTTCTCATCACATTCTTCATTTCTTTCATGTATTTGTATTACGTTGCTTTTTTCATCATTGTTTGACATCATATTATGCATATTTGGTGAATAATGAATAATACTTAAATCATCATGATCAGTATGTTCATAAAGAAACAATACTGCATTTCGATGAATCTTTGATTCAGCATCTAAACATCTATTATATGAAGAAGGGTATCTCGAATAAGAATCTAGAAATAAAGGGCTCACTTCACTGTCATTGAAATCAAAACCTTCGTCACATATATTAATATACGAATGATAATGTCTATATGCTTCATAAATTACTGCTCCAACAAAAGTATAAAATGCTCCATTAAAAATGATCGTTTTATTAACTGCGACGAAATCATTAACAATAACTTCATTTTCTTTTGCGCGATTAAGTTGAATTAATAAAAGTGGAGGACAATTGGAAATACTTACTATTTCATCTTCTGCATTTGCAATGCATTCTCGTAAATTCGTTGAAGTAATATCAACAACAAATGATTCATATGTATATGAAAACATATCTCTTTCTATTAATGAAATTTGAAATAATTTTTTCAAATCATCTGAAAATGTATTTGTAAAATGAATTAAAAACTCTAAAACATCCTGAAAACCTGCTGGAAAACCTGCATTTTGATCACCCCAGCCTTTCCAATTAGTGAAGAAATCAGATATCTTAATAGCTTTTGTTTCTCCTAAATATAAATCGTTATATATGTTTTTTAACAATAAATCTGTATTATTTTCTATTTCATCATCTTTTATTTTTGATACAGAATCGATATATCGTATAAAATCTGTACTATGAAATAATAATTGTAATAATGAGATTATATAGCATATCGTATTTTGGTTGACCATTCCTCGAAATAAATGATAATCTATTTGTATTTCTTTTCCCATAATCGCTTTTAATCTATTAAGTATTGTTTTCGGTCTTCTTTGCTCAGACATTGAATAAAAAAATGATTTTTTTTGAATCTCAAAAATGGCCAAAATTTGACCTAAGCTTTATCGATTGATTATTTTTCGTTTCAAATCGGCCTTTTTTTTTCGTTTCAAATCGGCCTTTTTTTTCGTTTCAAATCGGCCTTCGATTTGCCAAAATCTAAAATAAAACCTTTACTCAAATAAATTCCAAGTTTATAATCTATTAAGCTTCTTAAACTTTGAAATAAAATCGTTTTCATGATACATATCTGATATTATTTGATGATATTGTATATCAAATATTTTTTCTTTATTATGTAAATATTCATAAATAATTTTGTAAAAAAAACATATTAAACATAATCATTTTTTAAAAATGAAAAAATGAAAAAAGATATATTCAAAACAAATGAAGATTTTACTCATTCAATTTTTCAATTTAAAAAAAATTTACAACATATCATCAGTTCATTTTCCTCGACCATATATGTATTCAAATTTTACACAAGAAAAAAAAAGGCCGATTTGAAACGAAAAAAAGGCCGATTTGAAACGTCTTACCTGTATAGGTCTAGCACGAAAGAATGATCAATTTTACACGAATAAAAAAGAAAAATTT
>CAJTRF010000048.1:2559-5865 GCA_910578525.1 uncultured Mycoplasmatales bacterium | reverse complement strand
TTGATGCAAACTGTAAGCAGATTATCGAAAATGCAAAAATTGCAAATTGTTATAATGATGGCAAAATCGACATCATTAAATATGCCATCTTCTATTGTTTCAAGGACTGTATTGTTTTGATGAAGGGAATGGAAAAATTTAATGAAGACCTGAAAGCAGTCTTTAAAGAAACAAAGACAGATATGTATGGTGTTCATGATTTTATATCTATAAGTGCTATTGGATACTGCTTTGCCAAGAAATATGGTTGCTTTGATGGATGTTATGAACTATCAGGTAAGTGTCAATAATGTTGCGGATAAGCCCAATAGTATTTTAAAAAATAGCCCAAACAGCCCAATTTTTTTATAAAAATGCCCCAAAAAAATGTAACCATTTTATTAAGAAAACGATATTATATATATAAATATCATTTTATTTTTTTAAAATAGTGTCAATATATCATCAATATGTCTAATTATGATACACTTCCAATCAAAGCATTGTTTATCAAATTTTAAATATCATATAATATTATTTTATTTAAATGAGTGTTAATTTGGTATATTTAGTACAATTGATAAAATTTTAAAAATACATTAGGTTCGAAACAAGTTAGATTAATTTTTTTATTTATCGAAATAAATAGTTAGCCATGTGAATATGGTTAGGAATGAATTGTAAAAAATAATGGATTTAAATAATATATTTAAAAAAACTTAGAAAAAATATCAAACTTGGAAATTTTAATAAAATTATCTTTTTTATTCATTATATTTATATCAGATTCATTTATTATTAGGCTGGAACCAATTGACAAACATGTAGTTTGTTATTTTGTAAATTTGTTTTCAAAATATCAACTCTAGTATGATAACAGCATTTGTATTTAATTCCGTTTTGATTTGTATAATAACATTGGCAAGCAACTTGCTTTGAGGCACATTTTGGGTCCTTGTAAATCAAATAAGGTCTAGGATCACCAGCAAAGTAGGTCATGATAAAAAATGTTTTACTCTTTTCAAATATTGAATGGAATTGGTCTTGTAAACATTGATCGTCTAATTTTTTCTCAAAAAGAAGGATATAAAATATTAATGTTTTATTATCAAAATAATATATATATATAAATTTTGTAGAGAAAATTATTTAGAAATAATATTTATCTAGAAATTTTTTTGTTTGGCATCTCATATAAATAAGGCGTGCATCAATTAATTCTTTTAATGCCTTATTTCTTCTTTTTAAAATAACAAGACGTTGTAATGAAATTGCTCTTTCTGCTGAGGCTTCTGAGCAAGGAGTAGGTTCTAATCGTAAAGCTATATCAGCAAAATTTCGGAATAAAGGATCTTCCATTATGATTTCCCAATTATATGAATTACCATCAATAGTAGGTCTAAAATTGGGACATGCTTCTTTAAATGAATTTAGTAAATAGGCATCAAATTGTTTTTCAACAATTTCTTTTTCATCTTTACTATATTTAAGAATATCACATATTTCAGATATACCAGATAAAGCTCTTTTAAAGTATGACTTTACTTCCTGTTTTGTTACTGTGATTGTAGGATCAACTTGTTGAGTTTCTTCCTGGTAAAAAGTTTCTATAGTTTTTTGTCTTATGAAATCATTTTGATTTTCATCTGTGTCTTGAGAAGAAACATTGGAATGAAATTGAAAATCTTTCAGAGTTCCTTTCTTTCTTTTGAAGCCATTTTTTCTTTTAGTAATGTCATCGAATCCTTTTGGTGTTAATATATAACTTAAAAGCCAGAGATTACCTTCTTTTGAACTAATTGTGTAATTTTTCAAAGATACATGCATTTCTCTATAAAAATTAGGATTTTTTGATAAAGTAGATGCTTCTTTCATTGCGTCAATTGCTGATTCAATGATTTTGTAAGCACTGGATAATGGTTGGTTTGCATCTTCAAATATAAGGGTTAATTTTTTTAAAATCATTAGCATATTCTCCAAATCAATCATATCTTCAGTAATAAGTGGATGATTTTGTGATTGAAGATATTGATTAATTTCGTTTATATGTTTTTTAAAATACCTTATTATATCATAATCATAAATCCAGCGGGTTTCAATAAATGTTGGGCATTTATTAGTGAAGGTACAGTCCGAATCATTTAATACTTTAGCAATGTTTCTAATGCTTGTGACTAATTTATTAAAATTATTATCATGTAACACAACAAACTTGTATGCATTATTGATCCTGTGACAAAGACATGGAACAACAATTAACTTTTTAATCATATCATTATCTAAATGGCGCAATGAGTTATGATAAGATTCCTTGAACGCTTTTAATTGAGCGATGTTTCCATCAACGACAACAGTAGATACCTTAACCTTAAACTTCTCTATTAGATCAAGTCCTTTAGGGATTGTATTTACATAATCTTTGGCTTTACCACCAGTCATCACCTCTGTTGTAGCAACATATTCCCCCAACTTATGTTTTGTGTCATGCAAAACGTAATCTAAATATTGCGTTTTCAATGTTGATCCTTCATCAAGCGATAGAGAAGAATAAGAAGAAGTGAATTGTTTCATTCGTTTCCTGTTTATTTCATATTCTAAAGATATAAAACGTTGTCGAAACTTGTCTCTTTTAGGTTGAGGAAATTCGCTTGTAAATCTTTCTTCAGGATCTTTGTAGGAACGTGCAAGGCACATTCCAAATTCTGCACAACTCCTGATAAAACTATACATAGTATCTGAACATGCATTCTCTAAAGACAAATTTAAGCGGCCAACCAATATACATAATTGGTCAAAGAGTGTAATTGGTGAAACTTCATCATTTTCATCTTGAGTCGCTTCTTGGGCAAAGTTTCTAATATCCTCTTGTTGTTCTGTATCACGTACCCAAGTACAAACGTGATATTTTTTTTCTTTAATAGCTTTGCGATGATGGTCAATCCTTTTTTCATAATTGCACATAAACCGATTCCCTTGCTGATCAATGAATTTGCATTTGCAACACACAGTATCTTTAGTATCGTTTGGATTCTTTTTAAAGCGCAGATATGGCCTTGGGTCTCCTTCAAAATACATCATTTTAAAAATGAAATGATAGCATAGAAGTCATATTGTTCATTTTCTGAAAAAGAATGACCAACGTGGTCGGTTTTTGAAACTATGATTGGCCAAATTTTAAAGAAGTTCTGCTAAATAAATAATAAAATGTTAATTTATAGATCTTTGAATTATCATAATAAAGGTTTTTGAAAATTATCATAATAAAAAGAATGTCAAATAACAATAATGTAACTTGTTGAGTACAACTGTGTATACTATTGATGTTAT
>CAJTRF010000048.1:0-2460 GCA_910578525.1 uncultured Mycoplasmatales bacterium | reverse complement strand
GTCAAATAACAATGATGTAACTTGTTGAGTACAACTGTGTATACTATTGATGTTATTTATCTGATATATAAGTACTTGTATTATATAAAATGCTTCTAAGAATTATCATAATAAAAAAGATATCAAATAACAATAATGTAACTTGTTGAGTACAACTGTGTATACTATTGATGTTATTTATCTGATATATAAGTACTTGTATTATATAAAATGCTTCTAAGAATTATCATAATAAAAAAGATATCAAATAACAATGATGTAACTTGTTGAGTACAACTGTGTATACTATTGATGTTATTTATATACAAGTACTTGTATACTATAAAAGTATCTCGTAACCTTTAAAAAAAAATGAAATCATTTCACAATAAATCCATTTTCTTTTCTTTTCTTTTCTTTATTTAACTTTTATTACTTTTTGATAGATTTTGCGAACATCTAACTTTTTTTCACTTCAATTCGCAATATTAATTTTACTAAAAAAAAATTACTCAAGATTAATGCTATAAAAAGTATATATTTTGGAAGGTATTCAAAAAGTTAATAAACAAATTTATCAAAAAAAAAAAAAAAAAAAAAAAAAAAAAAAAAAAATTATAAAAAAAGCATACTATAAAAATATTAATATATTAAAAGGAAAAAAATATTGATAACTATGAAAATTGAATTCAATGATCATTGAATTTTTTTTTTATTTATCGTATATAATTATTACAGTTTTAAGATTATTTTTAATGTAAATTGATCATTTTCCATCAAAATAATATAAAAATAATAAAATAAAACATTAATTTGTTGATTTACATATATATATAAATTGTAAATATAAAGATACAAACTAGATAATTTTAACCACGATAGCTTTTAAAATAGTAAAAATTCAAAAGAAAAGAATTAAAAAAATAAAACTGTTTCAAAAAGTAAAAACAATTAAAATCTAAAAGATTTTATTTAAAATCTAATGATAAAATATCTTTATATCTAAATTATTAAAACTACGATTTTAAGGTCTAAATTCTTTAATAAAAGAAAATCCACATTTATAATAAAAAAGAATCTTGGTATTTTCAATTAATACCTTATTCCCATAAAAACGGATAGAATTTTTTTTACGCACTTTTTCGAAAATTTTCATTCAATTTTGAAAGGCTTCTGAAAAAGAACAAAATAAAAATATAGCAAATTAAAAACATTCTATCATTATTATTTTTATTAATATAACAATTATTCTTATCTTCATTTGATTTTTTATAAGTAAATAATCCCTTATGTATCAATTATTTCATTGATATCATTAGATTATTATATTTAAAAACAATGCTTTAACAACACTACATGAACTGTTTGAGGATTGTTAAAAACGCATTTTCTTTAATGAGTCATATAAATCTTTAAGGAAATAATACAACGATTTCATTGTTATAATGAAATTATTTGGAATGATAAAAGCTTATTTGCCGATAAAATAGGGGAAAAAATAATTTCATTATAACAATTTATTTCTTTAGTCATTATACTGATCAAAGATTATGAAAGTGGAAAATATGTATAACTCTCACTGGAGCATAAATGAAATTATTTCATATTTAATATGTAATTGCCTGGAATATGTAAGCAAAGGAAAGATAAAAATTTCAAAATATGAGAAAAGTTCTGCTGAGTTCATCATATGAAATAACCGCACGTCGCGACATACAAATTTATTAAACAAGTATATTCATCGCTGAAGCTGGGCAATAAAGTGAAAAATCGTCAAGATAGAGCCTTAAAAAATAGTTGACCACAGCCATGTACGATTAAAATCCTTTCAAAAAAATTGAATTAAAAGGATTTTATGAGAATAAAAAAACTTGAAAAAATGGATGTTATTTGTGGATTTGCAGTTATTTGAGGATTTAGTTGAATTCGTTTGCTGGAAAATTAATTGTTTTTTTTAAAAATATTTTTATTTTGTCTTTGGCCCAAAGGTAAAATATATTTGATGTTTATTTGACCTTGGTCCTTTGGGCAAATTAGCCCAAAAATAAAGTATTCAAAATCATTGAAAATTTAAGAAGAGGGCAAGTTTTCCCAAGCCCACATTTTCTATAGTTTATTTGCCCATATAAACTATTCAATTTTTTTTGGATATTTTCATGTTTTAGATATCCAAATATATATTAAAATTTAAAGAAAAAATAGTTTATGATTTAATAATGTTTAATATAATAATTATTTAGAAATAGGAGAAACTACAATACAAAAGATTTATTTTATATTCAAAAAGCCCAAAAATCATTGGGCTTGGGCCTTATATTTCAGAGCCCAGTGGAATTGGGCTATGGGCCACATCATTAATGAATCTTGAGGGAGTAAGTACATGATAGATAACTCACCACTCATCCACAGTGTATAAGGATTGAACTCTAGTTTACTATCGAATGATATATTGATTCCATCAGTGTATTCAACAACACATCC
>CAJTRF010000047.1 GCA_910578525.1 uncultured Mycoplasmatales bacterium | reverse complement strand
TCAGCTAAAAATAAGGATGAAGTTGGGATGAAAAGCGAGGTTGGGGTTATTTTATTCTATTTAAACAATTCAGAATGAGAACCAATTCTAACTAATCTTAGTTCTGTTTTTGTTTTTGTATATATTAAAACTAAATCAGGCAATATATGACAATCATAGTAACCTATATATTCACCTTTTAGTTGATGATTCTTATACTTTTCTTCAAGTTTCTCATTAGAGAGTAATTTTAATACAAGTTCATTAATTGATTTTTTTAGTTTTATATTATTCTTATACTTTTTAATATCTTTTTTAAAATGTGTTTCTAGAAAAAGTTTTAGCATATATAATATTTATTCTACTATAACCACATATCATTAATACTATTTGCTTCTTCGTATTGTCCATTAAGTATAGCTTGTCTAGTTTCTTCGTTTGGTTCATATTCACTATCTTTTAGCTTTAAACTAAATGGTATACCATTCTCTAACTTAACTTTTTTTAAAAACATTCTAATAGCATCAGCAGTATTTAGACCTAACTTGTCAAAAATAAGCTCTACATCATCTTTTAGTTGATTATCTATTCTTACATTAATTTGTGTGGTAGACATAATTAATTATATTAATTGCTATTAAATGATATAATAACATATTATATACTAATGTCAAATAGTATTGATTATCATTAACAGTAAAATAATAACGAAATAAATAAGATTGGCCTACCAGGTGTTTCGCATTGTTAAGAGGCTTACCTGGTTTGATGCTAGATATATTATAGCATAATATTATGAATATGTCAAATTCTAACTATCTCATAATCTCCATCTTTTTTCTGTTTTAGTTTATATCCTTTTTCTAGTATAATATATCAAGTTATCATAGAGAGGGAAACGTCTTACTAGGTAACGAATTAGCTCTTTTTCTTTGTTGTTGTAGTCTCTCAACATAAGTTTGTTGATTTCTTTTTTTAATAATATCATCTGTTGTTTTAGAAATATTAGGTTGAATAGATTTTGATACTGTCTGTGTGACCAAAACTCTGCCAACACCGCTACCTTTTGTGACTTGTGTACCATTTTCTACTCCGTTCAATACAAAATGATCTAAATCTAATCCAACAAGACCTTTTAAATAAGATTTTACATTATCATAATTCTGTTGTTGAAATTGTCTTGAATTACATAGTTGTTCTATTTGTGCAAAATTTTGATAAGTGGCCATCAAAGATATAGCGTTTGCAGTAAAAATACCACATAAATTACTTTCACCTTGTAAGGATGAATTATTTAAATGTTTATATTGTATCCTTCCACATTCAGTTTGAAACCAACCACGTTTTTTTTGCTCTTTATTATCAGTATCATAAACATAGAGTTCAGCTCTAGATTGTTCATTTTTCTTTATAATCCCTGTTGCAAAATGACCTGTATTACCATCTATTTGTGGTGGGATATATAAAGAAGTTAGAAAAAAATCTTTATTACCAAAAAGTTGATTAATACTTTCATCTTCTAAAATATTTTTACATTTTAAAATATTTGCTATTTCTTCATAATTTGGAATAAAATTAACTGTATTTTGTATATCTTCTGATGTCATTTTTCTAGCTAAACATTCAACTTCTTCACAATTTAAATGCCAAAAAGGCCTTATACCTTTGTTGTATACAGTATTTAACTTAACTTTAACTAATTCTGATATACTAACTTTTTTCCAATTTTGTGCATAAATATAACCTCTTCCTTATTTTCTTCATTAATAATAGTGTTGAATATACCCTCTCCCGTTGCTTTTAAGGTAGAAAGTTGATTATTGCTGTCAAGACACACACCAACGAAATACTCAGTATCTTCACCTGAATTAACTACATATAAAGTACCATTCCCCAAGTAATTGTCACCATAACTATAGTAAGTACACCCAATACCCTTAACAATTTTTAAACTCTCTTCTTCCATAACTAAACTCCATGGCTAGAACATTAAAACCCTATGAATCATTTTTGATACCAATATCTTTACCTTTTAACAAAAGATTAGGTAGTGTTACTTCTTCTATCTTTATAGTTTGAATACCTTCCATATAAACATGGTAAACCTTACCATTACTAAAAGTTCTTTCCAAAACCCCTTTATCTTTTAGATAAACTTCCCTAATTATTTTAGGAGTATCTTTAAATCCATACATAATTAACTCCAATATTTTTATATATAAAAATAACTAATTAATTATAGCATAATATTATGAATATGTCAAGTTCTAACTACCTCATAATCTCCATCTTTTTTCTGTTTTAATTTATATCCTTTCTCTAGTACAACAGGTATGGCAGTACACCTACAATTGACTCTTTGAGCTGGAAGACCTCTGGTTCCTTTAGCATCTATGATAGGATAGTTGGATTTATCATTATACTTATATATCTTATTATGTAATTGTTTATGTCCTCCTTTACCTGTTGAAACTCTTTCATCATTAGCTGTTTGCCAAAGGAAGTATTCTATACCTGACTGCTGTTGATTATGAATATTTATATCGGAGAATATCTTAGCCGTTTGGTCTCTTGCTATTAGTTTTGCTCTTTTGGAGGTTATATTTTCTAAATTAACTATTCTATTGTATAAAGATTTTGTATTATCGTTAGCAGTTATAGATTCATAAACAGATTCCTTAATTCTAAACATAACTTCATCTGATAGATTTGTTATTAGATTAACATTATTTTCTATAATGGGTTCTATTATATCTTTATATCTATCATTATCATAATTTATATAGAAACTACTAATATCATATTCTATATCTCTAATTAGATCATTGACTAAATATCTAGATTGTTCTTGGAATATATCTCTGTATCTTATGGCAAGTGTATCTAATAGATCTTTCATTAATTCTATACTATTATAATCCTTATAGTTATTAATTACTTCTATCTTTAAACTTCTAAACATAGCTTTAACTAATCTCTTGAGATTATTTCTATATTTATATTTAGTTTTAGCTTTAAGTTTTACTTCTTTAGCTAACTTTTTTAGACCTTTCATTAAAAACTTTTATGTATAATACTTCCAAATTTATTTCTATATTCTCTATCAATTATATCACCAACTTTAATTGATAGTTCTCTTGGATTATTATTTAGTATATATTCAGACCATGCTTCTGCTATAAATTCCTTTATGTTTGTTTCGGCATATTCTGATAGTAACTCTTTCATATTTTTATTATTGTTAGTGTTATAGAGATTCTTTATTTCATCTAGTTTATCTATGGCTAACATATTATTAATCACATGACCTAGTTCATGAATTGTATTACCAGTTTCTCCATATACCTTGTCAGGATGATATTTATTTTTAACAGAATCATAATTATCTTTGTAATAATTAACTACATTATTATATATTCTATATACTATAACATTTTGTATAGGTATTTTGTCTTCTTCTAAATTTCCAAAATAATTACATGATGCAGTAAAAAACCTTATTATTTATTACATAATCAATTTTATCTTTTACACTTTTATTAACATATTCATCTATTTTAGTTTTAAGTTCTTCTTCAGTAACTGAAGGTTTATATATTCTATACCATTCTACAATATAATCATAACATGTTTTAGCAAATGTATTTCTTATGGATTCTTCTCTTGAGGTATGGATACATACAATAGATTCTATAATCTTTGGATATCTATAATAAGCTTTTACTATAGATTGTGTTATTTCATCTGTTCGAATTGGATGTAATCCTTTTAGATCTACATATTTAATATCAAGAGATTTTAAGATATTCTCATTTATTTGTATTATTTCTAATCTTTCTTCTTCTGTTAGGTTATTATCAATATTATCTATATAATCTTTTGTTATTTCCATATAAGATAAAGTCTTATACTTATATGGAAAGTAGTTATTGCTGTATTTAAATCTTCTGTTTCTTGCTTCTGCTATCTGTTCCATTTTTCCATTATATTTTTATAGAAATAATAATATAAGTATAATAATGTTGTCAACTTACAATAACAGGCTCTGTCTGTTCCGGGTTAGCTTCTACCTTTCTCTTTAGTCTTTCTAAATCTTCTTGAGTAAGATGTTTACCGTATCCTTTTTCTTGTTGAACTTTCAGGAGAGGTATATATCTATAGTCAAAAGTATCTTCATTGAAGTCAGGATTATATTCTCTAAATAGTTCTAGAAATGAATCTATAATATCATCTATAGCTTTTAGCTTATATCCAGCTTTGATAGCTTCTCTGGTGTAATCTTTTCTGGTAAATATATTATTCTTAGACATATTTATTCTTATTTTCTTCTTAAATATATTTTAACTTACTTTCTATTATTTTTCCAACAGCAGTTGCAAGTTTTCTAGGGGTAGGACTTGTGGTATATTCAGCCCATGCTTCTGCTATGAATTCCTTTATGTTTGTTTCGGCATATTCGGATAGATATTTAGACATATTATTAAGATTTTGTTTATACATATATTTAATTCTTTTGTCACGATTAACTCCTAGTATATTATCTATAACATGTCCCAATTCATGGTTAATTGTTCCTTCAATACCCCCACTATCTTTAGGATGGAATCCTCTATAAGCCATAGTATTATGTTCTACTTTCCATTTCTCTAAATCATGAGTTAACCCTTCATCAATTACAATAGCATTTATGGTTGGAGCAAAGGTACCTAACTAAGCTCCACTCATATTCATGGCCATCATACCTTGTTCTCTATCTTCCATAACTTCATTAAATATCTTGTTTACTTTTTCATTAATCTTTTTTTGAGCTTTCTTTCTTGCTCCTGGAAAGTTTATAAATCTTAAGAACTTAGCTATAGGTGAGAATCTATCATGTAGATAATATTTACTATAGGTATTATGCAATATATCTCTAAAACCATATACAGAGGATACTGAAGTTATGGTCTTACCTAATATGGGTATCTTATTAACTGCTTTGACTAAAGTATTTGATATTTCTTCAACAGCTATGGGATTTACAGCTCCATAGGATACCTGGCCTATACCTAATCTTCTGGTATCATTTTCTGCTTTAGCTATTATCTCTTCCCCATGTTCTCTTATGTATTTTTCTTTTTCTGCTTTTTTGCTAACAGCTAATCTTAATTCTTCTACTGTCTTTCCTTCTATCTTTGCTCTATCTTTTAGTTCTCTATCCAGATAAGACTCTTTCTTTTTGGTAGGTGTTAGAGATTCTACATAACTTGGTTTAGTAGGTTTATTTGTATCTTCTCTAGAAGAAGAAGTAGTACTAACTTCAGCAAAGATGTCTTTGATAGCTGATACAGGATTCTCTACATTTGATTTAATCTCTTCAGTAAGATTACCTTTTTCAATAGCTTTAACTTTTAAACCTTCTAAAGCTTTAAGTTTATCTTTTAATTTCTTTTTTCTTTCTCCAGGTCTATCAAAAGTAGGTGGTATCTTTACAAAGTTATTCTTATCTTTTTTACTTCCTCCTACCTTTCCTGGTCTTCCTTCATGGTCAAAGTTTCCTGAACCTTCTCCACCATTATAGATAAGAATGGTATTACTATTGTTGTTATCAATTAGATTGAAATAATTGTTCAAGATTATCATTATTATTGTTTTGTTCTTCTTCTATTTCTATTGTTTCCATATTATTTGTTTTGTTAGACTTTAACCATTTGATACATTGCTCCGGTTCTACTCCCAATTGTTCTAGTTTTGTTGCTATGTCTAGATTTATATTTATGGTTTCTGCTATTTCTCTTTCGGAAAGATTGAATAGAGGATTAAATTCATAGTCAAAACTAATGGTATTTAATAGATTATTGTTGTCTACCATAGTATTAGCTAATATTCTATACATTTGTAGCAGTTTGTCCTTTACTAGAGATTGTCTAATGGTCTCTATCTTATCCACAAAGTTTTTATCACTTTCAGCTTGACTGGTGTTTGCATTTAATCCTCCAGTACTGGAACCTTTAAGTTTATTTATGGTTATTCCAGTTTTAGAAGCTATTAG
>CAJTRF010000046.1 GCA_910578525.1 uncultured Mycoplasmatales bacterium | reverse complement strand
TAGTATTTAAATTATTTTATTTTTTCATTTATTTGACATACAGGTATCGCTAAGCAAATTCGGACACGTTGCTAAGCAAACTCAGACAGCATTCAATTTTTTTTTAGATGGTTACATAAATAACGTATTTTCTATCCCCCTGCTAAGCAAAATCAGACATTTGATCATGATTTTTTTGAATAATTTTTTTTTTTGCTAAGCAAACTCAGATAAACCGTTTTTTATTTGGCCGATAATCTTATGTTTCAATTTGAAATGATCGTTTTTTGAATTATTTTTATCATATTTTATATTAAAAAAAAGGAATGAAAAATATTAATTATTATCATATTTTGCATAATGTTTATGGATTAAAAGGCAAAGTTTCGAGATATTTTTATTTAAATAGTCACTTGGTATTTGCTAAGCAAACTCAGACAAAAACGTTTATTATTTCTTAACGGTGGCTCAATTGCTAAACAAACTCAGACAATTGCTAAGCAAATTCAGACATTTGCTAATCAAATTCAGACAACTAAAAAAAACGTTCACTATTTTTTTTCATTCCCAAAAAAAAAGAAAATGTTCCCTATTTGTTTATTATGAATCTTTTCATGTATATTATATACTTTCATGTATAAAATATAAGAATATTATGAATTTTATGGAATTTTAACAAAAAATATTCAAAATGCTTTTTAAACAAATGGATTTTAAATATTCATACCAAAATCATTAATGTAAAATTTAAATTATAATTTTTTAAAAAGGTAAAAATATGAGATCATAATTACCATCTCCAAAATTCTCCAAAATTGAAATTTATATCAAACTTCATATATTATTTGGGTATATTATAGAAATTTGATTTGAGTTATTTATATTCCTATAAAATATGTGTAATTTATATTTCACCTTAAAAACAGTCATACTTAACCAAACGACCGTTAATGTATTCACTTCATCTAAAAATTAAAAAAAAATTAAAAAAAGCTTGCAGCAAAGAAAAAAAAAATAGTAGATTTTTTTTATTTTAATATTATTTGATAATCGTTTTTTATTTTATCAAATTAGTATAAATTAATACATAAAGAACATTTCATTTTAGGTATATTATATATAATATTTTGTATTTTCCATATATATTCAAAGATATTTATATATCAATAGTCTCTTAACTTTTGCTAAGCAAACTCAGACAAATACGGTAAAGTGAATAAACGGTCATTCAATCGCCAATCAAACTCAGACAGTCGCTAAACAAACTCAGACATCGCTAAGCAAACTCAGACATCGCTAAGCAAATTCAGACATCGCTAAGCAAACTCAGACATCGCTAAGCAAACTCAGACATCGCTAAGCAAATTCAGACAATCGCTAAGCAAATTCAGACAATCGCTAAGCAAATTCAGACAACTGATGAACAAACTCAGACATCATTAAACAAACTCAGATATCGTTAAATAAGTTCAGTGTCCAAAAAAATATAACACATTTTATCTTTTTAATGTATAATTATTATTACTATTTAAAACTATATATATATATATAGTTTACAAGCCAACTGAAATTTTGATATGCTTTACAGAATTCAATTCTAGAAAAATGTATAATGTTTTGTTCAAATTATTTCTTTAGGATATTAAATCTTTTGATTATTGTCTGTCATAATGAACATAATTATTTTATAAATGATTAATATCCATAGAAAGAATTATTGGCAAAAAGACTTTTTCTCCACCAGATAAATGTTATTTTAATATTGATCATACGAATTATGTGATTAACCTATAACAGTATTCAAATAAATTTATGTTTTTTATTTATTTTGTTTATTACTTTTTTCTTTTTTTAAATTAAAACCATCAATACTACAATATTTAGCTGATGATTTAAGCATTAATTGTTTTCATTAACTCGATTAACAGTAAGATTAATTAAATCTGAAACATTTATTCCAGTTGATACAGTAATATGCCCAGATACTAATGGCTTTCCAGCTTTGCATTCTTTCATTCGTGTTAACCATTCTTTGTATAAGTTTTGAGCAATTTCTACTGTGAACTTTTCATTAGATAATTTTTTCCAGCTTTCTTCAATGAATTTCCTTTGAACTAATTCATTATCTCCATCTGATTGTATATTTTTTAATTTAATGAAACCAAAATATCCTTCGACTACTCCATTTAGCGCTGGACTATAAGGAACAATTGGAATGAGTGAAATTTTCAATTGTTCTATTATAGCTTCTACACATTTGGTATTATGTATTGGGCAGTTATCCTCAACTATAAGAATCTCTGCTGAATTATTACAAATGTATTTTCTTGCAAATTCATTAACATCGCTTAGAAATTGAGCATATTCTGTGCCATCAACTGATTTTTGACAAAATTTATATAAAGTTCCAAAACCAGGGAAAACGATAGAGAGAATTGACATCTTTACTTTTTTCAATGGGCAATTAATTACAGGTGTTAATCCTGCAAACGCTCTGCCAAAATTTCTCTTTTGATTAGATGTAACAGCAGCCTCATCAATGAAGCCCAAAAGTATATTTTTATCTCCCAATATTTTTTCTATAAACATACACCACGCCACACGGAATATACGTAATCCCACACTATTTCTATTGGGAGGAGCGAATGATGCTTTTTTAACAGTTAAATTAAGCATGAGAAGACATGAATATACAGTCCGTACGCTTATTTTCTTTTCGAAATGAGGTCCATACTTAGAATTTAAATAACATGTATATTGAGAACAACTCATTGTAGGAAAATCAAGAACTAATGATAGTAAACAATCAAGTGTTTGATCTGTTACAATTGAAACATCTGGACGTTCACCACCCCACTCATTATATATTTTTGCTTGTGACAAAATTTCTTCTTGTTCTTTTGGTGTACGACTTTCAAACCAACTAATTTTATCCATTAAAGTTGAATATCCATACAAAAATGTTGTTTTCTTTTCTCTTTTTTGACGTACAACTTTTTGACTATCAGGTTTTCTTTTCTTTCTTTCTTTTCTATTTTCTCTAATTTCATTCTCTTTTTTTATAATATCCTCGTATTCTTTTACAAGTGGTGATTTTGATGTATCAACTGAATTTCTTGCGATATAGTCATTTACAAAATCACGCCTGGAATCATAATGTTTAATTGTTCTCACATAATCTTGCAAAAATTCTTGAATAATTAAAGATCTTAATTGAAGTTTTCCACGTGGTACATCATCAGAATGCATATCGAGACCATTCATAATTTCTTCACGAATTCTTTTTGCATCTAAAAATTCTGATCTCTCCTTCCAATTGTATTCACCAAAATAAAATTGATTATCGTCATCATTATTATTATCTTCACAAAATTCAAAATCATCATCGATAATACAATCTATTTCACTTTGTTCTGAAATATTCTCTTCTGGAACCCAATTAAGATATCCTAATCTATTATGTTTTTGTATTTTATGTTTGCAAGATTCGTTATCTTTTTTATGTAAAACTTTTTCTTTTTGAGTTTTTCTTATATTTATAATTGGATCTTTCTCTATTATTTTTTTTGCTACTTCCTCATTTACATCTTCTTCCACCTTTATTTCTTCTACTACTTTTTCTTCCTCCTCTTCTTCCTCCTCTTCTTCCTCCTCTTCTTCAATATCATAATCAAATACCAAATCTTTTTCTTTGAAATTAATACTTTCGTTTATAGGTTCATCATCGTCATCATCATCGCTAACTGTTGTTAAAGGTGACCTTATTGGTAAAAAGCTTTTCATTTCTTTTTGACTTAATAATTCATTACTTAATGATTCTTCAATGTTATCGTCTATTTTTTTTGAATATGAGAAATCATTTCTTGGTAGCTTTGAATATTTCTCTTTGTACCATTTTACAATTGGTGACAATGCATTATTGACTTTCTTAAAATTAAATTCACCTTCTAAAACAATTTGAGTCAAAATACAGTATGCCTTATATCCTTGAAATTGAACATCTTTTTGATCAATAGGTTCAATGTTTTTTTTGTCTTTTATTATTTCAGCATTTGTGGCTCCTAAATCATTGTAATCAAGTTTTTTGAATATAAATCCTGCATACTTAAAAAGCTTTCTATATAATGCGTATTTTCCTGCTTCAACTCTTTGAGTGGTACAAGATGGAACACCATCAATATTAATATTCATTGTTCCTGATAAATTAGTTGCATTTAAAGTCTCAACATCAACTTTAGTTCGGTTTAAGTTGAGGTGACTTGAAACCGTAATATTGCTTCCTAAAACTTCATCGGTTATTGATTGTGCTGTAGCAGTCCTATCAATTAATGGTGAAAGTGGCGCAGAATCAAATGATTGCATTGAATTATTGTTATTGTAAAAAGGACGTGGTTGAGAATTTGTTCTTCTCTCATAGAAAATGGGAAGTGATTCAGAATCATTTGAATCAGAAAAAATATTATGATCAGTACTTAAACTTTCACTTTGAAAATATGGATCATTATTTCCAGAATCCAAATTTGATGAATAAGTTTCATCGCCTTTTAAGAATGAGCCAGAATTAAATCTTGAAAAATTAGGATCTTCATGAAAATCACTAAAAACACCAGAAAGATTTTGTGCAACTTTATCTTCAGTAAATATACTTTTTTCAAATACTTCAAAAGCATTTGGATCAATTTCTTCTTCAGTCAGTTCGTAAAGTAAAACATTGCTATTTCTGTTTAAACCATTATTTACATCATAAATAATATTTGGTGTTTTTGCTGTTGGTTTCTGAGTATAAAAGCATGAATATACATTTTCATCATTAAAATAAAAGTATTTCCCACCAATTTTAATTAAATTTGTATAATGACCAGAATTGTATGAACCAGTAAAAAGAATTGCAGAAGAAAATTTATAATTTTCATCAGAAATATTTAAATAAGTGTTTACTGCTATATAATTTGTCTTAAAACCATTACCATTTTCAGAACGATCAACATATAAAATAAGATATTTTGGATAAGTTATAATCTTTCCGCAGTGATTAATTTTCAGATCTACATTTTTTTGTATTGTATCTGCAATTGATGAAATTGTTAAAAAAAACACTTCGCCGTAAAATTCTTTCTCTTCTGAGTTAACATTGATTTTAAATAATTCTTTGATTGGATCTGATAAAGATTTTAAAAAATATTGAATAAATAAACTTATATCAGTCATTTTATGTGGTAAATGGCTGTTTCCATTCCAGCCTCTCCATTTTTCAATAAAATTATGTATATTAATAGATTTTGTGTTTGATTTTTTAAAAAAGGATTCTATGATATCATGTATTAATTTTTCATTTTTGTTGAGACTTTTGTTTTCGTAAAAATAATCGATGCAATCATTACAATGTAAAAACATTTGTAGAAATGATATACAATAACAATATATGTGATGAGTATTTTTTTTATTTGAATTGTTGATTCCATGGAATAAGTGGGTATCTATATCATCTCCAACTTCCGAAACCTCTATTAATCTCTTCAGTAACACTTTTGCTGAAGCTGGAGCTGGGTAAAGACCTGGATTAGCTATCATTTTAAAAATTTTTATATCATTCAATTTTTTTTTCAATAGTTAATTGTGAAAACTCATTGAAATAAACGGTCTCTTGCTAACCAAATCTGGACGATTGAAGGCAAAGTATTATGTGTTATTGATGCTATAAACAAATATTTAAAAAATAACATTAACTATTATATGAAAGACATTTAGAAATAATAATATTTATCTTATCTATACTATATAAAAAGATATATAATATCCTTGATACTATTAAATATGAATAATTTTATTCACTATTATACAAAAAAATGATTTCTATATTGCATTCATACTATAATTATTTTAAATAATAATAAAAATAATAATTACTATTCAAGTTATTTTTATTTTTTTTGACATTAATTAATGTCTGAGTTTGCTTAGCAAGCCGCTGGAAAATGTATAAACCTATTGTTTTTAAATTGAAAAAATAATTGAATGATTTGAATGCTGTCTGAGTTTGCTTAGCAACGTGTCTGAGTTTGCATAGCGATACCTGTATGATTTTTTATTTATATTTGACAATAACAAATTAAAGAGTTAAAGAGTGGGGGTTCGGAGGCTTGCCCCCGAAATTTTTTTTAAGGTGGTTACATTTCCCCAAACATTTTTCCCCTGGGGAATGATTTTCTCCCCATGCCAGAGGTGTAATGCAAATGACATTCTTGCTTATGTTGGAAATCAAAACAGTGTCAACCCAGATGAGATAAAAGAATTT
>CAJTRF010000045.1 GCA_910578525.1 uncultured Mycoplasmatales bacterium | reverse complement strand
GTCTGGGTGTCAGGTTCATTTCAACATTTTCTGGCCGTCAGCAAGGAAGGTCGCGTCTTTGGACGTGGATCAAATTTAAGTGGCCAACTCGGTCTGGGACAACAAACATCTTCCATTTCATCGTTCACTGAGATTTCGTCACTGAAAGGCCACAAAATCAGGGCAGCCTACGCAGGCAGTTATCATTCACTTTTTGAGACTAGTGAAGGTAAAATCCTCGCATGCGGTTACAACTATTTAGGCCGTCTCCTCCTCAGCAGCGACACAAACGACGATCACTGAGTCAGCTACATTCTGTATTGCAGGTTGGCATTTAAGCACAGTTTTCATTGGAGGAGATCCACCACCAAACACACCAAACAGATTGATAGAGAATGAATGACTCTAAATTTCGTCATAATTTTTATTTTTTTGAATGGAATCTTTCAATCTATACAATTAAATTGAGAATAATTAAGAACTCAATCAAATATTTATTCAATAAATGAAATAAGTATTGAATATTTTGAGAATATAAAATAATTTTCAATGATTAATAATTATAATATAAAGTATAAATATCATCTAAAACAATTAATATTATCAAGTAAAAATTGCTCCATGAGAATATAGAGTGTAAATATCTTCTAAAATAATTAAAAATATCAAATAAAATACGTTTCATGAAAAATTATGAATTGATTAATTTTATTTTTTTTAAAATTGAAGAATAAATTGTCTGAAAGTCATGCACATTTTGGAGAGTCAATCATTCTCTATCAATGTGCTTGTACTTTTTGAATGCTAAAAAAATTGAATGAAAAATTATAAAAAAAGTTCTCAAAAGTTCATTTTTTGATTTATCATATGATATTATTGCTATTTTACTACAATATAGTAATTTTTTTTACAAACATTTACAATTGTAATTTTATAACTAATGCAAACATTATCTAAGATATAAGTAGGAGAAAATGAATTATATATTTGTTCATTGATTCGATCAGACTCAGTTAAAGAATTTATTTATAATATGAATTGTATTAACATAAATTAATTATCGTTTTCGTCATCAAAAAAATCTTCTTCATCAATTTCTTCATATTCTTCATCATTTTAAACATCATCTTCTTCTTCATAATCATATCCAAATTCATTAAATCAGTCTGTTTTTGAAGAACAATAAGAGCTTCGGTTCTTTCTTTTGTTTTTTTCAAATCCAAAGAACGTGCAATAATTAGCAACATTGCTATCGACGAATCTGACGCCTTTTTGAACATCCTTTATATCTTTAATTACAAACAAATTTGTTGCATTTTGAAGCAGAACATTTTTAACATCACAATTTTTCTCCAAAAAGCACAATTAATGAATTCAAATTTTTTTTAAAAAAAGATTTAGATTCAGCATCATCATGCCAAATTTTTTGTTGAGCAATAGATTGTTTAGTATCAAGTTTTTCCAAAAATTCTCCTTCTAAATCATCAAAAGATTCTGATTCATTTAAAGAAGCAAATATGATAAATTTTAGTCTTTTTTTTTTTTTTTTTTTTAATAAAATTTTTTGTTTAAATCAGAAGAATCATTATTTTCATCTGATTTTTAATTTAAATCAGATGAATTATGCTTCATTGTCGGTTGTTGGTTATAATTAGAACCAATTGTAAACTTTTTCTGAAATTGTTTTTGTATTTGAATTAAAATCATATCTATTTCGCTCTGTTTTTCTTTGTTTGTTATTTTGAACGATTTTTATTGGAATTGCCGAAACTATTTCATCTATTACCAACTTTTTCAAGTCATTTAAACATTTTAATTATTTTTCAGAAACTCTTTACACTACTGAATGAAAAACAATAATGGAAATAATAATTCAAAATTTTGTATTTTAATTTTAAAAGCTTCAATTGAAATATCAAATTAACAAAACAGGTTGGAGGGAGTCATGAAAATTGCGATATCAGAAATATTATTAAATGCATACTGATCAATATATTCAATTTCAGCATCATCAACGATTTCAATAATTTGAAGTTTTGTAGAGCCATAAAAAACATTTGGACCAATTTCAATGACATGAGATGGAAATCTGAAACATCGAAAAGATGTTCTACTAAATGCATGTTCACATATCTTTTTAAGCTTTGAATCTGTTGGAAATTCAATTTTTTGTAGGTATTTACACTCATAAAAAGCTTTTCAACGAATTTCTGTAACTTCCGATGGAATTCTTATGTTTTGAATTGATGTATGACCAAATGCAAAATTATCAATTATTTTGTGTTTTGAATCAATTGGAAATTCAATTTTTGATAGATTTCTACAACCAGAGAAAGAATATCTTTCAATTTGCGTGACTTGTGATGGAATTCTGATGCTCTTAATTGATGTGCAATTTAATGCACCTTTGCCAATTTTTTGAAGCTGTGAAGAAGCTAAAATATTAAATTGTTTAAGTTTATAACAAAGAGAAAAAGAATCACTGCCAATTTGAATGATTTGTGAAGGAAGTGTGAACTCTTCAAGTGATGTTCTATTGAATGCCATTTCATTAATAATTTGAAGTTTTGAATCACTTGGAATTTCAACTTGACGAAGATCTCGACACAAATTGAATGCACATGAATTATTTCGTTTAGTAAAGTTCGGAGTTTTAACAGTTTTTACATCACGTGAACAAAAAACAAGACAATTATAATTATCTTGTTCGATATCTGTTTTTCCAATGATCATTTTACCTTCATACATTTTGAAACGAGGATTGGATGGATTTACATTAACATTAGTCATGCATTGCGTTAAATTACACCATCAATCTTTGAGTTCAATAACATTCGATAAAAGATCCGTAGAATGCTTCATTTTCTATCGTTTAGAGTTTTGAATCATTTTCGAATACGATTATTCTAAGTTCTTCACATTGATAGAAAAGTCCTTCTTCAATTGTTAATAATTGTGATGGAATTTTAATACATTTAATAATTGTATTCGAAAATGATTTTTTTCAATCACTTGAAGTTTTGAATCTTTTTCATATTTAATTCTTTGAAGTTTTCGACAATTACTAAAAGCATTTTGTTCAATTTTTGTAACTTCACGTGGAATAATAATGCTTTCAATCACTGAATCGCTGAATGCTTTTTCTGGAATTGTTTGAAGTTTTGAATCACTTTCAAACTCAATTCTTTTAAGATATTGACAATTACAAAATGAACCTAATCCAAATTGAGCTACATGTGATGGAATGACGAAGATTACAAGTCCAGAATCCAAAAATGCACTCATACAAATTGTTTTAAGTTTTGAATCTTTTGGAATTTCAATATTTTTAAGTTTCAAACACTTGTTAAATGCACATGAATCGATATGCTCAATAAAGTTAGGATTTGTCACTTTTTCGATATCTCTAGCGCAGAAAATAAGACGGTTATATTTATTTTTTGTTTTACTAATAATCATTTTGTTATTTTCATATCCTTTGTAATATTGATTTGATGAACTTACATCATTTTTCTTTATATTTTCCGTTTGAAAACACCATGATTCTTTGAGTTCAGTAACTCGCGATGGAATTGAAAGATTTTCAATACAAGTATATGCAAATGCTGATTGTTCTATCGTTTGAAGTTTTGAATTTATTGGAATTTCAATTTGTTGAAGATATCGACAAGAAAAAAAATGCATTTTCACAAATTTTCGTAATTTGTTATGGAATTTTGACGCTCGTAAGTTTCGTGAAAGAAAAAGTTTAAATCAAAAACAAAAATTAACTTTTTCAATAAATAAAAGGTGAAATTATGAAAAATACAATCGATATTTCTTATGATCATACAGAATCAGGTCTATTCAAAGGAATCATTCAACATTTAACAGAAAAATGTGGAGGAAATGTTCACTTGGAAGGCTTAGTTAATATTACATCATCATCAGTCATTCCTCCAACAAATTCATCTTTAATTTTACAAATGTTAGATGACGATGAAGATTACAATCCGTACAACTGCGCCGATTTTGAAGATATCAAAAGTTGTTTTGAATCAGCAAACGAAAAAAATTCATGGATTTGTTATGACTTTCGTAAATTAAAAGTAAGTCCAAACATGTATTCAATTCGATCATATTTAAATGGAAACAATCATCTTCAAACATGGGTTATTGAAGGATCTAAGAACAAGAAAGATTGGACTGTTCTCGATGAAAGAAAAGAAGAGAATTCACTTGATGAAACAGGGAAAGCAAATATATTTAGAATGAAAAAGATCAAATCAGAAAAATACTATCGATATCTTCGTTTAAGACAAACTGGAAAAAGCACAATTAACTCTAATGTTATCAGTATATCAGCACTTGAATTCTTTGGTTCAATCGTTGGAACAATTACGCAAGGACCTAAACAACAACGAAAAGAAAAAAGAAGCGAAAGAATTCCAGAACCAAATCCCAGCCGTCAACGAAAACGTCAACATAAACATCGCAAACATCGCAAGCATCATCATCATCACAAACATCGTCGCAATTCATCATCATCATCAAGTTCATCATCATCGTCATCATCATCAGATTATTATTCATTTGAATCAAATCCAATTGAAGATGTTTCAAACGAACCATTTGAAATCAAATACGATGGAACAAAAGAAGGAAGATTCAAAGGAATCATTCATTATTTAACAGAAAAATGTGGAGGTAACGTTCATAAAAAAGGAGTTGTTGAAGTTACATCATCATCAGTTTTTCCATCTTTATCTTTCTTGCTTTCTGAAAACGACGATGATTATAATCCTTACAATGCAGTTGATCTTGAAGACAAAGAAAGTTGTTTCGAATCATCAAATGAAAAAAATTCGTGGATTTGTTACGACTTTAAAAATTTGAAAGTGAGACCAAAATGCTATTCAATTCGTACGTATGTAAATGGTAATAATCACCTTAAAAGTTGGTGCATCGAAGGTTCTAATGATAGATTAAAATGGTTTGTTCTTGATGAAAGAATTAATGAAAATTCACTGAATGATACTGGAAAATCTAACACTTTCGAAATGAGCATGAATATTGATGACGATGAATATTTTAGATACTTGCGTTTGAGACAAATTGGAAGTGCTTCTGAAGGGATTAATATTTTGAATCTATCCGCATTAGATTACTTTGGTTTCCTTTATTGCAGAATTTCTGTCGTTTGAATTACATCTGAATAAATAGTTTTTTTTTTTTTTTTCAGTTTTTTGCCATTAATAAACTATTCATTTTTAAAATCTGTTTAGATATTGAAAATAAACTACAATCTTTATTTTTTTTTAATAAACTATTTTCAGAAAATAAACTATTTAATAGAAATGTAAAATTTTGGAAAATGATCGTTTAGGCGAAATTATTCTGTTTTAGCCTTAACTTTTTCCGAAAAAGCTACTATTGAAAAACATATTCTATGAGTTAATTTAAATTTGAAAAATTTACAAAAATAATGGAAAGGCCTTTCAACTCTTAAGCATTTTAATTTTTTTTCAGAAACTCTTTGAAAAAAAGTCCGAAGTCTAAAATCATTTTTAAAATGAGATATTTTTATCTGACTAACTTTTTTATTTTATTTTATTTTTCTTTCAAAAGTATTTGACCTTTTTTTGTCAAAATTGAAAATATTTTGAATGATCAATTATCAAAAAGTTTAAAAATAATTTCACAAATTTTAATGAACCAAAACTATTTGGAAATTGATCTTTCAAGATCAAATAAAGAAAATGAAGGCGGAGATTTAATGAAAATCCAATTAAAAAGTGGGAATACAGTTCAATTCAATTTTTCGAGATTTTTCTTTTGTTCAAAATATCTTTTGGATAAATATTCAGAAATGATGAAATCGATTGAACGCGAAATCGTAGAAGTTGAGAACAAATATAATATGAAAGAAGAAATCATTGAAGAATTCATTGAAATCATAACAAAAGACAAAGTTTTTATTCCAATTGAACATTACAAAGACATTTACACGCTTTCAAAACATTTTTGTATTCAAAAACTGACTACATTACTTGATAATATTATGGAAAATTTGAATGACAACGATCTTAATTTTTGTATTCAAATTCTTCTTGATGTTCAAGAACAAGAAGAAACAGAAATTTCTAGTAAAATCGAAAACATAATAAAAACACGAGTGAATGAATGCTTGAAAAATGACAAATTCAAAGAAGTTCCAATTCCAACGATTTACAGAATCATCGACTCAGTGATAAGAAAAGATCGAGAAAGAGTTGATGTCAACAATCTTCTTGATTTCATTATTGAATCAGCATCGACACGATTTATTTTGTTTAAATTTGTTGAACTTCACCGACTGAGTAAAGATAAACTCAAAGAATTCATCAAATTCATTGATTCACAAGAAGAAAAATCACAACAAATATATTTTGAATACATTCCATTCAATTTTATATTTATTAACC
>CAJTRF010000044.1 GCA_910578525.1 uncultured Mycoplasmatales bacterium | reverse complement strand
AGCATTATCATCTTTCTTAAGTTCTTTAATCAAATCATCTCTTATAAGGTCTTCATCACCGCCATAATCTTCTAACATTTCATCTAAATTTAGTGTAGCTCCAAATCTATTATTATAATGATTAATTAATTGTTGAGTAGAAAATTGATTATAATCCATAGAATTTTTAAAAGAAGAAAAATTATTTAAAGGGTTTCCTCTATTTGGATTTATATTTGGAATATTTAATTTATTTCCAATCTTATTCTGAACTAATTCATTTGTTAATTCATCAACATCAATTTCTTCATCTGAAGGTTCTTGTTTAGATAAATTTTCACGGTCTAAACGTTCAGCAAAATCCTCTATATTTTTCTTTGTAAGTTCACCATCATAGATTTCAAAAAATCCAGCATCTACTAAGAATTTTGTTAATGTTTTTGCATTATCTGTCTTATCTCTTGGAGAATTTTTAATTAGCATATGACTAGGTGTATATTGAGCTTGATTAAAATCTTCCATAATTGACATAAGTTCTCGATGTTTATATAATTCATTAATTGTTTTTTGAGCTTGTTGTTCGAGGGTCATTTAATTAATCAATAAACAAAAATATATACATTCAACTAATTATATAAATGTTTTACTGCTCTATTTAATAATTTCCTTACTTTCATATCATGTTCATACTTCTTTTGTATTCTCTCTCTTCGTTTTTCAGTTATATTGTTATCTTTTAATACTTTTCGATAATAGCCTAATCTTAAATTGATTCTCTTTAAAGTATCACTTGCGAATGTTTTTCTAGAATGCCAAGGTCTTGATGGTAAAGTACTCATTTTAGATTCAATAAAAATGACTTTAATAGATATTCTTAATAAAAATACACATTTTATTAATGGTTATGTAATTCATAATATGAATCAATGGAATTATAAAGATTGTGAAAAAGAAATTAAGTATTTAATATGTCAATGGTTTGAAGAAAATAATTATAAACAATTAATGTATAAACCTGAATTTAATTCACTTATTGATGAATATTATCATAATAATTATTTCACTATTCGTAATGCTGTTAGAGATAAAGAGAATGAATTAAAAGAAAAGAAACATGAACAGGATTTATATAATGCAAGAACATCATTATTTGAAACAATTCCTAGAGCAAAGAAACCTAAAACGATTGGTGAAGCAAGAAGATTAAAATATTTTGGTATGTTAATGGCGAAAGACCAAGAAAAAATATACAAAGAATATATAGATGAATATCATAAAACACATGAAGAATTACATGAAATGGTTGTTATAAAGGAATCATTTCCTAAAAAGATAGAAACATTTGTGATTGAACATCCAGATAAATTTCTTGATTTTAATCAATTTAAGAGAGTTACTAAAGATTGGGATAAAGGAATGCTTTCAGATGAGAAATGCTATGAAATTTATAAAAACTTATTTTATAAACAACCTGAGAACAACGTTAAAGTTAAACCTGTTAAATTTACTGGATTGATTGGATTTAAGAGTTCTGATAAAGTAAAAGCTCTTCAAAAAATAAAGCATGACTTAAAGCCGAATAATCAACAAAAATCATCTTTCCCGTTAAAGAAGAATATTAAAGAATATCAATTACATAAAGTTTCATCTAAAGATAGTTATTTAATTGATTTACTATTCATTTATCATTTATGTTATTTAGTCGCAATTAATATTAATACAAGATATCTATATGTTAAATTAACTAATATCGAATTCAATGAAGGTGTTTTCAGTAAAAAGGATAAAAAATCAACTAAACAATACTTAAATGCTTTAAGAGCAATGATAGATAATGGAATGAAAGTTAAGTATTTATCTGGTGATGGTGAAAAAGCATTTAATTCAACTGAAGCTCAACAATTTTATTTAACACATGGAATTGTTTTCAAATCAGTACCAAGACAAATTAGTGGTGCATATCCAGATTATATGAAATTAGAGCAAAATCAAGGAAATAAAACTAGCCCATTACATTCATCTTTAGGTTTAATCGATAGAGTAATTAGAACAATTAGAAATCTCGCATATAATATGAACATTGGACTAATAACACCAAATGTGATGAATGAAATAGTATATCAATACAATAACGCTCCACATAAAACTTTAAGTAAATATGCAGGATATTCTGTTTCTCCTCAACAAGTTCAAGATGACCCTGAATTAGAAAAATTCATTGTAAGGAAGATTATTCAAGAAAACTATAATATACAACATAGTAATGATTTTCAATTAAAAGAAGGAACAAATGTTAAAGTTTATAATGAAACCAATTCAATGATGAAAAGAAGAAGTGTTATACAACCTGGAGAATTTACTGTTAAAGGATTTAATAAAGGATTATATGACGTTGAAGGTAAAGTTAATGGTAAAAACACTATACAGAGATTACCACGATATAAAATCGCTCACATATGGGAATAAGAAAAGTATTTATCAATATCACCTTCTTGGTAAACTGTCTTTATTTTTCGCTCGAATTTCTTTCTCGTACTTACAGTCATATTTTTATTCATTTCGAAGCATGGTTGACCTTTAGTTAAATCAAATGTCTGTGAATTACCATCATAGATTGACTTGTAAAGTAACATATAATTATTATCAAATTTCTTTGCTGCGTATTTGATACTATTCTGTGTTAAACCTTTACCTCTTACCATATAATCAATATCACCTGTAGAGTCTTTCAATTTATCGATATACATCTTCTTCATTAAGAAGTAACTTTCAACTGCTTTTGGCATCTCATCATGGTTATTAATCGTTGGGAAATCACTGTGAAATTGACCAAGATTTGAACCAATTAACTCACGATTATACTTATTTCTGAATTCATCTACTAATCTAGGTAAATCATCAACTTCGATATGCATACTATCAGTATCTTGATAATAGATGTGGCAACCTAGGTCATATGCTAAACACATAACTTCATTCATAATTCTCTTCGACATTGATAGAACTTGAATACCTAATAAACTGAAATTGAAATGCTTATCGATTGGTTTCTTTACGCGAACAGCATGTATATTTGAATCACCTAATTGAATATCCTCAATGATTTTATAATAATTCTTAATCGTATACTTATTTAAATCCTCTTCATTATCAAAGTATTTCCAATCTTTATCTACTGGTTTCTCAATAGTTTTTCCATAGCATGAATTCATAATCAATTTATATAACTGTTGTAGTGGATTCTTTTGTTTCTTATACTCTAATCGCTTATTAAAGATGTGTTTGATAACTTTTTGAATAGTATCATCAGTGCCATTATTCCAATAGTATCCTTTTACTAATGTGAACTCGATTTGTTGAAAATTAATTAAATCCTCCAAAGCAATATTATCAACAACCATAGTAATTGATTCACCTTCAGCTAAGTTATCATCATTTAAGTTAAGTCCTTCTGGTGTTTTCTGTACAATTAATGGAAATGCGTAATGTTTATTTACTTTAGTTATTTTTATCTCAACAACATATGCATCAACAGTTGACAAGAATTTCATATTCAATTGATGTGGTTCAATTACTTCAGGAACACCTTTAACTGTCTTCAATCGAGCCATTGCTGAAGGGTATAAAGACACTGCATCAAAATCACTTAAAGGCTTAGTTGTGTGCCATTTCTTATTATATGCTGTCATACATCGTCCTCCGTAAATAGCATGCGACATAAAGTGTCTTACAATTCCGCCAACCTTATATAGATTATGATGATAGTAAACATTTTGATTAAATACTTCATTAGCTAATGCTGAGATAGATATAAATTTATATGGGTCAATTTTGAAATCCTTAAGAAATCCTTCACGAAAAGCATTAAACCCCAAACGTAAAATATTAACATCTTGCTTGCAATAGAATTCACAGTATTTATACATATCGAATGTATTATCATCAAATCTACAGCCTTCAATAGAATCAATATTTGAATTGAATAATTTATAGTCATCCTCTGACCAAGATTTATCTTCATTTTTACCTGCTTCATTGATAATTCCTCTATTTGTTTTAAGTCTCTCGAGTGTATAATACTTATATGGAAATATTTCTTTTTGGACTTTCGGTAGATTAAACATTGCTGGAAATTCACTTAATTTTGATGAAATCATTGGATAAGAATCTCTAAAGTGAATACACTTACCTTCAAATTTAATGTCAGCTTTCATGACTTTACTTCCTTTGATTATAGATTTACTCATACCATATTGAGCTATCATTCTGATGTCATAAGCTAAATTATGAAAATAAACTACATCACCATCCTCTAAGTATTTCAATAACTTAATATTACAATCCTCACCTTTCCAACATTTATTGATTTCACCAGATTCATTTTGCAATACGACCATATAAGGTTTATGTATTTTACCACTAACATCAGCTTCAAAGTCAGCATACCAATAATTAGTTATCTTCGATTTAGATTTAAAGTTGTTAGGCGCTATTAATTGAGTACAATATTCAGGGTCATAATCTAAATTGATTTCATCTAAGTTTTTCTTCACATCATCATAGAACACTGTTTTCATAATCATTGCATCACCAAAAGTAATTGGTACAAAATAACCGTTTTTCATTAAAGTTCTAACCAAATTAGAGGATGAAATAAATGAACGTGCTTTAATAAAATGACCTGAATGATATTCTTTATCAAATTTATCATCTTCTCTATCTTTCAAATTTTTAATATAATCCGTTGAGAATGGCGTAACTTCTTCGAGAAAATAATGAGTTTCAAATATATTGAAGTGATGTTTATGATTTGACTCAGGATTATCTATTCCCATATAATTCTTCGATTTACCGTTTTTCGATGAAGTTACTCTCTTCTTTTTATCCCTTGCTTTTTCATCAATGTATGTTAACTTTACTTGAATCTTGAATTCATTACACAGCTCATTAATTGCACTTTGTGATAAATATCTTCTGTTAATTCGCAAACGTATATTATTTAAAGTTTCTTCATCATACTGACCTGTTTGCTTAAGAGCATAAACAAAACAATTATCATTTAATTCTTCTCGTTGATGAGTAACCGTTTTGGTTTTAATAGTATGAGTTTCAGTTAAAGTATCAAATATTTGTAATCTATTCAAGTATTCGATAATCTTTTTAGGGCATTCAGGTTTGATTAAATATCTGAAGAAAGAACCTCCTCTGTCATTATTTCCTTCATAATTTTTTAACTCAGAGAATCTAATTTCATCAAATAATGACCAATCGGGCAATTTACTTCCGCCATCCTCATAAAGGTATTCAGGTGGTGTTGTATCAAGGTCGAATATCAAATGTTTTTCTTCTAAGTTTTGCATCAAATCATTTAGTGTTTTTTCATTTAATGGTTTCGAATGCCATTGACCGTTAACTTTATACTGCAATTTGTATTTACCGATGTAAGGTAAAGTTAAAATATGCTTCTTAAAGAAATTCTTCAATGGCTGAAATATCAATTCTCTACCAACACTAGTTAATTTAGTAAAATCTATTCGCCAATTAGTCTTATGACGTAGAAGTTCATCCATTATTTCATCAACCACTTCATTTTGATTCGATTCTTGTTTTTTCCATTCTTTGAACGATTGCATATCTGCTTTATTGTCTTCAGCTGGTGTTAATTCAAGAAAATCTGCTTCCTCATGTCGTGGTTTCAATTTATGAAATTCCTTTAATTTCTTCGCATGAGTTGGTAATTCTTTAAGTAATTCTTTGTTTTTATTCAATACTGAGTCAATACCCTTAAAATAATAATAAATTGGTTCATACTCAAAAGGACCTTTATAATTAGTTTCTGATAAATAATCTTCAATTTCAGAAATTAACGTATTTTTAATTAATTTTTCGTTATTATCACATTTTAATTTATATTCTTCAAATGAAGTACTAGAAGGGTTAATAATTGAAAATAATTCGAATAATTTTGCACTACTTATTTTTTGCATTTTATACAAGATAAAAAAATTGAAAAAAAATCAAAAAAAATAATTCAATGACATGTGACATGAAAAATATTTTTATTGACTCTCCATTTTAGAGACTTATTTTGTCTTCAACTCTCACTTCATTTGTCTTTAACTTAAACCTTTTTTGTCTTCAACTTAAATTATTTTGTCTTTAACTTAAACCTTTTTTGTCTTCAACTTAAATTATTTTGTCTTCAACTCTCACTTCACTGTCTTCAACTCAAATTTTTTTGTCTTCAACTAATTGAATACTTTTGAAAGCAAAATTTTAAAATCTGTCTTCACTAAAAATTTTAATTAAGTGGTCGGACATTTATAATTACATGACTTAAATAAACTAAAATTTTATAAAGTTAAGTCAAAAAAAATTAATGACATGACAAAAAAATTTACCAACCACGTTCAGTATAATAATTTTCTTTATACTTATAAAAATCA
>CAJTRF010000043.1 GCA_910578525.1 uncultured Mycoplasmatales bacterium | reverse complement strand
GAACTATCATCGATATGTTTATGATATTCTTCTAATAGATTCTTGAAATATTCTTTCTTTTCCTTTTTAACTTGTTCTTTATATTTTACATATGCATTTCGAATATCATCTACTTTCACTTTTTTCTCTGGTCTTTTTGCTATTTCTGGTTCAATATAAGTTTTATGAACATATGCCACATCTTCCGTTTTCATCGTTCCTAATTTCTTTTGAAGTGTATTATGGTCATCTAATAATGGAATAAATGCAATACTTTCTAAAACATACATCCAATCAATATTTTTCGTATCTGGTGCAAATTTATTAACAATATCCTTCACATTAATTTTTGTTTTTCCAAAATGATTTTCATATAACGGTTTGAAGTCTAAAATTGCATTCACATAATCCAAATCTTTTGCTGAATAAGTTAATCCTTTCAATTCTTCTTTTGTCACTTTTGAACCTTCTTCCAAATTTTTATTTATTGCGTCTATATTTTCGTTGATTTTCTTTTCGGTAGCAATTTTTTCTTGTTCATAATTCTTTATTGCTGTTTTATATAAACTTATCAATTCATCTTCTGTCACTTTTGAGTAAGTTTTAGATTCTTCATCATATCGTAATTTATCTAAGAATTTTTCAAATGAAACTTGTTCATTTTTAGCAATTCCTTGAAATTCTTGAGATTCTTTATGAGATATTCTTGCAAGATTTGCATGATAAGCAGTATCGATATCAAATTGTAAATCTTTTTCATTTTGTATTTTCCATTGAACTTTGTCACGAATTTGATATGGATAATACATCATTTGATCCAAAGATATTTTTCTTCCAAAAGCACTTTCATATCTTTTCTGTAATGGAGTTAATTTACAATATTTCACAATTTCATAAGCATTTGAATATTCATCTTTTTGTTGATTCAAATCTACTTCTTTTGTTGTGTCGTTAATTTCTGCATTAAAGTCACTAATCATTTTTTCCAAATTTTCATCATAATTATATTTCAAAGCAGCTTTAATATAATTATTAAGTAATGATAGTTCTTTTCCTTTCTTTTCAAATTTTTTCCTAATATCATCAAACTTGAATTCATGATCGTTCTTTTTATTATACTCTTCAATCTCTGTCTTCATAGCCATTCGAACATGACCATAAGATGTATTTTTGTATTCAGCAACTAATTCATCTTTCTCTGAATTTGTTAATTTCTTCCATACTGCATTTCCTCCAAATTTCTTGATTGCTTCACGAATGTTTTCAATTTCAAGTTTCAAATCATCACAAGCTCGTTTATAACTTTCTGGTTCTTTTGTTGTATCTTTTGCTTAATTTGGATTCAATTTATTATGAACTGTAATCAAGATATGATAATAAGTTTTGTATGCATTATGGCCATTCATTTCTTCAGAAAACAAATCTTTCAAACTTTTTCCTTCTCCAAGATCATCATTATAATAATCTAAATATTCTTTTATTTTGGGCATTGCTTCTAATTTTGAATATTCATTTTGAATTCTTTTGTATTCTTTGTCAAGATAATTATAACGACTTTCTGGGGTAGACCCAAATTCTTCTACTTGATTTAAAGTATAAATGATTTTGTAATCAGTCTCAAAGTCTTTGATCTTATTCTTTATCTTTAATTTGAATTTTGTTGTCTTCGGATCAAATTTATTCTTTTCCAACAACTCTCTTAATGTTTCCTGATTATCATCATATTTACTTTCCATTTCTCGAAAAGCATCCATTAATTCTGTATCTGTTTTGGATTCCTCTTGTCGTTTGCTATATGTTGCGATTTCAGTCTCTAATGCATCAATATCTTCTGGAGTTGGATAATCATTTTTTATTGCATAATCTTTTTTGTAAACACTCTTATATTTACTTTTCAATATTCCATATTTTAAGAAATTATTTGCTGTGACGACATCAGATTTGTATGTGTCAATAATCTTATCCATTGTTAATTTCTCTGTTGGATATCTCGAAGTGTATTCTTTCCAGTTAGAAATGAAATTTGAATAATTCTGATAAAAACGAGAATAGATTTTCCAATAATCTTGAATTTTTTTCAGAACATCACTTGCTGACATCTTGTCTGGTGGAATAAACGGTTCTTGAAATTCTTTTTGCCAATTATGTTTATCTTTTTCTAGTTTCAATTCGACTGTTGCTTGTTGTAGTTGTCCATTCCAATACTTATAGACAGCTTGCCAATCTTTTAAGAATTTTTTATCGTCTCCGGTATGAATTTTATTCCATTCTAATCGAAGAGGATCAAGTTTTTTCCATTGAATTTGAACCTTATTATGTTTTTCTTGTTTATTTCTGAAATATTCTGCCAATTCTTTCTGATCAGTTATGGTCAAATACTTATCGTCTTTTTCATTTGTTTCTTTTAAATATTTTTCATATACTTTTTTATTCATTTCATTTAAGACATAACATCTCGCATCAATTCTGACTTCTTCTGGATTTGTATTTGATTTGTATCTTAACAATAATTGAGTAATAGTAACTTTATTTTGTGGCATATTAAGATATTCTTGAATTAATGGATCTTTATCGAAGATATCTTTTTTCTTGAGCCAAGAATCGATTAAAATATAATAATTTTGATTTTTCTCTTTTATTGAATTTCCATTGATTATTCCTTCATCTGCAGATAATGCGTTCCAAGCTTTTGAATAGACTTCATTAAAAGCAAGATCGAGATCATATTTTTTAGCTACCAATAGATTTATTTTATCTCGATATTCAGCATCTTCTGCAAGTCGATAAATATCCCAAAATTTTACAACCCCAGGATCACCTTCAAATTCCTCAATTTTTTTCTTTAAATCCATTTCAATTTTCTGTAAATGATCTAATCTTAATCCAGCATCTGATTCTTTGACATTTTTCAAATTTTCCTTTGTGTATTTATATTTCGTAACTAATATTTTTTCTAAAATGTTACATTTCATTAAATTTACACATTTAATATAATCTTTTGTTGAAAATTTTCTTTGAATGTCATCAATGGAATTATGTTCATTTCTATATTCGTTATATTTACTTAATAATTGATGAAACTCAGTTGATTGAAAAGCAGCTGCATCTTTTGTAGCATCTCTATATAATTTTTGTAATTCTTGTTTTCCAGTAATTGAATTTGTTATTGCACGAACTTTTTCTGCGGTGTCTGGTTGTAAGGCAATAATATCATTCTTTAATTTTTCACATTCTAACCAAATAATTGCATTTGAATAATCCTTTCCAAAATTTTTGACAATATCTACTACCTCAAGTTGATGTTCTGCAGACGAATTATATTTTTGTAAGACTAAGAGAAAATTCAGATTATTATATTGATCCACACTTTGAATTTTCTTTTTGATATCTTCTATGATCACTTCTTTTTCTTCATTTTTTTCTGGTGCTATCGATGGTTTATATTCTTCATTGAATTTTTCTTTGTAAAGTGCTAAATGATAACGATAATTCAGATCAGTTTTTCCTGTCAAATAATCAAAACCATATTTTGATGCAGTCTTTTCTATTGTTGAATAATCTGGATCATCTGAATATTTTTCTCGGAAATTATTATATATTGTTAGCATTGTTCCAGATTTCCATGATTCATTAAATTTTTCTGTTAAATTTGTATAATATCTTCTTAACCAATCTAATCTTTTTTGACTTCCAATTTCTGTTTCATGATAACCTTTAAAACGTGTTTGACCAGGTAAATCTTCATCAGTAATGTCTAATTTTTCTTTTATTAATTTTCTATATTTATCAATGTCAATTGCAATTTGAGCTTTTTCAGGTGTTTGATATTTATCTTTGAATTGTTCCCAGGTTAATTTTGATTCAATTTGTTGAGAATTTTGATATGAAATATAAGTTGCTTCAATATTTGACTTATCCCAAGTATCTAAATCTTTTTGTTTTTTGTCACATTTTTCAACAATAGCATTGAAACAAACCTTATCTTTGGCATAATTGGATATATCAAAATCTTGACCTTTATGTAATTGTTTGTAATATATTTGAGCAATTGGAATTAAATATTTTGAATACATTTCATCTTCATTCCATGACATATCGACTTGAGTAATCGTTGAAATAAATTCTGGCTTTAATTTTGGAAGAATATCTTGACTTTTGATATAATCTTTATTTGTTCTCCATGATTCTCTTGTTTTCTTATAATTTTTGTAATCTGTTTTGAATTGATTCAGAAATGCATATTTATTTTCTTTTGTATTTTTACTCATATATTCATTGAAGAAATGTCCGATGTCATTGAATTTTTTATTTCCTTTCTTTGAAAAACTCTGATTGATTTTCAAATTTTTCTCATATCCTTCAAAGAATTTCAAACAATCTTCTAAATTTCCATCAAATTTACCAAATAAAAATCCTGAGGCTTCTGCAATTGATCTCCCAAAACCTTGATAATATTGTTGAACATATTTTTTCAATAAATTGTTTCCGTCCCATGTGTTATATTTATATTTGTTTTCATCATAATATTTTTGCAATTTTTCTTGAGCTGTATTGATTGAATCCTGTGCGTTTTCATGAATATATTTCCATAAATTTACTCCTTCATATGGATGAGTTCTATACCAAAATTCATAAATATGACTTAATTTGTTAATAGCATTGATTGCAGCTCCATTTGATCCGAATTCTGTTCTCCAATCTGTTGAACTTTTTAAATCTTCAGGGAATAAAGCCCTCCAACGAATGATTGCTTCATCTAAATTTTCATTTGTATTTCGATAAGATTCTTGTTCATTGATTAAATTTTGAAGTTTTGAATCTATTTCTGGAATCGTTTCATTTCTATATGCGACTGCAACTGTTTGAACTGAATATTGATTTTCTTTTGGTAACAATTCATTGAGTTCATTAATTTTATTTAAAACTGATATTGAGGTTTGAATTCTTTTTTCTGCATCTGATAATTCATTAACTTCTTTTGTTATATATGTACCTAAAGTTGTAAAATCTCCACCATTATGAATTGCGAAATCTAGAAAAGTGTCATAATTTTGTCTCTTTTGAAAAAATCGAAGATACTCTTGATATTTTTGTTCATATTGAAGATATAATAAATAAGCTTTTCCATTATTTTTAAACCATGACTCTTTTGTTGAATTGAATACTTTATGTGAATATTTCTTTGGATAAGTATTCATTAATTGACCTTCTAAAGCAGTTATTTGAGGAACATTTTCAATCGGAACATTGCCTACCATTGATTCTATTTTTAAAACCATATCTGGTTCTTTTGAAAAATTTCTATAATAGTCTTCAAATTTCAAACGATCTGCATAATTATCCATATTTTTTCCTAGTGCAATATAAGAACCTCTTGCTTTCATGTATGATGATATCTCCTCTTTTGATTCACAATGACCAATTATTTCCATTTCGAAATCTTCTCTTTCTTCTTTAGTTTTACCTTGACTATATTTCTCTATTTCACTCATGAATGATGATGTTTGGTTTTTTTGTCTTTTGATTGTTTCCCAACTTTCTACATATTCTCTAACTTTTTCTTCTCTCCTTTGATGATGTTTGAGTTGTTCTAATGTTGCAACAGAATAATTAAAAAGTTTCAAAATATCAGCATAAGATTCAGTTAAAATCCATAATTGATCAAATTTCCAACCTACTTCGGCGAATTTTCTACTGTCAGCAACTTCTTCCCAAATTTGATATTTATTCCATTTCTTAAAAATTGTCCCAGTCCATTTGAAGTTCTTTCGATGTTGATTTAAATAAATAACTAATTTTGATATAGTGTTACATTCTGGATTAGCTATCATTAACGATTCAATAGCATTTGGAGTAAATTTTGTATACCCTGATGCATAATCACTGAAAGCATCACTGAAACATTCGGTCAATAAATTTGTTAAATTTTTCTCATCTTCTCCTTTCTGATGATTTTTGTCAGTTATCATTTGTTTTATTTTTTCATTGATATTTGGAGTTGTTTGATCTAGTAATATTGTATTCCATAGATTTTCATTGAATTCTTTTCCATATGCATCTTTCATTTGAATTTTCAAAGTCTCTAATTCAATCTTTTTTCTTGTATTTTCTACATTTTTTTGTTCTTTTTCTAATCGTTTTGTTAAATCATCTAAAACTTCATTTTGCTTTTTATTGTTATAAATATGTGACAAGTAGATCTCATTATTCACTTCATTATCATTAAATCTTTCACCTGAAATTTTCATTCGTTCTTCAATTGTTTTCCTGATTTCTATCGTTCTTTTATCGATTATTTTTTGTGCACTATCCCAATCAATTATCCATTGATTGTATGCATTTTCTTTTGCATCTATTGAATCCTGGCTCGTAAATAAACCAAGCACATTTTTAACATCCTTATCATCGAATTTTCTTTGTGCTTCTCTATATTTTTGGTTTATTGTTTGAATTATTCTTGCATTTTCTTTTTCTATTGCTTCTTCTTC
>CAJTRF010000042.1 GCA_910578525.1 uncultured Mycoplasmatales bacterium | reverse complement strand
TAAACAACCAATCACAAAACGATACTATCACACACAATCAAAAGATTTTAATCTTCCTGATGATTTCGTTTATAGTCGCAACAAGAAGTACATTGTTGTTCAGTATTGTGGGGCTGTTGTCAATCAACATATTGTCGGTGATTTGATGGTTCATTCAGATATAGTTGAATTCATGCCTTTCTGCGACCATTTCATTATGCTTGCTAACAGACGACAAACCAAATACCGTAAATATGAGTGTCTGAACAACACAAAAAAAGAATATCATTTATGGTTCACAGATATGAAAGGAAACGTTATTGAACCTGAATCATTTATATTCAGTTGCTTATTAATTTATTGAATTCAAAATGAATAACAATCATTCACCTCCAGTGTTTGAAGCTTTTTTTGGACCCCCATCATATAAACCACCTGAATACTATCCAAACACACCAAAATTCGTTAACATCACTGAAGGACCACCACCAACATGTGATTATTATATTCCTCGCAAATTCAGAAACATAAGAAGCCCGCCACCAACATTTAAACAACACCCTGCACTCGAAAGAAGAGTTCGAATAAGAGAGAGGTTATTTGAGCAATTACAAGATGACCCAATATATGAAGTGTATGCCAAAGAAAAACAAAGACAAGTTGAATCAATAAAAGCTAAACAACGAACCAACAGAATCAAATCATCATTCATTCAACAACCAAACCCTCCTTCACCGTCAATGATTTGGAATGATTCGAGGTATTGGAATCAATTGAGAAACACCGATGAATCACTTGATAAAACTGAAATCACTCCGTTTGATGCTGATTTGAGTCCAGTGATTGTTATTTTGGAAATTGGAAATTTCAAAAGTATTCAAAAAATATTTCAGGAAATTTCTTAAATTTCCTGAAATAAAAATAAAAACTTTAAATAAAAACTTTTTCAATAATTAATAACTTTTTCTATATCTTAATAAATAAATCTTCTGAAATATTGGGCCATTTACTCATTCAATTTGGAAATATTTTTATTCAATTTGGAAATATTTTATTTTTTATGGAAATAAATACATTCAATTTGGAAATAATAACATTCAATCTGGATATTTTCTCATTGAAAAATTGAATATTGAAATTTCACATCCGAAATTTCCGCAAAACGTATTTTTCACTAATTCTAATTTTCTCCAAAAAACCTTTTTTGAAGCTTGCTTAAGTAATTTTATGGCGTTGTGATCAATATTGATATTAAATATATTAAATTAAAATGATTTTATTTTAATAATGACTCCATCTCCAAAAATAATAAAAAACTTATATTATGAGAAGAGTTATATATGAATTTATATATAAATTTTATGAAATAAAGGTAAAATTGGTAGGAAGAAAAAAAAGAATATTATTTTTTCTATTATAATAAATATTATCTATATTTGATATCATATTTCTATCAATAAACTTCAAACTTCATGGTGAATTCTTCTTTTTTCATTTATTTTAAAAGATTTTTTAAAAACATTTGAAGTTTTTACAAATTTCAAGCAGAAATGAGCATAGTTCCTTTGAATTTTTAATATATTATATTAAAAATATTAATAAATGAAAATAGATTTTTTTTTTGTAGCTTAATATAAGAATTTATAAATATAATTTCCGATCAAAAAATTGAATACTTTAAATCTTCTTAATTTCCGATCATTTTTTAAAACTTTTTATTTTTATAAGATTCCATATGAAAAAAGAAACCAATTTTACACCTTTTGATTCATACTGTTATGAACATCTGACCTTAACGACAAAAAATTCACAGGATAGAACTATTTACAAGTGTTTCATCAACAAAACTGTACCTTGTCCTGTTAATTACCAAGCAGTTTCCAAAGCAAAAGCCGAATTAAATAGATTATTTCTTCATTTCCAAAAACATCATGAAAATGATCTCATTTCTGAAGCAATTTCATGGGCAAAAAACAATAATATTACAGATTTCTCCAAAATATCTTCAAATGAATTGTTTTGTATTTATTTTCAAGAAAAAATATTTCCCAAAGGTTCTTTCCAACCAAAATCATTTGATTCTTCTCTTCTAAATCCAAATGATATTGGCAAAAATAACGATGGTCAATTTATTGACCTATCTTTAGTTCCACTTGATAAATTGAACCAAATAATCCTAGAAAATGGGATTTTTGAACACATCCCTTTATATGTAATTGAATCCGAACACCATTCAAAATTCATTGGTCAATTTATGATGTTAGCATATGAATTAGCTAAAAACACATCAATTTCTAGGGAAGATTTTTTGCAAATTGTCAATAATCTACGTGTTCCTCATAATTTGTTAAATAAAGTTGGAAAAGATTATTATAACTCATCAACATCGTATTTCAAAGGTTGTGAAGCAGCCTTTCAAATTGATGCCGGAACGATAAATTCAAATAGACAATTGGTGTTTGTTTTGTCATGCCTTCAAAGAGGATGTAGAAATATGCTATATCATGTAGAAAAAGATTTCGACGGTTCACTTAACTCTTACAGAAATACTGTGAGAAAAGTCATTCTCAAAGCAAAAGATTCTAATATTTCAATTGTAGCTCTTGTGACCGATAATCTTCCCGTTCAAATTAAGGCGCTTTCCCATCAAAGCCTTTATAGCATACAAAATATTTTTAGTGATATGACATCAATAATTCATCTTAGGTGCACTAATCACTTATTAGCATTAGCATTTTGGGACTGGATGAAAACTTCAAACGAGTTGACAAAATATGAAAAAAAATTGAAAAATGTAATGAATGTATTTAATAAGCAAGGCTTTCTATATCATATTAACCATAAAATTCCTTCAATATGCCAAACAAGATGGAACTCGCCTTTCAATTCAATTGAATTTTTCTTAAAAAATAGAAAGGAATTAATCCAATTGTTCAAAACACCATTTTATACAATAGCAAAAGAATTAATGAAAATTAAAGATGATTTTCTATACATTATAACAACAGGATTTACTCAAGTATATCCTTTACTATTTCCATTCCAAAATTTAACAAATCATCTCCAAAGTGACTTGGTATCATGCGTTGATGCGGTTTTAATAATTGAATATTATTTAGGTGAAATGAAAAAAAAATATAAAAAAATATTTAAATGATGACAATAAAGTGCATGCCAACAATTTAATCAAGAAGATTAAAAGGAGGCTATTACTTAATCATAATGTTCAAATTTATCAACTTGCATCTTTATTCACGTTGGATGGAATAGTTCGATATCGTAAAAAAATGGGTGAAAAATATCCTGAATTTAATGTCGTTGAAGATAAATCCCAATATTGGCATTCTGATTGGTTTTTTGTTGAAACATGGCGAATTAAAAAGTTTGAAAATATTGATTTATACATTGAAAATGAGTTAGATGATTATCTCAATATTTTGCAAAATTTTGAACAAAGTCTAGAAGTAAAAGCAAAAAGATTGAAAAGAATTATAAAACCGTCAAGTGAAACCAATAAAAAAAGGCAACTATCTCTATTTGAAATGCTAAAAAATGATCCAAAAAATGGAATGACGGAATGGAAAAAAATGGAAAAACAAAGAAATTCTGATTCTATGAATAGTTCAAGCAGTTATCATTCAGATTATAGTAGCCATGAAGAAACATCAGATGTTGTTGAACTTGAAATTGAGCCCGAAAAAAATAAAGAATCAAATGAAAACAATTCCGATAATATAGAAAATATAATTTCAGATCAAGAAACTAATAGAAATCAAAATATTGCACAAGATGATATATTGCCAAAAAACAATTTAGCTGGCAACGATTATTCAAAAAATGATAATTCACCAATGAATGATAATGTAATACCACTTTCTTCAGATGAAGATAAATATTTGGATGAACTGCGCAATAAAGAAAGACTGAAAGATAACTCAGAAGAACTATTATATATGTTCCAAGAAGAAGTTTCAATTGATTCTATTAATCAAGATGAGTTGCTTTTCTTTGATGAAATTCACATTGATTTATCACAATTTGAAGAAGAGGAGGAAGAAGAAGAGGATGAGGAAGAAGAGAAAACAGAAAAGAACAAGAATGAATTGAATCTTGAAAGCAATAAAAAACATAACAATGATGCTCATAAAAAAAAAAGTAAATTAAAAAATATTTCAGAAAAAAAACAAGATGAAAATTATTATGATGACATCAATGACAAAGGACCAGCAAAAAAGAAAGCAAATAAAGAAAGTTCGAAAAAAAAGAAAGGTAGTTTATTCTATGAAAATCAAAAAAGTGCTTTAAAATCAAAAAACATTATTGGGCTCATATTAACAAATGCATCATATTTAGGTTTATCCTCATCGGAATCAATGGAAGCAGCTTCAGAGTTATTAACTCTTCTTCGAACGCCATTCAAAGAAATCAATGACTACTGTCAACTTGCAATTAATCCAAAATCAAACTTTATTCAATTTTGGCATTTGATGAAAGATTTTCAATGCTCTGACCATTGTGATTTTCAAGCATTATCAAAATTGGCAATGCGTTTATTTTCGATTCCACCATCTGAAGCAGGCGCAGAAAGAAAGTTATCAAAGCTGAAATGGAGGTTTCCTGATAGACGAAATCGAATATCTGAAGAAACTTTAATGAATGAAATCTATATTGAAGAGACATTTATGCAAAAATTAAATTCAAACAAAGAATTTTCGAAAGCAATATGGGAATTACCTCCTCATAATAATTCTTAATTTTAAAATAAAATCATATTTTATATTTTTTTAATGGTTTAGTTTTTTTTTCGATTTCTCAACTTATAGATTTCTCGAGCATTTTATGAAAAAATGGATAAAATCTGTTCAATTATAAGATTATAATCTAATTATTTAATTTATTTACTCATATTCGAATTTTTTTAAAAAAGGTAATTAGATATTGTTATATCATCTTATCTCAAAAAAACTATTTTTTGATACAGCAAAAATTAATATATAAGTGGTACCAATTATAAATTTATGAACAAAACTCTTTGATTCAAAGTATATGTTGAGATATTTATAAATAAATTACTCTCTTCATCATTTTAAATTCTTTATTTCGACGCTTTAATCCAAATGAAATAACCTTTAAACATTCAATGATGTTATAAAATATTTCTAAATTGAATAATGACAATAATAATTGTCATGGGTATAATTTTATGATATTAAATAAATATAAAAAAATGGTGATAGCTGTAATAATGACAATAATAATTGGCATAGCATCAATTAAATAATAAATCAAAACCATTCATATGAAACTAAAAGTGCATTTTATTATTTGATATCTTATCTAATATTTTGTGTCAAACAATTTTGCTTATTAATATATACAAGAAACATTGACGATGTATTTATCAAAAAACTCTTTTACACTAATTATAATGAAATATTAAGTATAAAATAATACAAAAAACTTTTAACAAAAATATGGTTACATTTTTATCAACAAAAAATCCTGAAATTTCAAATTTCCAAATCAATAAACACTGCTCCTGAGAAATGATACAACTTGAAGGAACCATTGCTGAATTTTTGAAGAATTACTTAGAAGATTTGAAGAAACCAAAAGATGAAAGAAAGTTAAATATTTATATGATGAAAGCCACAAAAGAACAATTTGATGAATTCTTTGATTCTTATGATTGTGTTTGTTTAAGATATTCTAGTGATTTGAAGCTTGACGGATTTTATTCGTTTAATCGTAAAACAAACCCTGAACGTGTGAGATATGCTTATCCGATTGATTTCTATAAGAACCCTAATAAAAAGTATCCGATTGATAGCACATATGAGAAGAAGAACGGTAAGGTTCTAACAAAAGAAGATAAAGAAAAGAAAAAAGAAGAAGAGAGACAAAAGAAAGAGGATGAATTGAGAGAATCGATGAAGGCTGAAGGTTGTGAATTGATTTCGAAATATACGATTGCAACAGCTGATGTGTTTTATTTGTTTGAAGGTAATGAATACAAAACAAAGCCAACTAAATGGAAGGCTGGTCATAGAGCGCATATGATGCAATGCATTAGATACACACATAATTATGTGAAGAAACGTTTTGCTGATGAAGGATGTGAACTACTGACTGAATATAAAAACTCTAAACAAAAATTGTTTTACAAGCATGAGAATACAAGATATTCCACAACATTTAATGATTGGCTTTGGTATAATAACCGTCCACATTTAGGTCGCAAACGAACATACTTCACTGAAGAGAAAGATGATGAACAAGCTTAAATGAATCAACATTAATGATGCTTTATTTTTGTACCCCCTGATGATGTTCTAGATTGACGGTTGCCACTTTTGAATCTTCATCTTTGAACTTGTTTAGTAGTATATATCAGTCGGTTTCCGTTGGGCTAAAGCCCACCGTCAACACGACTAATGAACAAAAATAATATGAACTCATTTAATGATTACCATCAATTGATGTTTCATTTACTGGACAGTTCATTTAATTCGTTCTCAAGTTGATGAACTTTATTTTTGAGGCTGTTGATGTCTTCGATAAGAGACTCACGAACGG
>CAJTRF010000041.1:5427-7218 GCA_910578525.1 uncultured Mycoplasmatales bacterium | reverse complement strand
CTAAAAATGAATCTCTTGCTTCCTCTATTTTTGTCTTGATTTCAGGATATGCTTCATCGATTTTTTCTATTTGAAGGTCATCTCCAATATATTCCCCAATAATATCATCAGTGCTTAATCCTGGTTCACTTCTTTTATTTGCAATATAATTGTAATCATGAATAAGAGGTAACATTCGAACATTAAAATAGGCTGTCTTCCAATTCCTCTCTTCAGAACATAATTCATCTAAATTGGACGCATTTAATTTTTTACCAAACTTCTCGTTAAATTCTGGTAAATGATCTAAAATTTTCATGATAATTGGAATATCAGATTCTACAGTAACATATTTTTGAAGTTGTTCTGCAGTGATATCATTTCTTGTTAAACCTGTTTCTGTTTTCATTTTATCAATTTTCCCTTGCATCTCATCACGCCATTTCCTTTTTCCCTCAATAATTTCTTCACATTTTTCTGGTCCTTGAGCAATAAATTCATCCCATTTTGGAATTAACATTGGAGATAATCCTTTTGATAATCTTTCATGAATGTGAACAAGATTATAGTCTAAATATTGTTCAATGACTGAAATATTATAATCATAATTTCGCAAAAGATGTTCTAAAGTATATTGTTTATTCATTAAATCATTAAATTCTAAACGAAAAGGTTCAATTCTTAAATATGCCATGGCCTCAAATGCATTCAAAAAATGAGAACGAACATCATTTTCATCTGTGAATTTCAAAACATCATTTTTGTATCGTTCAAATCCCTCATCTGATATTTTTGTTTTGTATTCAGTTAATATTTCCGATAAATTACTCCAATCTTCTTGAATTGCGCCTGTTAAATACTTTTTTAACCTTTCCCTTGTCATATTATTGAAAATAAATTTATTGACATCTGTCACTTGATCAATTGGTTTATTAAGGTTTATGTTATTGTATTTTTTGATCAATTCATAGAGTTCACAGTGCAACAATAAATCAGCTGGTTTATCATATTTTTGTAATAATTCTTCTGTCTGGTCTGTTGGAAGATGCAATCCTAATACTGCCTCATGAACATTTTTATTTTTTGTTGCTTTCTTTTTTCTTGCGTTTAAGTTGTCAATATCTTTGATCATATCATTTATAATATTATCCAATTTTGCTGAATAAATTAATACTTTAGATGAATCTATTTGGTCTTTCGGATAAAATTGATTTCGATAAAATATTAATATTTCTGCAACGGCTTTCTTTGCTTTTGGATAAGATTCTTGACTACCTTGAAAAGTACCTAATTCTCTTAAAGCATCATATTTATCATATTTTGTACCATGCTGAGAGTTCCAATAATCTAAATAAGCTTTGAAATCCATGATAGTCAGACTATAATCATCAATTATTTTCTTTTCTTCTTTGATAACCTTTTCATGATTTTTAAATTCTTTTAATAATGATTTTCCATGATCTGAACTTTGTAAAATTTTTTTATGAACGTCTTCTCTATTATATTTTGACCCTCCATAAAAGTCATTTAATTTGGAAATCAAAATATAAATTTCAAGACCATTCATTGCCATTTCTGCATCATTATTGAATTCTTTACTTAACCATACTTCATCTCTATCAGGTTCATATTGAAAGAAGTCATTGTATTTATTCAATAAATCGGAAAATGTTAATACAGTATCAAAATTCTCTTTTTTCTTTTCCTCATATTTTATATCGCTTTTTAATCTTTCTATTCCTTCTTTACTATCAGGATAATTATCTTCATCAAATCTCTCACCTAATAATGTTTTTGCTAATTGAATGAGAC
>CAJTRF010000041.1:0-5417 GCA_910578525.1 uncultured Mycoplasmatales bacterium | reverse complement strand
TTTTATTATTGTCAATAAGTGTCAGCTCGCCGCTGTCGCCGATTTCGTAAGCTGCTTCTTCAATTTGTTCACCATATTCACTAATCATTTTTTGTTTTTTGAGTCGTGCATTCGGAAATGCCTTATTATATATTTCAATTGCTTCTTTAATGAGGTCATTTGAATCATATTCATCTTTTTTATTCACAACTGTCTTCAAATAATTTATTTGTTTATCATCTGTCCAAGAACTTTGCTCTTGATCACTCCAATTGACTTTATATTTATCCTCGAAATCATGAATCAAATTTTGTAACGTTAAGAATTGTTTTATTTGTTTCACATCAATTTTATCAAAATGATTTTTAACAAAACGATACCTTCCTGCCCAATCACTAACATCTTCATGTTTATTAAATTCATGATATTTCGTGAATAATTCATTCATCTCATCAGTAACCAAAATTTTTTCATATCTTTCAAATTCTGCTATTTTATCTTTAAGATATTTCTTTTTCTCACGAGATTTGGAATTGTCAAATGTATTCAATGTTGTGTCAACCTCTCCAACCAATTCCAAATAACGACCATATAGTGCTTCATCACCTATATTTTGCAATAAATAAATAGCATTTTCTGTATCCTTCAAATAATCTTTTGTTTTTAATTCTGGAAATGTTTCCATCATATATTCATATGTCCATTTACGTTCCGCCATTAATGGTTTCAAAATATCATTTTTTTCGAATTCTGTTTTCCTGGCAAAATATCTGTCTAATTCTTTTCTCATTTCAACAATAGCTGTGTGATAATCGTTTTGATTTTTTGCAAGAATTTCTTTTTCCGACTTCTTCTCGATTAATGCATCATATACAATATATACAATATAAAACATTACACCAACAGCTGAATGCCCATGCCCTTTTATTAATTCTTCAAAAGTAATTCCCGGAACATGAGCGTAGTCATGATAAATTTTCAAATAATTTTTCGCAATATTGTCATTCTTTAATAAATTGAGTTCATGCTCGAATTGATCTTTTTCTTTTTGTAAATGAAACACTGTTTCTTCATCTGTTTTTTGATTTATTTTCATTATCTCTTCATTCGTATATCCAAAATCATCCATTAACTGTCTCTTTAATATTTCAATTTTGAGGTAATTTTTGAAATCCACATATTTTGGATATGTTTTAACTTTATCATCGAAATCAAGTGTTGTACGACAGATTTTATTATATTCTTTTACGAGATCTTGAAATTCTTGACATTCAAAATTTTTATTATTATTTTCAGCTTCTTTATAAAGTTTTTCTAATAAATCTGCATCATCAACATTATATTTAAATTGCCCTTTATCTTCAAAACTTGGATTTATTTTTTTAATATCATACAACAAATTTTCTACACGAAATTGATAATACCATTCATTTTTATTTCGCCCTTTGGGATCATTAACAATTTTCTCATTGGTATTATGTTCTCCATGAATCTTATTGTATTTTTTCATCTCTCTTTGGAAATCACTATCATTTTTTAGATTGATTATTTCATCAATTTTTTTGTTCATCTCAATAATTTGTTGATCCTCTGGATATTTTTTATCATTTTGATATTCTTCTTTGAACCAAAACAAGTATTTTTCCTTTTTGAGTTCACATTCAAGGAATAATTTTATGACTTTTTGATTGTATCCCTTATCTTCTATAAATTTCCATTTATCCTCCCATTTACATCTCGCCAATTGTTTATATTTTCCCCATAAATCAATAAATTCATCTGAATTAAAATAATCTGAATCATTCTGATATGCATTTATTTTATTATCAAGCCAATCTATTTTTTCACCATCGGTTTTGATTTCTTCTGGATATTTTATTGTTTTTTTCCCAAATGTATTTCGATATGTATTTTCCTCTTCGATTCTCGTCAAATACAAGAATGCATCCTTTGGATTTGAATACTTTGAAAATATTTCACCTTGTGTTTCAGAAATTAGTTTTCCTGCAAGTAAATCATATTTATCCTTCAGACCTTCATATGACCAATATTTTATTTGATTCTCATATATCTTATTCAATTCCATTGCAATCTCAGTAAATTTCTCTTCTTTAGTTGTTTTTTTGAATTCAAACGATTTTGCAGTTACTTCTTTATATACTTTTTCCATTTTTAATATCATTTTGTCATAACATTTGTCCGGCTCAAGAGTATCAAAATGCTTTTCATTGGTATCATTCCATCTCTGATATTTTGTCATTAAATATCTAAAAATATAAGGGTCTTCAGCATTATACCACCATTGTCCGTTGACTTTTGCTTTCTGTTTGTCGTTTATCATCTGTTGAAGTTCCATTAATTTGATATCTTTTTTTGTTTTTTCATCCTTGATATTTGTCTCAACAAATTCTATTCTTTTCTGTGGATTGATTATATTGGAATCATTTCTGTCATAATATTCACATAATTCATTATAGACAGTAACCAATATTTCTTTTTTGATTTTATCGACATCACCATTATGCATCTGATGATATTCTTGTATTGGAAATTCCCATGGTCCTTGTTTTGATGGATCTGTTATGTTTTTTCTTTCATTATTTGACTTTTTTACACTTTGATATTCTTCCTCTAAATCTTTGAATTTTGTCTTCAATTGATTCACAGTTGCCGCAGCTTCACTTATTTTTTGATTTAAACTTATTATAATATTTTTTGCATTCACATTCGATTTTTCTTCAGTTGGGAAATGTGGTGTTAAATCAATGATATTATAATATTCCAAATAGCTATCTTTTAATTTATTCAAGTATTCCAAAAAAGCAATAAATTGTGCATTTCCACCAATTTGTTTAATCATTTTCTTTAGATTATCAAATTTGAGATAACTTTCTCTTCCATTCTTTTTTTGCCATTTCAATAAAGCATTTTCCACTTTATCATCTATTGTCATATCTTGATTTTTTCTTATTGCCTGATTTACTAAATCTTTAATTCCTTCCTCCAAAGTTATTCCTTGTTTTTGGAATCGCCAAATTGCTTTTGCTGTTGATGATATCTGTTGGTCTTCATGTACTTCATTATAAGCTTTTATTGCATCTGGTAACAGAAAATGTCTGTCTTCCCCATCAACAGTTACCGTTACAATTGTTGATCGAACTTTATCATCGTCCTCTTTCCAACTTTCAATATTTTGTTTATATTCGGAGGAAAGATTTCCAACATTATCTAAGAAACATGCTTCATCAGATGGATATCCTCTTCCTTTTTTCTTTCCAATAATAAATTTTTCAAATGTCTCATATTTTTTGGCTTCCTCTTCAAAATCTTTCATATATTGAAAATTTATTTCACAGTATTTATAATCCTCCACTGCTGCTGGGTCCTCAATTAAATCAACATATTTTAATTTCTCTTTTATTTCTTTTGGGAGATCATTTGTTTCCGTAAATGATTTGTCTCCCATTATTACTTTTGCCCATTCATTGATATTTTCGGGATTTTTTTCAAATACATCTTCCCAATCCCATCGAATACCCATATTATTCATATTATGAATTCTTAATTTTGCCATTGATTCCTTCTTGACATTGATATAGATATTTGCTTCTGATATATTTTTACAATGACCAACAATTTCTTTCATCGTAACAATATTGGAATTTCGTTTGACCAGTGCATTCATTCTCTTATCATCTTCAAAACTTTTTTCTCTTTCTTTGAATTCATTTAATTTGGCTGTTAATGTCTGTTGATGTGTTTCAAGTGCATTCCTATCATAATTGTCACGAAATATTGCCAAAAAATAACCTGGTCGATAAGTTGTTATTTCTACCAATAAAGGATATAATTTATTCATATAGATTTCCATTTTATCAAATTCGATACAATTTGATTTCACTAAGAATCCCACTGTGTGAGGACAAAAAGTTTTTATCAATTCATTGTCTTGAATTATTTTTCTCGTAATTGAAGTCAATTTTGTTGTAAATTCAACATCAATTTGATTTTTTGCGGATTGATAGTCTCCTTTATGTTGATTCTTAAGCATATCAATTTTCGATTTAAAGACATCCTCAGCAAATTCTTTTGACCAAGTTGAATCTGCTATAAAATATTCGGGAACATTCTTTTTCAATAAATGATCTAAATAATAAATAATTTCATTCCACGCCTTGTCATATTGTTCAAATTCATTATCAATTTCCAAGACTGCTTGTTCCACATCTTTATCTTTATATGTCGCAATTTTTGCTTCTTCTTCTTCTTTTGTTCTTCTTGGATAAAATCTATCATATAATGCTTTTACCTTCTCATGAATTAGATTACTTGTTTGTATTTCTCTACTATGTTTTTGTTTCTTTTCATTCGCTTCTTGTAACATTTGAAGTATTTGATTCTCTTTTGTTTGTTGACTTTGAGTTGCAGCGACAATTCTTTGATTCATTGTATTTATTAATTCATCTATTTCTTGAATTACGGCATTTTTTAATTCAGTTTCTTTGCTCTCTAAATACGCTTCTGGTGTCCCACCTGATCCCCATATTTGAAGTGCAATATCCATCTCTTGTTTTGCAAATTTCAAGTGTGCTTGATTGTATGCATTCGTCCAATCTTGGTCAAATCTTTCGTCTTGTCCCATATGCAAATAAGCATAACGATTATATTCATCTAAAAAATTATTTTTTGCGAATTCATTATATAGCATATCATTATTGAATTTACATTGTTTCAATGCCATTATTGTTCTCAATTGTTGGAAGTTCGTTGCTACATCAAAAATTAATCTCGAAAGATTATCTGCACTGAATGTTGTACCTGAATTTTGCAATGTTAATATTGCATGCTGCAAATTTAATGCTCCTGTTGACCGAATTAATGTTATTGATGTTGGGTCTGGTTTCCCTCCATTGTCTTGAAATGTCAAATATTTATCATTATCGATTTCCCATTTTGCAGCCAGCATGACTTGGCATAATCGATTCTCTTCTTGTTGACCACCATTCCAGTGCATATCCCAAATTGATAAATTGACTTCTCTCTCCTTTCTGATTGAAATTGTGGGCCGAACATATGTTTCATAGATTTGATAGCTCATTTTGCTTCTTTCCTCATCAGGCCAAAAGCTATATGTTGTCCATGGTGTTCCTGGAAATTGATTTAGATAATAATTCGTCATATGAAAATAGCAACAATTTAATGCACCATCCGATGATATTATCATATTTTTTTCCGTATAGTAGGGCAAGACTGCTTCTTCCCAAAATTCTTTATACTGATGCTTCTTTTTAGCAACTTCATATATCATTTTTGATTCATCTTTTGTGAAACCAACTTCTTGCCATATCGTAGGAGGTTGTATCTCCCAATTCCAACACAAAATTTTATATCTTTTTTGTTGCAAATCCAATACTTCTGATATAATATCCACATCTCCT
>CAJTRF010000040.1 GCA_910578525.1 uncultured Mycoplasmatales bacterium | reverse complement strand
AAATGAATTTAATAATCTTAAAAATAGTTTCTTTGTCTCCCACACATTAGAGAAGGACAGATAATGAACAATTCAAACAAAGAAACTATTTTTATAAAGAATATCGAACAATTAAAACAAACAATTAAAAACAAATCATATAATAATTATGAATTAATGGTTATTAATAACAAAATTATGATTAAAGGTGTTAAATGTTTTAAACCTAGAACAGAACCAAAACAAAAACCTAAAACACTAAGGCAATTGATGTTAGAAGGTTTTAACAAAATCAATAATCGTTTAGATAATGTTGATAGACGCTTAGATAATGTAGAAAAATGTTTAAATGAGCACGATCTAATATTTAAGCGTAACAATCTAATATAGCTTGTAAATATGGTTTTACTTAGATTTTCTAATAATTGCTTGATAAGCAGTGATGTATGAAAGTTTTACTACATCTTCAGTAGAGGCACCACGACTCAAATCGTTAACAGGTAAATCTAATCCGATCAATACCGGACCAATAGCGTCATAACCACCCATTCTTTGAGCAATTTTGTAACCTATATTACCAGCGTCAATGTTAGGGAATACATAAATTTTAGCGTTTGTATCCCAATTTAAAGCTTTAGCTTTTTTATGCATTACTTGTGGGACAAACGATGCATCAAACTGAATTTCACCAAAGATTTGAAAAGCTTTCGCTTCTTCATCATTTTTCAACAATTCATATGCACCTCTCACTTTATCAACTGATTCTCCGGCACCACTTCCAGCAGTCGAATAACTTAATAAAGCAATTTTTAAATTAGTCATTGATACTATGTCTTTTGCAAAGAAACCTAGCATCTTAGCAATATTTGCTAATTGTGTTGAGTCAGGATACAAATTAATTGCACAATCGCCAAAGATGTATTGATCATCTCCTTTTTCTAGTACAAATGCACTACAAACTAATTTTGCTTCAGGAGCAGTTTTGATAATTTGAAGAGCAGGTTTTAAGGTATCCTTTGTAGAATATTGAATACCACAGATTTCTCCATCTGCTTCTCCCATTTTTACCATTAATGAAGCCAAGTAATTTGGTTGTTTTGCTAATTGTTTAGCTTGATCTTCAGTCATCCCTTTTGCTTTTCTACATTCATACAAGAATGTAGCATATTTTGTTAAATCCATTTTTTCAATTACTACATAATCTAAATCGATTCCTGAAAACACTTCAGTTTCTGTTCTGAAAATTAAAATTGGTCTAACTATGTTGTTTGCTTTTAATTGTTTAGCAGCGTCATAAATGCTTTGATCTCAACCTTCTGCGTAAACAATTGTTGGTTTATATTGATTGTTTACTAATTTTTGCTTTAAAGTGTCTGTAAAACTCATAATATTTCTTTCATTTCTTAATACCTTTAATTATATATAATTAATTTACGCTTTTACATTCATGAAAAACGCTATTTTTCCAGGTTCATTTGACCCTATTCATGGAGGTCATATCGACATAATCAAACGTGCTAGTAAATTATTTGATAATTTATATATTGTTGTTTCAGTAAATATTAGTAAAAAATCAAAACCTCTTAATGAGCGTTATTTAGAAACTAAGAAAGTAGTTGATGGTTTAAAATTAAAAAATGTTAAAGTTTTTATGAATGAAAACTTTACAATTGATTTTGCAAATAAACACAAATGCAAATATATTGTTCGTTCATTAAGAGACACTAAAGACTTTAAATATGAATTAACAATGGCTCAATCTAACTATAAGTTAGAGAGTAATTTAGAAACAATATTGTTTTTTTCTAATCCTTCTTTAACTAATATTTCTTCTCATGCTATTAGAGAAATACAAAAGAATATGAAAGCTTTAAAAAAGGATTAAAGTTTTGTTATTTCGTATTTTAAGCTATTACCTTTTTGAGATTTTACAACCATTACCGAAAAGTTTTTATTTTCATAATGATCATGTCATTTGTTGTGAGAGAATTTAAAGATTGACTTTAAATATGTTTCTAAAGTAATTTTTTTATTTTTAATCTTAATACCTATATGTTCTAACATAAAATTATAAGCATTAACATCAGGATCAACAACTCATGTAAATGAGTTAATTGTTTGAATAGTGTTAACTAAATCTTTTTCATCATAGATTTTACCAACTAATTGTTCAAGAATAATTTCCATAGTAATAATTCCTGATAGTTTCTTAGAATCTTTTTTATTAACAACACCTAACATGTGAGTGTTAGTTCGTTGCATTATTCTTAGTGCATCATCTAAGTTTGTATTGCATGTAACAAAATGTAATGGATTTAAAAAATCATTTATCTTAAATGATTTACTGATATTTTTGTTGATCGCTCAAGCTTCTAAAATGTCTTTTCCTAAAATGAAGCCAATCGCTCTATCACGATTATTAATTACTGGCATTCTAGAATATTGAGTTTTAGTGAATTTTTTCATGATGTCAGTAAAACTATCAGAAGTATCAATATATACATATCTTCTAACCATAGCACTTGACACGGGTGTATCATCAAATTTTAAAGCATTACTTACTAAGCTGGCTTCGTCTCTTTCTAAAACTCCTTCTTTTTGAATCTCTTTTACAAGATACTTAACTTCTCTTTCACTCGCTGATAATTGTTTAGTATCTTTATCAAATATTAGAAAGAAGATATAACTAATTGGAAAAAATAAATAGTAAAACGCAAGAATTGTTCATCAAAAATAATTCATTCATTCTAATGAATGTTTTCTAGCGATTGATTTTGGTAAATATTCACAGAAAATTAAAACTATGAAAGCTAGTATACCTGTTGCCAATGCTACATATATAGCTTGTCCGTTTGCTTCCACTACATATGTTACTAAAGAAGAAACTACAATATTACAAATAGTATTACCAACAAGAATCGCTCCTAATGTAAGTGAATAGTTATTAAGCATTTTAATAACAGATTTATTTTTAACAGAATCCAATTTAGTGTCATTAGTTCATGACAACCACTGATAAGGTTTAATATTTGTAATTGATATTTCATTACCAGAAAAAAGACTACTTAAGATACTTAATAAAACTATAAATATAGAAACAATAATGTTGGTACCAATACTCATATAATATATTTTATAAAATTAAATCATTTATGAAACTAATTATTGATGCTGGTAATACAAATATTAAGATCGGTTATTATCAAAAAAATAAACAAATTAACTTTGTTAATTTCCCTAAAGAAAACATTGAAAAAATTTCTTTACCAAAAGTTAATGAAAAAATTAATTTAGTTGCTATTGGTAGTGTAATTCCTAGTTTTAATGAAAGAATTTCAAATAAGATTTACAAGGCTTATAAAATAAAACCAATTATTATTTCTAATAAAATGTTTACCAAACATTTTGATCTAAAAAAATTTAATCTCAATGAAATTGGTACTGACATTTTAGGGCTTGCTTTATATTTGAAGACTAACTATAAAAAGGCTATGGCTATTAGTTTTGGAACAGCCATATTCTCAGTAGCTGTAAACAATAAACAAATTTATGGTGTAATGATTGCTCCTGATTTTTTATCAGCTCTTGATGATTTAAATAAGTTAACTGAATTAACAAGAACTAATAATTTTAACAAAAATAAAAAATTACATAACTGATTTAAATTTGGTAATGATACTCCAAAAGCACTAGCAGCAGGAATTAATCACTTATCTAAGGGATTTATTGATAATATGTATGATTATGCTAAAAAGGAAATTAAAGTTAATAAACTTTATGTTTGTGGCGGAAGAAGCAAAGAAATGTATTTTTTAAATTCCAAAGAATATAACAAAAAAATAATAACCTTGTCTGATCCGGTCATTGAAGGTTATTATTATTTGGTTAAATCTTTATAGATTAATTAGCACGTTTTCAATCTGCTACTCAAGATTGACCTAATTGATCGTTAAATCTACGGTCATAAACATTAATTTTTTTACTGTTGAAAACTTTCTTAATAATATCACTAATTGCTTTTGATTGAATATCTGAGTTCATTGCATATTGGACTGCAATTGATCTTAAAATGTTTTTACCAGCTGTTTCTCCACCAAAGATTTTTACTAAGTGGTTAGTAATATTTTCATATTTGTCTCCATCAGCAGTTGAGTTTAAATCTCTATTACAGAATTGAATCATATAAGCACGTGCATATGTACTTCCATCAATTCTGATTGCTGCCCCACCTGATTTGTTTTTGATTTCAACACCACCAATTTGGTTATCATCAAAGTTAAAACCTTTGAACATTTCATCTTTAATGACATCTGGATTTCTTAATTGATCTAATAAAATGTCTTTGTATTGTTGAGGAGTAACTAAATCTCTACCTTGTGCGTCTTTTCCTTGATCAATTAAGTTAACAGCAGTATTAAATGCTTCGTTATTAGGGATGCAATTTCTAATGTTAAGAGCATAACTCTTAATTTCAGAAATATCTTGTGAAGGCTCAATAGCACTAATTAATTCTTCTTTTGAACCATATTGATATAATGAACCTTCACCTTTCTTGCCTGCTTGTGGATTGTGTAAAGACGAAACACTGTCATATAAATGTTGGTTGTTTCTATTAAAGATAATATCAGAAATTTGTGTATCCATTTGTGAAGATGAACGAGATGTTTGAATTCCTAAGAAATTCATTGCTGGACTCAATGTACTGATATTAGAGCCAGTTCCTGAATAGTAAGGCATTGTGGCATAATGGTAATAATTACTCATCTCTACAAAAGATTTATTCATGGCTGGTTCATCACCAGTTATGTCAGTTTCTTGATAAGTTTTATCATACATACCTAAATAGTTTGGATTGAAACCATAAATGTTTTCAAAATCACTAGGATTAGAACATTGGTTGTTAAAACTTGCATTAAATGGAATTAAATCTTTTTCATATCAAACAATAGCAGCTGAAACGTTCTTACCTACATCTGATTGAAGTCTGTTAATCAATTCTTTATTGTTATCATTAGTTAATCATGATAGTGTTGCTAATGTTAGTTGGTAATTAATTGCATTAGATGAATAATTTTGTGAACCACTTGTTTCAATAGATTTGTATTGGTTTGAATTTCATGCATTATTTATTGTATCTTTCAATTGATCTGCAGTAATTGTCTTGCTTGAAGAATAATAAGTTAAAGGAAGATCGCTTGTAAAAGCAGAAGAAGATTTATAAATAGCAGTTAATTCATTAGCATAAGTGCTTTCGATTGAAGATTGTGTATCATTAATGTATTTAGTGTAGGCATTGTATTTAACAATGTTGCTGAATATATCACTTCCACCAAAAGCATTAAATGCAGCATTGATTGCATCATTTGCTCATTTATCTTCATCTTGTCCACCATCTCTCTTAATTAAGATATGTTCAGAATATTTTAGCATTCCATCTTTTGAAGTTTCTGGTTGAGCATTGTGTGTTCAAAATGTTTGGATAGCATTATTTGCATCTGCTGCCACTTTATCTAAGTCTTTCTTAGATAAATTAGTAATATTGTGACCATTAACTGAAGGCAAGTAGTTAGAATCAAATCCATAAATTAAATTAGATGCAGTATATGTACTTGCAGCTGTTAATAAACTAGAATCCATTGAGAAAACTGAAGTTACATTTCCATCATTTAATACAAACGGTAATGGATTAGCTAAACCATTTTTATAAATGTCAGATGTAATGTTTCCAGTTTTGATAAACATATCATTCTTAACATATTTAGAATTGTTTTGGAATAATTTTTTGTTTGCATCATCAAGAGTTGTTAAAACTTTATAGTAATTAAAATATGTACTTTGAGCATTAATTAAGCCATTGATGTAATCAAATGTTCCATCTCCTCATAGGTTTTCTTTAAAGATTGTTTCTTTATCGTCACCTGTTTTAGCTATATGAGCTTCTAATTTTTTTCCTCAAATTTCTAAGATGATGTCATCAGCATTATTAGAGAAGTATTCTTTTAATTTAGAATTTAAAGTCATACCACTACCTTGGTTTCCATAACCTAAACTTTCGTTTAGTGAACGGAATTTTAACACATTAGCTTCTGCTGCTCATTTATCTGATTGACTACTAATGTATGATGCACAATCCAAACCAATTACATGAACACCAAAACTATCACGTATTAAAATTAATGGTAATTTATTATCAGAGTTATCTAACAATCTAACTGCTGGTGTTACATATCTTACACCGTTACTTTTTGTAGTTTTAGCATATGGACTTGAGTTTTGGTTGAACAAATATGAACTGAATGAATCGCCTTTTGCTAAAGTTGAATTTCCATCATATTCAAATAATTTTGACAAATCAATACTATATTTGTCTGAAGGCTTATCTTCATCATTTGTAAAGAAGAAATTAGATAAAATATCAGTGTCTTGATATTTTGATGGAATTGATAATTTTGCATTCAAGTAGTCACTATCAATATGTGTTTGACCATTACCAAAATAACCATTTCATAAATCACTAACAACTCCAGCAAAAGAAATATCTAATGAACTGAAAGCAGAATTACCTTCAGTAATCATTAATGTTGCTGAATCTTCTGTATAGGATTTATCAATATTAATTGCTCCATTGTTTTGATCAATAAAGTTATGTTGATCATTTCATACAGCAGAGAATTGATAGTATAAGTCATTACCAACCTGAGATGAACTAATAGGAGAAGTAGGAGCAGCAAATGCTGGGTATTCATAACTTGCAGATAGTTCTCCATCTTTTAATATAGTATTGGTTTTATCGCTATCACCACCGCCTCCACCAGAAGAAGGAATTTTATCAGCATTATAAATTGAATTTATACCAGATGTTGGTGCTGCATATTTTCATAAACACATTGCAGTAGAAATTGGTCTAACAACAGCCATGTATTTTTCAAATACATAATTTTGAATTACAGCAAATTGGTTAGCAATTTTAGCTGTATCATCATTTGAGAATAACGGATCATTGTAGCTAAAGAAACCAATTTTATTTCAATTATCAGAAGAAGAAATTTGTTGTTTGCTTGGAGTGTTTACTGTTGGAGAACGTTCATCAGTTGCATCGTTTTGTGATAATTTTAAGTCATCTGTATTAAAAACAGCATCTATGAAACTTGTTCTTACATTTTTTACTATTTCATTACGAATAAAAGCATCTTTAGTTCCACCAACTGGATCTAATACTTCATTTTGAAAATAATATTCTCAATCGTTTTTATGATTAGATTTGTATGAAGAAACTTTGTCATCATATGCAGACTTTGCATCTTTCTCTCATTTAGTTCAGTTGTCTTTATATGATGTTTGAGAATCTTTGTTTGTTTTATATCAATCATATAAAATGTCATCAACTAGTTTTTGTTTAAATGCATCATAACCAGTTGCGTTTGTTAATGCATTTGTAAACTCCTTATCGATTGTAATATCAGTTGCAAATAATGTAGAATCTCCTTTGTCCACCATGTTATCAAGAACATCTTGACTAACACTTGCACATGAAGTCATAGTGGTTGTAGCTACTAGTCCAGTCGCTAATAATGCTGCTGTTGATAATAA
>CAJTRF010000039.1 GCA_910578525.1 uncultured Mycoplasmatales bacterium | reverse complement strand
ATTTGGCATTGCTAATCAGATTAGTAAAGATAAAATATTTGAAATTGCTTCACAAATTGTATCAAATTCATCTGAAGAGGAAATTGTTGCTGATCGTTCAGCTTTTAAAGAAAGTTTAGACGAAATGGTAGCAGATTTTACAAGAATTATTGATGGAACTTCATTAAAATTACCTGAAATTCTTCTAGAATATTTTAGTCCTAATAATGATAAAAAATATGAACAGTTTCTGAAATATTTACAGAAAAAAGCTGAAGAACATGTTATTACGCAGCAGAATTCAAACGAAAACGATAATTCAAATGAAAACGAAAGTGAGAAGGATGAAGATGATGACCAACCAAATCCTATAGAATCAGAAGAAAAACAAATTATTGGAATACCACCCGAAAAAGAACAAGAAGTCAAAAACACTCGTAAAATGATTAATAATATGTATTATGATGCTGGTTTTGACACACCTTCATCCGTATTTATGAATGATTTTATTCAGGTATATCTTAATACAAATAGTCTAGAAAAAACAAAAGCAGAAGTAATGAAAGATATTGATGATCGAAGAGAGAATTTAGTTAACGATTTGTGTGAAGAAAACAATTTTGAAGGTTTAGGTAATACAGACGAAAAATATAAAGAACTGCTCAAATTGTATGGCAATAAAGATATTATCAGAAAAATTATTAAAGCTCGAATTACTAGTCTTAAAAAAAGTAAAAGTAATAAAGATAGAGAAACAGAAAAACCATTATTTATTGATAAAGAAAATAGACCTACAATCCCCCAAATACAACAAAATATCAATCAATATTTAAGTGATAAAGGTTATGATTTTAAATCATTAGATGAAGATGATTATATTAAACTATATAGCGTTTATATTTTCAGAGGACAGGACCAAATTGAACATTATATTCAAAAACATAGAAATATAGGAAGTAAATTAAAGAAGAATAATCTAAAAGAAAAGATTTTTAGTGATGATGAAGAAGCACAAGCAACAGTAGAACAAAATGATAATGTCGAACCGAATAAAGAAGAGCAAACTAATAAAGAGGAACAAACTAATAAAGAAAAACAAGATAAAGAGGAACAAACTAATAAAGAAGAACAAAGATATGAAGAAATGATTGAAGAACAGGAGAATAGACCATTAAACATACCAAGTATATCAGAATATTATACAAACGAAGAATTTCCAGATATTGATTTGATTAGTTTTAAGCTTGAAATGATTCAAAAAGATCTTGAGGAAGATGGTATTAAAAATGTAACAATGCCTGAACAAGAAGTTAAAGATACTCTTAAAGAATTATATGAAGAAAATGATATTGATATTGAAAATGATGAGGAGTTTGTAACAAAAGTAGACCAAATTATACGTTCCAATAATGTAATAAACAGTCTTAATGAAACTTTTAGAGAACTGCAACAAGATAGAAGAAGAGGTACAAGAAGGAATAATGTAAAGCAAGAACAACAACCACCGACTGATGAAGCAATACGTCAATCTATTCTATTATTCATTCGTAACCTTCAATTAAATGATATAATTAGCGAACAAACAGTAAATGATTTAGTGAATATTGCAAAAGACATAAAAGATTATTTAAATGGCTATAAGCAAATAAAGTATTATTTGATTTCAAGGTTTAAGAAAGCTAATAATCATCCAGAAGAGCCAGTTCCTACAGATGTTGCAATAAGAATAGACATTCTTCGAATTCTAAATGAATCTGGTTTAAAGAATATTTCAAATCAAGATTTTGTGAACTTATGTAATTTGGCCAAACAAACAAGTGATTATCGAAATGATTATAGAGCAGTAAGACAAAGAATACAGAACTTAGCAGGAAATCAACAACCACAAGAACAAGAACATGAACAAGTAGAAGGTGGTCTAGCTTTACAACGTTCTCAACAGCAAGCAGCTCAATTACAACAACAGCAAGAGCAACAACAGCAAGAGCAACAGCAACAAGAACAACAACAAGAAGGAGAACAGCAACAACCACAGCAACAAGGACATAATCAAATAAACGTTGCTCAGATTCCTGACGAAGTAAGAAACGGACCTCGTAATCAACTGTTTCTATATTATCTTAATAATCTTGCTTCATATGATTTGCAGCAAAGAGTCTCTCGATTTATTAGAAAATGCCAAGAATTTATTCAACACCCTAAAATTGATAACCCTGAAGTATTTTGTGACTTTTTAACAGTTTTCGAAACAGCTGAATCATTCATTAATACTTTTAGTGCTGCTAAGATTGATAGTTTCTATGAAAAGATTATTGAATTAGAACAATACAGGCCTGGATTTATTGATGCTTGTTTCAATTTGAAGAGAATTATTAAAAATACACAAAATAATCAAGAAATTCAAGATAATTGTAGTTTTATAGATAATCAATATGACAAACTTAAACAAGGACAAGAATTCTTTCAAAATAATACTAAAGATATTGTTGACTACATAGAGAGATTTAGAACAAATACAGGGTTTAATTTAGAAAAACAAGAAGTGATGGGACATTGTAGGACTATGGATGAATTGAAAACATATTGTGAGTGTGTGATTTTGGTAAATGAAGCTTATAAATATACAAGTCAGAATATAAGCTTTAAAACTTTTATGGAAGTAGGATTTGTTCAATGTAATGGGGACTTACTTTCATTTAAATCAGCATGTGAAGGATTGTTACCTCAAGAAAATTTACAAGCTTATAATGAATGTCAAAATTTATACAAAGAAGTTAATAAAGTCTTAAATTTTGATGATGAAACATATAATTTTGATTGGTGGTATAATGTATCAATAATACAAAGAGGAAATACATTTAAGAGTTTTGTTGATTTGAGAGATTACTTTAAAGGAGAACTAGCCATGGCTGTTATTAATAGATATGAACATAGTCCATTAACTTTTAAAGATAAAATAGATAGAAGCAATAATGTCCCTATTCAAAGAATGCTAGCTCAAGTTGAAGAAACTAAGAATGGTTATGAAGCTATTTCTGCTAATTTACTACAGTCTAAACTAATTGAGAAAGCTTTAAGAGATTATAATCAGTTTTTAAATGAAAATGAACAAATAAATATTGAAACAGCAATTATTTCCGCCAAATCACAAACTGAACAAGGCGTTGTTGATTATATTAATAATTTGACTAAAAGTTTGTTTAATAAGCAAAATTATAAAGATAAATTAGCTCAAGCTGTGAACTATTACAATAGTCATTTCAGTGACAATCCAATCACAAAATGGGATTTAGATAATATAAATAATGATTTTGTAGCTTACAATATGTTAACGAAACTTACAGATGAATATTCATGGTATGTTATTGCTCATCCTAATGAAGAAAAGAGTTTAATAAAATATTACTTAAGTCATGATAGCAGTGTTGACAAAGCACTAAAAGCGTTAATTAGAGAAAGGGGCAAAGTTGTTACTAAAATTAAGCAGTGGTATGGAAATGAATATTATTACAATTTAAAGAGAAATTTAGGTTATTTGAATGCTAATATAAGTTTTGAAAACTTTAAGCAACTCGCTTTAAATTATGATTCATTATCATCAAATGATAAGGCTATTGATTTTAGGTTATACGGAATTGGAAATGGTGAATTATCACAAATTAAAGAATACTATGATTTGAGAGATATTATGAGCACTTACAATAATAAAACAAATTTGAATAAAGTAAACCATCATATTTCTGAAGAAGAATTCAATACTCAATTCAATAAAGATAAAGGAAAACTAAGAAAAGAATTAGAAGAAAAGCAAGAACTATCAAATTGGTTAGACAAAAATTCAGCTAAATGGATTAATATTAACGATACTTTCTTAAAACAGAACAATTTAGAAATACATATTCCATCTGATTTTACTAAATACCCTAAAAATGACGTCATTCAAAAGCTATTTATTCCAATATTACTAAACTATTATTACTTATCATTTGAACGACAATATAAAGCAACAAAAGAATTTACAGACAATTATGATAACAATCCTGAAGAATCATTTAGAATCTTAGAAAATGTTATTGAATCTACTGGAAAAAAAGAAAGTGAATTTCGTACAGAACTACAAAATGCTTGGAATGAAGTAGCGGGATATTTAGGAGCTCGTTCAACTGATCGTTTTGATTACAATAAATATAGAGGGGATTACAAAACTCCTAAAGAAGCAGCAACAAAAATGAGGTTAGAAGGTTTAGAAAGAGAATATATTAAGTTATTTGGTTATAATTATAAAATTCCATCAAAAGACCCTTATAATAATTTTCAGAAAGACGATGATAAAATTGAATATTTGAAACAAAAGATTGATGATTATAATGATAAGAACGATATTATTCAAAGTTCTGAATTTCAAGCAGAATTTGGGAAATATATTTATAATTATCAAAATAGAAATGATACTGCTGAAAAACTATTAATCAAAAATGACCTTGATGTTGATAAAACTGCAGATTATATTAAATTAGAAAATTTAAAGAAAGAGTTTTTCGACTTATTCCATATATCTTATGATGAATGTGAAGAAGAGATTAAACAAAAGAAAAAATCTAGGTCAGAGTTTAAATATATTAGTAAAAATGGAGGGAATTCGTCAAAAGAAAAAGCTACAACCAAAAACAATAATCAAACAAGAACTGATAAAGTTAGAATTCAAGAAATTCAAGATATTTTAGGATATTATAATGATTATATCACTGATTATGATTTACAAGCTGTAATAAATGATTATTGCTATACAATTGGAACAAATAATTTTCCTTATTTAGAGTATATTATTAAATATTGGAATGATGGTTCAAGAATGTGGAATGACCTTACTTTTAAGATTTTACAAGTAAAAATATTACAAAAGAATAATAAATTTGATTTTAGTAAATATACTGCAACACCTGGAGATTTAGAAAAGTTATCACAAATTTTAGATGATTTAACATTAAAAGATGGATGGTGGGAAAGTGTTGATGCTTATAATTTATATTCTAATTATCAAAGTGAAGTTGGAACATCTAAAAGCTTAATGGACATTAAAATAGAATGTGAAGGAGATACAGGAAAAGGATACAATAAAATGATGACTGATTACTACAACCATGCATTGTTTAATAAATATGGTGTTCCGCTTGAAACTATTACAAATTATACTGATGAAAAAAGGAGAGAATTAGAAACGAAATTCAATTCAAAAGAAAGTGAAGGTGCTATATTTACTGAGGATAACTTCTTAAAAGAGAAATTAACTATATATCAGAACACACATGGAATTGTTGATATAAATAAAATACTTAGAGATAAAAAAGGAGATTTCGATGAAGCAAGGGCTGAACTTTATTATATGATGGCTAGTGATTTATACAGTGAAAATTTAGAGACTTTGCCTAAAAGAAGCAATAACGTTAAAACATATATAGCTGAATTAAAGAAGAAAATTGAAAACTATTATTTGCGTCAAAACGAATTCAATAATAATCAAGATCTTAAGAATCAATATAATAGTTTTGCTGGTAAAATTCCCTATAAATTTGAGGATCTTATTGCTTTGTTTGATACCAATAATCCAACTTATGATAAAATTAATTGTTTGAAATATATGGAGGCATGTCATTATCATTCTGAATTATATAACCTTAAATCTAAAATGGGTGAAAAGGTTGGAAACGCACAACTTGAATTTGTTAAGGATAAGAAATATATTGAAGAGGCTGATAGATTGAAAAGAGAATATGATTCAGCCAAAAAGAGATATGATAATTTAACAAATAACGAAACATATAAAACTGAAGTAGCGAAATATAATGGATATTATCCAGAGAATATTATTAATGATTATGGCGAATTACTTGATCGATTTAGCAAGAATGTTTCAGAAGCTTACATGAAATTAAAATTAGCAAATAGAAAATATGAATTTAGAAATAAACATAAAATAGAATATCAGCCTAAAAATAAAACTGAAAAAGAACAATTAGATGAATTAGAAACTATTGAAGAATATTTACCAAAATATGAAAGCAATCAAAACTTTAATAATGCTCTAGAAGAATATAATAAAGTATTTAAAGATAATCCTAAGAAAGCAATTGATTATGTTATTGAATTCAAAGAGCGAATGGACGCAGCAATTAACAAGATGACATATGACTATAGGAAAGAAAAATTAAGTAGACTCAAACAAAACACAGAAAAATATAATAATAACGACGATGACTTAGATGAAATGAAAAATGTACTTGAAATAGAAGATAAAATAAAAGCAGAATTCACATCGAACACAGATTTTAACACAGCTTTTGAAAATTATAACAAGAAATTTACGGGAATCGGTAAAAAATTAACAACTAGACAAGTAATGCAACTTTATAAAACTGCAGAAAATTCAATTAAAGCCTTAAATACTTTAGTAAATGCAAAAATACTTGAAGAAGAATATGAAGTTCCATTTGATTATAACACAGTTGAAAAAGAACTTCAAAAGAATATTAAAATAACGCATTCTAATTATTCAGATAAATTAGACACATATAACAAAGAATATCAGAAGTTTGAAAACATCCCTGGAATCACTCAGAAAGTTAGTAAATATGCTAGTATGAAAAGTTTAAGTTTAACTGTTAAGAAATTCTTTAACAAATTTGGAAGAAATGCTGATGAAGCTTATTGTTATTTAATCCTAGACGAATATAATAGAAAATATCCTAAATCACCTAAAAAGGAAGAAGATATTAAGAAAGCTACTAATAAAGAAAGTTTCAGAAAAGATTTAGAGTCATTAATTGAAAAATACGATAGAATTCATAATATATATGAAGAACCAGAACCAGAAAAAGAAACAAAGAAAGGAACTAAAAGTAACTGGGGAAAAGGAGGGGGAAAACAATGGGGAAAACAAAAGCATAACTTTGGCAAAAAGTTAAATATTGAAGAACCAATTAAAAATGATGACGATGTAAAAGAAGAAACCCCAAAACAAAAATTTGCTAGACTAAAGAGAGCGGCTAAAGAAGCTGGTATGACAGAAGATGATGTAGAAGAGCTCTTTAGTAAATATAGCGACGAACCAGAAGATATTCCAATATATTTAGAGTTATACCCTCTTGTACAGAAATATAATAAAATTAATCCTAAGAAACAAATTACAATAGAAGAGAAATTAAACGAATATAAGAAACATGGTAAAACAGGCAATGACTTAATATTCTATTTGCAAAATGCTAATAAAGTTACATTAAATGATGATTTTAATACTCTTAGACAAAAATATAATAAAGCAACAGGTAATAGTCTATCAGCAACACAACTTGAAAGTAAATATGATAACGCATATGAAGCAAAGAAAGAAATGGTACTAGGTCCTAAGCGTGATAAATATAGAAGAATTTTTAATGAAGAGATTCCTGAAGATTTGATATTAAAATGGGCGGATTATGATCTTGATAAAGTAGGTAATATAATAGATTTTATGTGTAATTGGGATATACTTCGAGACTATCTTGTGAAAGAAGAGAATAGATATATACCTTTTGATAATGTTAAAGATGTTTTGGAATATACTTATAATAAATATAAAAGGGAGGGATTAGATTTCTATGAATCATGGCTATTAAGTTA
>CAJTRF010000038.1 GCA_910578525.1 uncultured Mycoplasmatales bacterium | reverse complement strand
ATGACAAAATTTATGTTCAATATATATATATATATATATAAATTAGCGATATTGAACCACGAAACTAATACCTATTAGGTTTTTTCCTAGTAGGTATTTTTTGTCTTACAAGCAGCATGAAGGGACAAAAGTATTCAATTGCAAACATATTAGGCTTTCAAAAGAAGAATGATGAATTTTATACATCTGAAGAGACTGTAAAAAAATTAATCGATGTTTTGAAACTACAAAAAAATACAATAATATGATGCCCATTCGATACATCTGAAAGCCAATTTGTAAAACAATTATCAAAAAAATGAAAAGTTATTAAATCGCATATTTCTGAAGGCAAAGATTTTTATAAATATCAACCTAAAAAATGAGACATTATTATTTCTAATCCGCCTTTTTCACAAAAAAGATTATTAATTGAAAGATGTATTAATTTTGGAAAACCTTTCATACTTTTATATGGAACAACAATTTTTTCACAAAGTATGGGAAACACTTTAAATTTATGTGATTTCTATTTTATACAAAGAAACTGTAAATTTACGTGTCAGGAAAAAGGAAAAATTAAATCTTTTCAATGCTGTTGAGTTATGAATAAAGGGAACAAAAATATTATTAAAAATGAAAAAAAATAACAACACACATAAGATATCAGAAGTATTATCCTTATTCGAAACCAATGTTTGAAAAAATGATTTGGCTTTTCAAAGAAAAGACGATGCTTGAAAAAAGAAAACAAAAAAGATGTTGATTAAATCCGTTTTAGAAAATTACTATATTCCACCAATTTTATTAACAAACAAGAATATTTTAGATGGATTGCAAAGATTAACTGCATTAAAAGAATTCAAAAATAATCAATATAAAATCGAATGGAATAGCAAAAATAATAAAAATGCAGAAGTTTCTTTTAATGAGTTATCGGATGATGATAAACAAAAATTTTTATCATATGAATTATTTGTTTGTGATGTCAAAAATGATGATGGAACCGAGCTTGATCAATCTACTCAAGAAGAATTTTTTATTCGTATAAATGAAAACTCAATTAAATTGTCGAAAGATGAAAAATTGATGGCCATAGCAAATGACAACAAACGTAGAATGATAAGAGATATTGCTGAATTAGATGAGTTGCAAAAATTGGCAAACAAAAAGAACAAAGATAAAAGGTTTTCTCATAGTTTTTTAATTGCTCGTTGTTTAACGATTATTAAAAAAATTGAAAATGATTCATTTGGTACAAAAGATATAAGGAAATCTATTGAACCATGATTAAAAGAACCGATGACGAACCAAACAGAGAAAAGCGCAAATATGTGTAAAAAAATAATAAAAAGCATGTATTCAATTTTTGGTGACGATGGGATTCCTCCGAAATATTTCAATGTAATGTTTGAATCAATTTTTACTGTGTTTTATCTACATTTTGATTCGTTGAATTCATATGAAAGCAATAGTGCGAAAATTAAAAAAATTATCAATAATAATGTAAAAAATAAATTAATAGAAAATCAGATGGGTGGGGGTTCAAAATATGATTCTTTTTCTTTTGTAAAGACAAGAATTGAAATGGTTAATAAGGCACTAGAGGAATTTAATGTTGACGCAAAAAGACAATTCTCACAAGATGAAAGATATCAGATATGATGAAATGAAAAAAACAAATCTAAAAATGGAAAAGTTTATTGCTCAAAGTGTGGTGTAGAAATTAAATCTTGACATGATTTTAATGCTGATCATATATTGGCTCATACTAAAGGTGGGAAAACAACATTTGAGAATTGTCAAATTTTGTGTGAGCACTGTAACAAGTCTAAAGGATCAAAATAATTCCAAATGATTATTGATATAATCAATAATCTATGAGAGAATTGCTATCCAACATATTAAGACCAAAATCCATTGATCAAGTAATTGGTCAAACTCATTTGCTAAATAAAGATTCATTGATAACCCAAATGGTTAAGAATAAAATACTTTATTCTTTAATTTTTTATGGTTATCCAGGAATTGGTAAATCTTCAATAAGTTACGCATTAGTAAACGACTTAGGTGTTCCTTATCAAGTGTTTAATGCATCTATTGATAAAAAAGAAAAACTAATTCAAATAATTGAAACAGCAAGAACATCAAAAGGATGATATGTTGTAATTCTTGAAGAAATTCACAGATTAAACAAGGATAAACAAGACATCTTATTGCCATATTTAGAAAATGGAACAATTTATATGTTTGCTTCAACAACAGAAAATCCATATTTTGTTATTAACCCTGCAATCAGAAGTAGATGTCAAATTTTAGAATTACAACCAGTTTCAGTCAATGAGACATTTAATGGTCTTAAAAAGACTTTTAAAAGATATAAATTGGACATCACTTTACCCGATGAAATACTTAAAAAAATATGTATTCAAACAAACGGAGATGTTCGAAGCGCAATTAACATAATTGATGTATTAAACTTCTTGTATAAAGATAAAAAAATTACAGATAAGCTTCTTAAAGAAGTTATGCAACAATCATACGTTGTAGCAGCGGATTATGGCGATGAATATTATGATCTTCAATCTGCATTTCACAAATCAATAAGAGGTAGTGATCCAGACGCTGCAATTTATTATTTGGCAAGATTATTACAAGCCGGAGACATCGAATCAATCTGCAGAAGAATCATTGCATGTTGTTATGAAGATGTTGGTATGGCTAACCCGCAACTATGCTCTAGAGTTGTGAACGCAGTGCATGCAGCAAAAGAAGTTGGTTTTCCTGAATGCAAACAAATTTTTGCAACAATTGTTATTGAAATTTGTTTGTCTCAAAAATCAAATTCAGCATACATGGCAATTATGTCAGCACTACAAGATGTTCAAAACGGTAAAGCATATTCTGTTCCAAACCATATAAAAGATCAATCATATAAGTCTGCAAGCAAATTAGGTAGAACAGGATATAAATATCCTCATGATTTCGAAAACGCTTGAGTTAAACAAGATTATTTACCTAAAGAATTACGAAACAAGAAATATTACAAACCTTCTAAATATTCTATTAATGAACAAAAACTAGAGAAGTATTGAGAAGAGTTGAAAAAATAAAATTATTTTTTATTTAATATAGTGTAGACTTTTTTGACTTCGTCCACATAATGGGTACCAATACCAAATTTAAATCCTTCATGTTTACCGTATTTTGGTATTACATGAAAATGAACATGCATAATTTCTTGTCCTGCTATTTTTTGATCGTTTGATAAATAATTAAACCCTCAAGGCTTTAATTTAGATTCTGAAATCTTGTTTGCTACTTCTTTAGAAAGTTTAATCATATCAGATAAAACTTCATCTGGGCATTCTCTTAAATTAGCATAATGTTTTTTGCTAATTACAACAGTGTGTCCATCAGCAATTGGATTTATATCTAAAAATGCAATAGCATTCTTATTTTCGGCAACTACAAATGCTGGAATTTTTTTATTTACAATGTCACAAAAAACACAAGACATATAAAATAATTATATTTTAATAATGATATTAAGCTTTTGTATTAGTTAAGCTAAAAAGAAACTTGTTTGCTTCGTTTACTAGTTTTTTGTAATCATTTGTTTGCTTGAAATTACAAAACTTAGACATATAATCAATTTTGCTAAAGAAAGAATTTTTAAAATATTCAGCAAAATTGTTTGATAAAAAACTATTATCATTTTTAATTTCTTTATATGCTTCTGTGTAACAATGAAAAATATCATTTGCTTTTTTTGCATTAAATTCAGATAAGGCACGTGAATTAACTGTCTCCCTTAAAATATATAAAACATCATTAATATAGATAGTTTTTTGTGATTTTGAAAGAAGTAACATATGGTAATATAAGTCTTCCATATACATATCTTCTTTTTTAAATCAGATATTTTTGTCAATTAGAAATTTTTTAGAAAAACCTTTTGCTCAGACTGAACATCTTGTGTTAGCAAAATTTGGGTTTTCCGAAACATTAGTAGGAGTGCTTGAAAAAACTCTATTTGTTGTTGGATCGTACAACTCACCATTACTCATTAAAATTTTAATTTCGAATGATAAGAAATCAAGATCAGGTCATTGATTGAATGTGTTATTAATGACTTCAAAACATTTAGGTAATAAATAATCATCTGAATCTATGAAAACAATAATTTCACCAGTAGAGTTTTCTACACCGATATTTCTTGCGTTTCCAGGACCAAAACCTTGTGGTAAATTAATTACCCTATATTTCTCGTGAGTTTTAGGATATTGGTTAATAAATTGAGCTGTAACAAATTTCTTACTACAATCATTAACTAAAATAACTTCAAAATTTTGATATGTTTGTTTATCAATTGATAAAAAACATTCTTCTAAATAGTTAACGTTTGTGTCAAAAACAGGAATTATTACGCTTAATTTATATTGCTTAGACATTGTATCGTTATTATAATAAACAAAATATGGTTATTTTGCAAAAAAGCAAAGATGATAATAAACATGTTTTGATTGTTGATGTTGCAGCTGACAAATCACAATGAAAAAATGTTTTAAATAAATTAGTGGCTAAATATTCTAAAATTGGAAATGCAAAAGGTTTTAGAAAAGGTCATATTCCTTTTAATGTTGCACTACAAAGAATTAAACAATCAAACGCTTATGCAGAAGGTGTTAATGAAATATGTAATATTACATATAAACAATTAATTGAAAGTGATGCTATCGCTAATTTAAATTTGATTGAAGATGTGCCAAACATTAATGTTTTAAAGATTAATGATCAAGAAGTAACTATTAGATATACATTTGATCTTTTACCAAATGTAATTGTTGGTGATTATAAAAAAGCACTTGAAGGCTATATAAAACCAATGGTTACACCACTTGAAATTGAAAACCAAGTAACAATGTTTTTAAACAAATATGGTGCAACTGCACAGAAAATAAATATTGTAGCAAGTAATAGTTCAATTAAGATCGATTATGAAGGAAAAATTGATAACAAACCATTTCCTGGTTCATCTGCAACCAACTATAGATTAAAAATTGGATCTCATGAATTTTTACCTGGATTTGAAGAAAAATTAATTGGTTTACAACCAAATAGTGAAATTACTTTTGATCTTAAAATGCCTGCTGACTATTATTTGGAAGAATTCAAAAATAGGACCGTTACTTACACTGTTAAAGTAAAAGAAATTATTTCTAATGATATTGTTTTAAACGATGAATCTGTAAAAAGATTCAACATAAAAAACGTTCATACTGTAAGTCAATTTAAAGAATTTTTAAAGAATAAAGTTTTAATTGAAAAAAGTAAGGTTCAAATACAACAAGCTCAAGAAAAACTTATTTCAATTTTTAAAAATGAAACAAAATTAGATTTTATTCCAGAAGCTACTTTTGGAAGACAAAGAGCAATTTTACTTTCACAATATTCTCAATATGCTAAATCTAAAAATATTTCTTTACAAACTTTAGTTGCAGGCGATAAAACATTACTTACAATGGATAATTTTTATAAATTTATTGACAAAAAAGCTATTGAAAACATCAATATGCTTTTTGCAATTGACAAATTAACAGATGAATTAAAAATTCAATTATCAGAAGATGATGATAAATTAATTCTTAATAGTTTATCTAATAAATATAATCTTCCAGCAGAAGTTGTTAAAACTAAATATGCTGATGAATACTCTCTTTCACAAACACAATTAATTCAAAGAAAACTAATAGAAAAAATAATTATTGATTCAAGATAAAATGATCAGCATAATTGTCCCTTGTTATAACACTCCAAAAAAATATTTAATCAAATGTTTAGAATCAATTCAGAATCAAACAAATCAAGATTTTGAATGTATCATTGTTGATGATTGTTCATCATCTACAACAACATCAAAATTCGTTAAGAAATGAGCTTTAAATAATGCAAAATTTAAATTAATTACAAACAAGAAGAACGTTGGATTAGGCCCAACTAGAAATGTTGGAATTAAAAATGCAACCGGAGAAATTATTGTTTTTGTAGATTCAGATGATTATTTAGCATTCAATGCACTACAAGATATTAAAGATATTTTTAATAAATATTCTGATATTGATTTTTATTGATTTAGTTTTTATGCTGTAACCCCTGAGAAAAAATATTATTTTGATGAAAGTTGACCAAGTTTACCAAGCCCGACAAAAGCTAATGACTTTAATTTAATATCACGTATTTCAAAAATGGCTTGACTAAAAGCATATAAAAAAGATTTCTTAATTAATAATTCAATTTATTTTGTTGAAGAAAATTTATATTCAGAAGATACTTTTTACAATATAGCTTGTTTATCAAAAGCTAATTCATTTATTGTAAGGAATACAAAAAATTATTTTTATAGTGCTGGAGTAGAAGGCTCTATAACTAGCAATGGTTTTTCAGTTAAAAAAGCCGAAGACCTTCTACGTAATTTTACAAAAGCATACGAATTTATTAAAAATGATAATAGTTTGTTATCAAATAATTATGCTATGTTTTTTAATTATTCTTTTTATAAAGAACTACAACAATTTAAAATACTTAAAGGCAACAAAGAATTCGAATCTGTTTTTAATAAAAGTGAAGAATTTCTTTCTTCATTAAAAAAGTAATAAAGTTTTTTATTATTTTTATATATTACATATAATTAATAAATAAAATAATCAGGTTATGGAAGAACAAAAGAAGTATTTACTTTCTCAAGAAGGTATAGATAAATTAAAGGCAGAATTACGTGAACTTATCGATGTTAAACGTCCTGCTGTTATTAAATTAATTCAAGAAGCCCGTGAACAGGGCGACTTATCTGAAAACGCAGATTATGATGCAGCTAAAAACCAACAAGCTGAAATTGAAGGTAGAATTAAAGAGGTTCAAGAAATCTTAAACTATGCACAAGTAATTGAAGACCAACCAAAAGATTCAAATGCTCGTGTTAAAATTGGTTCAAAGGTTGAAATTTATGATTTTTCTGAAAAGAAATCTTTTGTTTATGAAATTGTAGGTGAAGTAGAAGCTGATCCAGATCTAAACAAAATTTCTAACCAATCACCATTAGCAAAGGCTATTTTAAACAAAACTATTGGTACAACAGCTGAAGTTCATGGTGTTGAAGATCCATACAAAGTTAAAATAGAAAAAATTAAGAATTAATTAGACTTTTTTATATATCACTTTTTTAAAAGTTGTAAAATAATTAATTTTTAAATAATTTATTAATATAATTTTAATACTATATTTTATAAGTATAGTGTTACTACGGACGGGTAGCGAAGCGGCCAAACGCAGCTGACTGTAAATCAGCCACCTCCGGTTTCAGTGGTTCGAATCCACTCTCGTCCACCAGTTTGGGTTGTAGCCAAGCGGTAAGGCATCAGATTTTGATTCTGACATGCGTTGGTTCGAATCCAACCTACCCAGCCATTATGTCTCACTAGCTCAGCGGTAGAGCATTTCACTTTTAATGAAGGGGTCCGGAGTTCGATTCTCCGGTGGGACACCATTTATGCTGAAGTGGCGGAATGGTAGACGCACAGGACTTAAAATCCTGTGGTAGCAATACCGTGAGGGTTCAAGTCCCTCTTTCAGCACCATTTTAAGCGGGTATAGTTCAGTGGTAGAACCATAGCCTTCCAAGCTATTGATGTCGGTTCGATTCCGATTACCCGCTCCATTAAAAAACTAAAATTTAAAAAATCCATGGGTTACATGGATTTTTTTTGTTTTTTTAGACTGTAAAACCTATTTTACGCCACTTTGGAGTAAATATGGGGAAATGAC
>CAJTRF010000037.1:4752-7891 GCA_910578525.1 uncultured Mycoplasmatales bacterium | reverse complement strand
CTGATGATGGTAAAACTTTATTAGGATTTAAAGATGAATTTTTAAATGATCCAGATTCTGAAATTTACAAAGGCAACTTTCAAGATTGTGACACTATGCAAATTCCTGCAAGAGTAACAAGTGTTGCTGATAATGCTTTTGTTGATACTCCTCAACCTCTTCATATAATTTCAACAATTCCATCATTTGTTAAAAATTTAACTTTTGCTGAAGGATCTCAATGTTCTACAATTGGTAATTATGCTTTTAAACAATGTTATACATTAACTTCTGTAAGTTTTCCAAGTAGTTTAGAAACGATTGGTCAAGATGCTTTTTATAGTGTTCTTGCTTTGGCTTCAATTGATTTTTCTAATGCATCTAGTTTAAATTCAATTAATTCTTCTGCTTTCTTTGATTGTCGTGCATTAACTTCTGTTGATTTATCGCACACTAATTTAACATTAATTAATCTAGGAGCTTTTCATTCGTGTTCTGCATTAACTTCTATAACATTTCCAAACAGTCTAAAAACTATTGGTAATAATGCTTTTTATGATTGTTCAAAATTAACTTCAATAATACTTCCACCCGAATTGACTTCAATTGGTATTATTGCTTTTATGAACTGTAAATCGTTATCTTCTGTTGATTTTTCAAATTGCACTAATTTGACATCAATTCAAGAGAATGCTTTTGAAAATTGTTCAGCATTACATTCAATTGATTTATCAACTTGTAATATTTTAACTTCGATTGATGATTATGCTTTTACGGAATGTTCAGCATTAACTTCTGTTAAATTTCCAAGAAGTTTATTAACCATTGGAGAATATGTTTTTAAAAATTGTTTAAAATTAGATAATATTGAATGAAATGCTTGAAACGGCAGTGCTAACTTACTACCTATTTCATTTACAGGTGTTTGTCCAACTGGTGGAGATGTTACTGTAACTAACCCTAGTGGTTATGATAGTGATGCATTGCTTCAATATTTATTAGAATATGGTGGGTTACCAGAAAGTTGAACTAAAGATGCTAGTCCAATATTACCAAAAAGTGTTTATGAAATTGATGAAAACAATGTTTTGGTAGGGTTTAAACAAGGTATTGATTTAAATCAATACAAAGACACATGTGACACTATGCAAATTCCTGCAAGTGTAACAAGTATTGCTGATAATGCTTTTTATAAAAGTTTTGCATCAACAATTCCATCATTTATTAAAAAATTAACTTTTGCCGAAGGTTCTAATTGTTCTTCAATTAACAATGATGCATTTAGAGCATCTTCATTAACATCTGTAAGTTTGCCAAGTAATTTAAGATCAATTGGCAATTCTGCTTTTGAATCATGTCCAGCATTAACTTCTATTGATTTATCATATTGCACAAATTTATCATTAATTAGTGAATTTGCTTTTTATCAATGTAATAAATTGGAGTCTGTTGATTTATCATATTGCAGCACTTTAACTGAAATTCAAAGATATGTTTTTTCTGACTGTTCAGAAATAACTTCTGTATTTTTACCAAATAGCCTTACTGAAATCGGTGCGATTGCTTTTGGTAGATGTTCAAAATTAGATTTAATATCGTTTCCAAGTAATTTAAAAAATATTTCGGTTCAAGCTTTTAAGGGATGTTCAGCATTAACTTCTGTTGATTTTTCAAATTGTACAGAATTAACATCAATTAAAGCGAATGCTTTTGAAAGTTGTTCAGCACTAGTTTCTATATCTTTTCCACGTAGTTTGACTACAATCAATGCAAATGTTTTCAAAAATTGTTCAAATTTAAATAGTATTACATGAAATGCTTGAAGTGGTTCATTTGATTCTTTGTCAAGTGATGCATTTAGTGGTGTTTGTCCAACAGGTGGGAATGTTATAGTAACCAATCCTAGTGGACATGATAGTAATGAATTACTTCAATGTTTACATGTTGATGGTGGGTTACCAGAATCTTGAATTAAAAACACCGGTAGAGAATTACCAGACAGTGTTTATGATATAGATGAAACAACCAATGCTTTAAAAGGTTTTAAAAGTGGAATTGATTGATCTCAATATCAAAATACCTCTGACACTATGAAAATTCCGGCTAGAGTAACAAGTATTAATGAATCTGCTTTTCTTGATGATACACAATACTCCTCAACAATTCCATCATTTATTACAAAAATAACTTTTGCTGAAAATTCTCAATTAACAAAAGTTAATGAATCTGCTTTTGCTAACAATTTTAATAATTTAACTTCAGTTGATTTTTCTAATGCAACAAATTTGTCTTCAATTGATAATGGTGTTTTCTATAATTCGTTTTACATGAGTTCAGTAATTTTTCCAAGTAGTTTATCAGAAATTAAAGAAAATGTTTTTGTGAATTGTACTTATTTAGAAAACATTACTTGAAATGGTTGAACTGGAGAAATGGATCATATAGACATCAATTCATTTAGTGGTTGTCCTTCTGATGGAACAGTTGCTATAAATAACATTGGTGAATATGAAAGTATAGACTTGCTTAACTATTTAATACAACATGGTGGATTGCCAGAAAGTTGAAAAGCCGCTTTGCCAGAGAGTGTTTTAGACATTGATGCAAACAACGTCTTACAAGGATTTAAAAGTGATATTAATTTATCACAATATGAAAGTACTTGTGATACTATACGAATTCCATCAAGAGTAACAAGCATTGCTGATGGAGCTTTCTATCATGATGGAACTTTCTATAATGCTTCTAGTTCAGTTATTCCATCTTTTATTACAAAATTAGCTTTTGCTGAAAATTCTAATTGTTCAATAATTGGCGAATATTCGTTTTCGATGTCTCCATTAACTTCTGTAACTTTTCAAAATAGTTTGGAAACAATTGGTGAAGGTGCTTTTGAAGGATCTCTAAACTTATCAAGTATAACATTACCAATTAGTTTAATTACAATTGGCCAAGAAGCGTTTATGAATTGTGGACGTTTATGGTTTATTGGTTGAGATTTACCTTCTGATTATCAAATTTCTATTACTGTTGGTGCTAATGCATTTAAAAATCTTAATTCATTTGGAAATGTTAAATCTTTAAATCCATCAATTACTTCAGATGATTTATTAGATTGAATTAAACAAAAAGGTGACTTCCCACCAGAAGGCTGAACAGT
>CAJTRF010000037.1:0-4713 GCA_910578525.1 uncultured Mycoplasmatales bacterium | reverse complement strand
GACTCCTAAATTCATTTAGGAGTTTTTATTTATTAAATATATTTAGTTATTTAATTTGTATTATTGCTATAATTTATATTATTAATATATAGGAGATAAAAATGAAATTATTCAATAAACACAATTGCAAGATTACTGAAGTAATTCCTTATGAAGTATTAGACTCAAGAGGATTTCCTACAGTAGCTTGTATCGTAAAACTAGCTTGTGGTGCTGTTGGTAAAGCAATGGTTCCATCTGGTGCTTCAACAGGAGAAAGAGAAGCATTAGAATTAAGAGATGGTGATAAAAAACGTTTCAATGGTAAAGGTGTATTAAAAGCTGTTGAAAATATTAAGAAAATCATCACTCCAGCGATCATTGGTATGGATGCATCTAAACAAACTGAATTAGATGATGCAATGATTAAATTAGATGGTACTGAATTCAAAACAAATTTAGGTGCTAATGCAATCTTAGCTGTTTCATTAGCTGCTGCTAATGCATCTGCTAATGCGTATGGTAAACCTTTATACCAATACATTAGAGAAAACATCTTAGGAAGTAATGACAACTTATACAAGATGCCTGTTCCAATGCTAAATGTTATTAATGGTGGTGCACATGCAGACAACACTATTGACTTCCAAGAATTTATGTTTATGCCAGTGGGAGCTACAAGTATTAAAAAAGCTGTGCAAATTGCTTCTGAATGTTTCCATGCATTACAAAGTATTCTTAAATCTAAAAAACAATCTACTGGAAAAGGTGATGAAGGTGGGTTTGCTCCTGATTTAGATAAAGCAGAAGACGCTTTAGACTTAATGGTAGAAGCTATTAAAGCTGCAGGTTACCAACCAGGTGTTGATAAAGATGTTGCTATTGCATTAGACGTAGCTGCTAGTGAATTATATGATTCTGAAAAGAAAGTATATGTTTTCAAAAAAGCATTAGCTGAAAAAATTTTATCAGCTGAAGAAGCTCACAAAACTACTGATCAAATGATTGACTATTTAGAAAAATTAATTAAGAAATACCCAATCATTTCAATTGAAGATGGTTTAAGTGAAAATGATTGAGAAGGTTTCATTAAATTAATGGAAAGAGTTGGAGACAAAATCCAAATTGTAGGTGATGACATTTATTGTACAAATCCTAAGATTTGTATGCGTGGTGTTGAAAACAAAGTTACAAATGCAGTTTTAATTAAGTTAAACCAAATTGGTTCATTAACTGAAACAATCCAAACAATTAAGATCGCAATGAATGCTAAATGATGTGCTGTTGTATCTCACCGTTCAGGTGAAACAGAAGATACAACAATTGCTGATTTGGCAGTTGCTTTAGGAACTGGACAAATTAAAACAGGTTCTATGTCTAGATCTGAAAGAATTTGTAAATACAACCGTTTAATTGAAATCGAAAACGAATTAGGTGTTAGAGCATCATACGATGGTGTAAAAACATTCTACAACTTATCTAAATAATTTTTATATGGCTAAGAAATCTACTAAAGTAAAAAAGATCGCAATATTAGCATCAGGTGGTAATTCACCTGGTATGAATAATGCTGTTATTGCTTTATGTAAGAAAACAATAGCTAAAAAAATTACTCCTTATGTTATTTATGATGGTTACAAGGGATTGCTTGAAGAAAAATTTGTCTTAATTGACCAAGAAAAATTACTTCATATTGAAGAATATAATTCACGTGGTAATATTTTCATTGGATCAGCGCGTAGTCTTGATTTCTATAAACCAGAAGTAAAAGCTAAAGCTGGTAAGATTCTAAAAAATCATGGAATTGATGTTTTATTTGCCATCGGAGGAGATGGTACATATAAAGGTGCTGCTGGTCTTCATAAATATGGTAAAGTTAATGTTATGGGTTTACCCGGAACAATTGATAATGATATTTCAAGCAGTGAACAAACCATTGGTTTCTTTACTTGCTTAAACAGAATTGTTAATACAATTGATGCATTAAGAGATTCGTTTGATTCTCATAGTGGTGTATGTTTCTGTGAAGTAATGGGTAGAGGATTTAGTGATCTTGCAATTTATGCTGGTGTTGCTACTGATGCAGAAGCTATTGTTACAAAAGATAATCTTAAAACTAAAGAAGAATTCTTAAAGATTGCAAATGAAACTAAAAACAACGGTAAACGTTCATGCTTATTTGTAATTACTGAAAGTCTATATGGTAAAGATGGTTTACCATCATTGCAAGAAATGGCTAAATATATTGAAAAAGAAACTGGCAGAGTAACAAGAGTTAATGTTATTGGTCATGTTCAACGTGGTGGAACAACCGATGCATGAGATCGTGCTAATGCCACATTAATGGCATACAAAGCTATGGATTGTGTTTTGTCAGGCAAGTTTAATAGAGTTATTTCAATGATTAAAGGTCAAATTGTAGACATTGATATTACGAAAGCAACAAATGCAAGTAGAAAGAAAAACAAGATGAATATCTTGAAAGAACATAAAGAAGTTTGTTTGATTTAATTTTTAAAACACAGGGTTAATGCTCTGTGTTTTTTCTTATAATTTTAATATGAAAGTTTTAATTAGTCCTGCAAACTATGAAAATGCTCTCGATCTTATTAACATTAATACCGATTATTTAATTATTGGTCAAGAAGGTTTTTCTGTAAGAAAAAATTATGATTTTTCTCTTGAAGAATTAGAAAAAATAATTTCTCAAAAGAAAAATTCAAAAATTCTTGTTTTAGTTAATCGAATCTTTTTTGAAGAAGACATTGATTCTTTAACTAAATACTTATTTAATTTATCCAAATTAAACATTGACGGAATTATCTTTGCTGATTTTGGAGTGATTCAAATTTGTAATGAACAAAACTTAAAATTTAATTTTTTTTATAATCCTGAAACATTAGTTACAAATTATGGAAGCTTTGATTTTTATTTAAGAAATAAAATTAACAACGTTTTTGTTTCAAGAGAATTAAGAAAAAAAGAAGTTTTAGAAATCTTAGACAATAAAAATCAAATGAAGGTTGGTATCCAAACAGCAGGATATTCATTTATTATGGAATCTAAATGAAAGATGATCGAAAATTTTAATCAAGAATATAACCTTCAAATTCCAACAAACAAAAAATTATTTTTAAGTGAAGAAACAAGAAACTTTCCAACGATTATTTATCAAGATAAATATGGAACATATTTATATACAGCCTACAGTTTATCAACAATTAGGTTTTTAAATGAATTAAATAAATTAGACTACTTATATATTGATTCGTTTTTACATGATGGTAACTGAATATTAGAAATTACTAAATTATATAAACAAGCAATTACTAATCCAACTGACATCGTTAAATATGAATCATTAGAAAAACAAATTTGTAAAAACGAATCTGTTAATAATGGGTTTTTAGGAGACACCAAAGATATGGTGTATTTGAGAGATGAAAAATAAAATTGAATTACTATCACCAGCTGGTGACATTATTAAGGGTAAATATGCTTTAAACTATGGAGCAGATGCTATTTATTTAGGAGCTAAATCTTATTCGTTAAGAGCAAGAAGTTCTAACTTTGATTTTAAAGAAGTAGCAGAAATCATTAACTATGCTCATTCATTAAATAAAAAAGTATATCTTGTAACAAACATTGTTTGTCACAATGCTCATCTAAGTGCTTTTGATGATTTTATAAATCAAATTATTCCACTTAAACCTGATGCGTATATTTGCACTGATCCATTCATTATGGATCGTATTAGACAACATGATAAGAATGCTGAGATTCATGTTTCTACTCAACAATCAATATGTAATTCTAAAGCTGCATTATTCTTTAAGAATAATGGATGTAAAAGAATTATTTTAGCTCGTGAGAATAGTTATGATGAAATAGTTAAAATGATTCAAGCATTAAAAAATGCTATAGATATAGAACATTTCATTCATGGAGCGTTATGTATTGCCTATTCAGGTAGATGCATGATCAGCAATAATTTTTCATTAAGAGATTCTAATGTTGGGGGTTGTGCTCAAAGTTGTAGATGAGTTTACAAAATTTATGATGAATCCAAAACTTATTCTAACAAGTTTACTATGTCAGCTAAAGATATGAATGAAATAGCTAACATGCCAAAATTAATAGATTCTGGAATTAAATCTTTTAAGATCGAAGGTAGAATGAAATCAGAATATTATATCGCCACTGTTGTTAACACTTACCGTAAACTAATTGATGAATATTTAACAACAAGGCAAATAAAAGACATGAATAAGTATCTTGATGAAATCAAGAATGCTGAAAATAGACCAACAGCACAAGGCTGGTTTGATGGTCATCCAAATAAAGATGAGATGCTTTATCATGATGTACAAAGTAAAGTCAACCAAATTTTTGCTTTTGTTGTTTACAAAAAAATCTCGAATGACACTTATGAAGTTATTTCAAGAAATAACTTTAACAAAGATATGGAATTTACTATTATTGGTCCAAACCATCAGAATATTAAAACAAAAATTAAATTTATTAAAGATAAGCTAGGTAATTTAATTTCTGCAGTTAAAACACCAATGAGTAAGATAAGCATTACATTTGATCAACAGCTTGAGTTAGATAAAAATGATATAGCAAGAATTGCTAAATAATCTTTTATTTAGTATTATTTTTAATAAAAATTAAAAAATTTTTTTATTCATTTTTGTTTGAAAATACAAAGGTTTTTGAATAACTCAAAAAACT
>CAJTRF010000036.1 GCA_910578525.1 uncultured Mycoplasmatales bacterium | reverse complement strand
ATATCTGTTATTGAGAGAAGGAACCGTAAGAATCATGGAACTACATTCTAGAGATTCTCTTGCTAATTCCATAGATTGTATCCATAGGTTAAATACATTATCTATAGATGGGCTTGTGGATTCTAGAGTTATATGTATAACTATAGGATTTAATATAAATCCACTTGATTTAATTCCATCTATTCCCATTCTATCTTCCGTAAGAGTTATTTCATCCTGATTAATTAAATCATCACTGGAAAATTGTTGCAGTTGAACTGGAATAGGTAATATAGGTAAACTAATAGTTATAGATGAATTAGCTGAAGTTAATGTTTTTTTCATATTAGAGTATTATAGTTGAATTGATTGTAAGCTTTTGTATAGAACCACCATCACAATACCAAAGATTAGCTATAGGTGTTTCTCTGGTTTCTCTAGCTTTAGCTGAAGGATTTAGTACCTGAAAGTAATAACCTTCCGTATACAAAGAATTTGATATATCTAATCCCGCTTCCTGTTCCAGTTGTAGCTTTTGACTATTGGTTAATTCAATGGATTTGCTAATCACCCCATTTTCAGTTGCCAAAGTCAGACTATCCTGACAGGAATTAATAATTAAATTGTAACTTCCTTCGTTATATGGTAATGAGTTAACAGATAACATTAAATCTAATATATTGGTCTGTAATTTATCATTTAACCATATAGCGTTAATAAGACTATCTAACCATTTATGCTTACCAAATACACTGGAATTTTGATAGAATTTATAATTGTTATTGCTGTTACTATAGCTTCCATAAAAGTTATAGCTATTAGCTAATAGTTTATCAGCTAGATCATTATCATCTACCGTATAATCTAATCCATCTTGCTGTTTAAAGGTAAAGGTTATTCTTCCATCTTTAACATCATAGTTAATACTGGCTATCATGCCAGCTACAAAAGTACATAACTCAGTACTATTATACTGTATTGAAGTACCATTTAGTTCCTTTTCTTTAAGTATATTTCCAAATTTAAAGTTGTTGTTATCACTATCCTGACATAGATATATAAACCTACAACCATAGTTCTCACTATTAGTCCAGGTTGCATAAGCTAACTTATTATTTAATTCTATCTCTTCATCTATAGTCATAAATGATACCCAATTTAAACTTATGTTCTTTATTCTATCCATATTCTCAGCTATGGGTATAATATCTGAAGATTGAGATAGAAAGATACTAGATTCTTCAGATAAACCCAATAGATCAGCCAATGTACCTTTACAATAGGATAATGTATTAGTATTACTACTTTTTATTATAAAATTATTATTAATACTTGAATATACTACTTTACATTTGTTATCTAGTTTATCTTGAATAGTAACAGCTATGTCACTATAAGATTTGATATTGGTTAAACTAATATCATTTAATTCTATAGTTTCATTGTCTATGGTTATAACCAATGAACCATTCTCTACTAATCTTAAGTTATCAATTGATAGTTCTACTTTACCTCCAAATAGACAAGCTGGTTTAGATTCTTTTGTCAGGTCTTTTGCAAATAGTAGTTTGTTGGGTTTCTTGGTGGAATTGCTAAAACCTAAGAAATAGTTAATGGATAACTTATATTCTTTAGATTCTATTCCAAAGTATTTACCAACAGATTCACTACTATTAAATTCTAATATATTGTCATTAGGTATAAAATCATTAGAACTTATTATCATACCATTAAGTTCTAAATAATTACTATTTCCAGAATTAATTGTTCTCGGAAGCACATTTACTATTTTATCTATTGATATGGTCATTACATTAGTTATTGGTTATTATTATTTATTTATTAATCATTATTGATATTCTCAATATTAAGTTTAACAGAGTTAAACCCATCTCTATTTTTATTGTTTACTTCTCCATAGAAGTTTATTGTTAGATCGAAACTGTATCTTGTTACATATTGCTCATTAACTATAGTCAAACCGGTTAGATTTCTTATTTCGGAACAGTAGAGGGGAGTTATGCCATAGTTACCACTGCCAATATCATTAATACCTATATCATCCTCCAGAAGTATTTGGGATCTGATAGCATATTCATAGCAGTTATTACCATAGAAATCCAGCTGCAGATCTGATTCTAGAAGTTCATAGATAGTATTATTACTATCACTATCATAATCATGTATATTGGTTCCAACTCTTCTGATGTTTAGTAAATGTATGATACAACAATCTTTGTTGGGTGGTACTATTGTTCTATTTTGATTAGCTTGAAGAACTATTATACTGCTGTCTATCTGTTCCTTTAGGAAAGAACAGATGGATTTGTAGATTTGTTAGGGCGTTGACTTTAGTGATGGTTTTTTCAAATCATTGGAATAACTTATCTATACTAAATAACTATAAAGAAAATTCATCAACTTTTTCTTGCAGACTTTTTAATATTATAAGTTTTTTGTTTTGGTTAATTGTTTTTACATTATTTATTATATGACTCATTAAAGCTAGTAACTCATCTTTATTCAGTGAGCCATATTTACCTGTAACATTATCTTCTTTATATTCTATAACATCTTTGCAAGCAATATAATGTTTTTCATTTTTAAGAAATGGATGGCTTTTCTTTTTCAATTCGGTACAATTATACATTAATCTGTTTTCCGTATTAATACAAAAACACCATTTTTGTTCTTTTGCAACAACAACTACCCATTTTGTTTCTATATTTGGAACTGGGTTACCCTTTAGGTGTATAATATCCCCTGTATCGATCATAGTACAATACTTTTTGAATATGTTCGTAGGTATTCTACTATTTCCTTATTATCTATTATCTTTTCAAAAGGTATTCTGGTATTTAGTTCTGTCTCTTGCCAACATTTCTCATTATGATTCTTTTCCATAACTTCTTCAAAAGACAAATAAGCATATTCGCTTATACCATTATCTAGTGCTTCTGTATCACTTTCAGATAAATAATCTATATTTGGTTTTATATTACTTTCTATAAAATAATTCCTTTTTTCATTTGAAACTTTAAATGGATAGTCATCAATTTGTAGTATATTTAGGTAGTAATCTCTGTTATTACCATCAATCATATTTTTAATATTACTAGGTACAGTTCCGTATTCCATACTTATGTAATAGTCTCCTGTAACAGGTCTACCATATTTATTAAGGTGATACTTGTCTGCAGCAAATATTATTTTCATAAGATTGTATTTATTTACCTTACCATTCATCTTATTTATAACATATAGTATTGCTGCTATTATGTTATTATAGTTTATATTAAAACTTATCTTATTATCATTACTCATATCACTCACCCACATTGTGTAATACTGACTGATATTATAATTAATATTTACAGAATGTAAATAAGGTAGTATACCACCACTAATTCTGCAAACAAACTACTATTTCATTCCACCCAGAATAATCCCAAGATTGAGGAGATTCTACTATTAACCATAATTTATTATCAAATTCTATTAGGTCTCCATTGGTATTTAAAGATAAAGAATTTTGTTTACCATTCAGAAATAATCTTCTATAGGTATTTGAACTGTTAAAGTTATTGATATGTTGTAACTTCTCTGAATTTATTGGTTGTATCTGTGCTTTAGTTTCAATTACATCATAGATGTTTATATTTTCTCCAAAATCAGTTATTATACTTTCTTTAAACTTATGTATTATTATGTCAGTTTCTCTATTAATTTTATTTATGTGTTTTGTGACTAGCTTATGTAGATTCATTATTATTTATTATTTATTATTCATAATTCTATATGTTATTGAGTTCTTTAATCTTCCGGTATCTATAAGAGGATGAGAACTTTTCTTCTTTGCTATGGTGGATTGTTTATTAGGGGGATTTATGGTTTTATCTATAGATGTTTTAATATCTCCTACTACTATATTTGCTAAATATTCTGATGTTTTAATTATATCTAATTTATTTTTAATTAGTTTATCCTTATAAAGTCTAATCCATTTCTTTCTATTATTATTTATACCATTTCGCATAAATGGTCTAGCAGGTATAGTATCTGTTCCAAATTCATTCCATGAAGCTACCTGAGCTACCGGAATATCATTATCATAGAGTAATCCTTTGAAGTATCCTACCTCTATAGAACTAGTATTTTTATATTTTAATCTATCTAATAACATTATAGTAGTTTATATTATTAATATTGGTATTGGTAACTATCTTCGGTTGACTAAGATTAATTATTCTCAATAACATCTTTCCATAGGGTTGTATATCATTAGCTAATAGATCATATTCTTTTATACTCTTATAGGGTACGGACTGATAGGATAATGATACAGAACCTTCGGAAGCAGAAGATATTATACCACCACCATTGCTGGTATTATTGCTATCCTCAGTAGCCATATTTTTATACTCTTTGGCTATCAGTGCGGTAGCTAAATATACTCCAGATTCTCTTAGATTATTTGGTAGTACTTCTATATTTTCTGTTGGATTTATGAGGGTTCTAGATTCATTATAATATAGTTCTATATCTTCATCAGTTAAATCTCTAAACTCATTAAATCTATTTCTAAACTTATTGTAGTTTATGGTTATCATGATTTATCTTTATTTTTATTTCTTCTCTTGTTTACTACTATTACCTTATTATCTTCTATTTCATTCTCTATATCTTCAATTGTATTATTCCTTCCAGCCTCTTTAGATTGGTCTAAAGCATAGTTACTTCTTTTAGATATTATAAACTGTCCATCAGGATTAGATTCAGATACTGTTCTTTTATCAAAATATCCTTTGTATCTATTGTAGGTTATTTCCCAAATATCATCAGGAAATAAATTAATGAAGTTATTAGCTTTTATGTTTAGGTTACCAACAATTATATCTGTTGTTCCTCTATAGAGTAGTGTGATCATGGTGATTATATTATATTATTTTATTTATGGTTATTATTTGTTATATTTAAAGACAACAGATCAGGAGAGTATGCCTGTTGTCTATTCGTTTTAGGTTATTCTTATATATTATTATATCCCCCTAGCCCTACCTATAAGTATAGGTCTTTGGGTAATATTACCAGATATGGAACTGACAATCTTTTGGGATATGGTAGAACCTAATTTATCTATCTGATATGCTCTAGCTAATTCCATATAGGAACCTTTAGCGGTAGGTATATCATCATCAGCATCTATAATTAACATCATTATATTATCTGTATTGTTATCATAGTTATCCATCTGAGGTATAGCAAATAGCTTTAAGGTATCTGCAAATTCTTCCTTAAGTTTAGTTAGAGCAGATAATCCATATGAGTTAGTCTTTCTTAAATTACCAAATACTGAATTAGCTATACCTAATCTATAGACTTTACCGGAATTGTAAGATTGTAAAGATAATCCCTTTGATTGTTTCTGCAGTTCATTAATTAGGAATATAATATCATTATATATTTCTTCTGTTGTTTTATCTTTCCATTCGGTATTACCTTCTTTATTGGCAGGTACAGTTATCATAGGTAATAGTTCTGGATCATTAAGTATACCATAGACAGGAGCATTAGAGTTATTCTTCTCCGGTATTCCTAAGAAATTAATTCTATTCCTAGCTATAGCTAAAGCTTTCATGGTTGCTTTGGTTTCTTCAACTATCAGGTTCTCATTAAAGAATCCGGCAGAGTTAAGTTCCTTATCATCCACAACCCAAGACTTCTCATATTCATATACTCCTCTTATGATAGTATTGTAATTAATTGATGATTTCTGTCCTCCTGTTATAGCACTATTACCTGATACATATGATGTTACTTCTCCTCCATATTCTCTTATCTTAATAGATACGGTATCCTGTCCCCAAGATCCATTCTTTTCGGATATACCTATGAATTCATCATAGAGTAGTGGAGCTGTTAATACATCTATAGCTTCTTTTTGTATGAAGGTAAGAGGACCCGCAAAGATGGAATTAATATTAGGTGTGGTTATACTACTACTATTACTATTATTCTTAAGTATTCCTCTTCTGTCTAATAGTTGTATATCTGAATTGGTTAGTTTTGTCATATTATATTATTCTCTTTCTAAAGTTTATAAATTTCACATAGTTCATTTGCACCATTAGGTTCAAATACTCTAAAACCTGTTTCTATAAAGTTCTCTGGTTTAGTTGTTCCCGTTTGTATTTCTCCGGTAGTAGGATTAACATATACCTCATCATTATGTTTAGATTTATTGCTAGGTCTAATGGCTATAAATCCTGTTAGCACTATAGTTAGTTCTGAGCCTTTGTTATAGCTTAAACTATTAATATTACTTCCACCTATGTTAGACTGAAATCCTAATCTTTTAACTATTCCTACTATAGATGTAGCTGATTGATCTATACCTTTAACTTGAGTTGTAGGATTAGTTCCTGCAAATACAAACTTTCCTGCTATACAGTTCTCATCTTCTGCAAAGAAAGGAAGGATATTAATGGGATTATCTCTCGTTATATCTCCATCAAAATACTTAACTTGAGATAGATTTACTTTATTTTGAAATGTCATTTTATTTTAAAACCTTTTGTTACTTATTTAAGATAATTTGGTAGTTTAAAATTAGATTCACTACTATAGTAGTTATTATCTATTCTACTTCTACTGTTGTTAAATACATTAAACATAGCCTTAAGTTCTCCTAAAGTCTCTTTACCATTAACAGGTATATTAGAATTAACTAAAGCATATCTGTATATATCTTTAACATTCATACCAAAGAAATTAAAATCACCTACAGAAGATTTTACATGATTATATGCTCTAATAATTGCTCTCTGTTCTGATTCAAGTTTAGATTTTATTGAATTATAGATATGTTCTAGAGAGTTTTGAGATATTAGTTTACTACTATTACTATTATCTTCATCATTATCATCATCTTCGCCATTCTTTAGACATTTGTTATTATCACTTTCTATATCTTGTTTATCTTCATCTAGATCATTATTATCTGTAAGATTATTATCATTATCATCGTTACTATTAATTCTCTTTAGTTTATCTATAAGTATATTTATAGAATTAGAATCAAGTTTAGATTTAAGAAAGTTTATGATATCATCATAGGATTCAGTATTATTATCACTTATGATGTTATTATCTTCTTCAGTATTATTTGACTTAACTTCTTCCTCCTGAGAATTAAGTTTATCTCTGATTATATCTATAGCTTCATCTAGAGATACATCTTTACCTTCTATGTTTATTATGTTATCTGTCATTTCTTCTTTATTGTTATTGTTGTTAATAATGTAATTGTTATTAGATACTCTAACTTTAGATCCTGCTCTTCCTTTCTCTACCAATGCAATATGATTAGCTACTATGTTAATTACTTCAAAATCATAGCTATTATTATTACTTCTCTTTAGATCATTGGTATAGCTGGTAGATAGTTCTTCTTTAATACCTTCTTCAATGAGTTTTATGGTATCTGGATTAGTAAACTTAAGTGTTCCTACTATATAGTTTCTGTAGATATTTTTATTTTCATCTTTAATATTTCTTATCTCTAGATTCTCACCTACAGAACCTTCCTGATAATCTTTAGGATTCTTTCCATCTTTACCAAGAAATACATGTTCGTTAACAATAGGTATAAGTTTAAAACTATCTAAACTTTTTTCTAGTTCATAATCGGATATGTTAAGTTTATATATCTTATCTGGGTCTATGGTTATACCATCTATTATATTACTATTACTACTATCATTACCTTCCAGCAGTTCAGCCCCAAGATATTCCATTATACCACTGGGTAACAGTAGACAATTGTGAACAGTTAGATATCCATTCTCATCTATTTCTCTATTGGTGGTAGTTTGAGTTGTGTTTAGTATTTTAAGCATAGGTGTTTAGGTTATTATTATTTTTTTGTGTTTTTATTTGATTTTTTTAGTTATTTATTAATTTAATTGTTAGATATAGAAATAACTCCAGTTGCTATAACTGGAGTTATTAGATTTAACTAATTAATATGATTATTTTATAATTT
>CAJTRF010000035.1 GCA_910578525.1 uncultured Mycoplasmatales bacterium | reverse complement strand
CTCCAAACGATTATGCTATACTTGTAAGTGGTGTAAATTAACTTTTACAATCTATGAACTCACAGACTTATTGAACTGCACAAAGACACGAAATAAAATATTTTTTGTTTATAGTACTAACTGTTAGTTTTATTTCATTGTTAAATGTAATATTGATGATAAAAATTAATATATTTCATGAACTGTGATTAATGGGATTTAATTTTCTATCAATAATTTTATTTGTAACCTTTTCAATAATTTACAATACACCTTACCGTGTACCAGCTTATTCTATTTATATCGAAGAAATATATTGACCTCTATTTTTAATTTTAGTTCTATTTTTACTGCTCTTAATTATTATTTTGATTGTGTTTATTAAAAGGTACAATATATGTAAAAAAGCTTTTAATAAGAATCGTGCAAAAAAGGAGAAAAATAATGAATAATTTAAAATTTAATAAATATTTAAAGTGTTTTCAACTTTCAACAAATTTTTTATTTTATTTTGGAACACTTATGTGCCTTTGAGTTCTATACACAGATGTTTTGCTTATTTTATCCATCCCTTTTAATGCAGTAGAACCAAATTTTTTTAATTTTGGGTGAGGAGATGGTGGAAGCGGTTGATACTCGACTAATATTTGAACTACAAAATTTTTTATGTGACTTTCAATAATTTTGTTAATACCTTATTTAATTTTTTTTATAAAACTTCGTCTATGAAAAAAGACAGATCCGGTAGTAATCGTTAGTTGTTATTTTTTTCTAATTCTTTGATTATTTCTATATTTAATTTCGATTTTTTATGCATTAGTTGTTTTGTTTTATTTTTCTATCATTTTAGTAAACCAAAGTTTTATAGGTTTTTACATAATGCTTTGAGTTTTTATGAAAAAATATGAATATTTTAGTAAAGTAAAATTTCCTAATTAATTAGAAGATAAATTCAACTATAAAATTTTAATTTTATCAGAAGTTTACTGTTATTTTTTTGCTTTATATTTAAAAAAAGTTACTTTTTAAATCAATACATTTTATCTTCTCAACAAATTTTAAACTCATTTATCATAATTTCGCTTGGATGAGTTACTTTATTTAAATTTACGGTTTGATCAATTATTGAAAATTCTTTTAACATTGCTTTATCTTCATATAAATACAAAACATCGAATGAACCAAATTTAAATCCAGTAATTCTTTGGTTTTGAACTGTTAAAAAATCTTTAACCATTAAGTTATTTTTGTAATTTTCGTAAAATCTGTGACAATATCAATTAATTGATCCTGGTTCAATCACTTTTGGTTTCAAATCAGATAAAAAATGAATTTGACGATGAATATGCCCTAATATTAAGATGTCATAATCTGAAAATTTGTCAATTTTACTTTTATTTGGCGAAAAAGTATTTTCTTTTTTATTAAATCTTCATATGTGAGAATATTTTGGTCATTGTGTTGAAATCACACGATTATGCCCACCGTGTGTTAGACAAATTTTTCAATTTTTAATTTCAATTTCTTTAAATAAATCATTTTCATTTATGTTTCCTAACAATTCTTTTTCATCCCAATTGCCAACTACAGATAAATATTTATCTTTATACTGATCAATTAACTTCTTATTTAATAAGTCGTCTTCCATATCTCCTGCATTAATAATATATTCTGGTTTGATAAAATTAATAACCCTACTTACTGTAGAGCAATGAGAAGGACGTGGAAATGGTTTGCCATTTATATGTGCATCACTAAAAATTAAAATTTTTGTATAAGGTTTATTTTCCATTGTAATTTATTTAAAAATTTTCATATTTATTATAAATAATTATTTTAGTAAAAAAACTAACAGTTTTCTTCATATTCACTAATTTTATTCACTCTTTTTAAATGTCGATCACCATTAAATGTAGCATTTAAAAAGTTATTAATGATTTGAATATTAGTCTCAAGATCATTAAATCTAGCTGATAAACATAAAACATTAGCATTATTGTGTTCTACACCTAGTGCAGCAGTTTCTGGTTTATAAACATTAACTGCTCTAATTCCTTTAACTTTATTAGCAGCAATTGTCATTCCAAAACCTGTTCCACAAATAAGAATACCAATTGCATTCTTTGCTAATACTTCTTGACACAACTTAAATGCGTAATCTGGATAATCTACTGATTCATTAGAATCAGTTCCTAAATTTTCATACTTTATTTGTTTTTGATCAAAGTATTTACAGATATCTTTTTTCATTTCTGTTGCTGCATGATCGTTAGCAATAATAATTAATTTTTGATTCATAAAATTATTATAGAAGTAAACTTAAATATTTATAATATTTAAGTTAATAATTTTATAGGAGAAAAAAATGGCAAAAACAAATAAAGCACAAGAAATTGGTTTTGAAATAGTGTCACTTGCTGGTGATGCTAGAAGTTTGTATCTAGAATGTTTAGATACATTAAGAAAATCAACTAAAGCTAATCTTAAATCTTCTATTTCATCTATTGAAAAAAAGATGAAAGAAGCAGAAGATTTATTAAATGAATGTCATGTTAAACAAACTGACATGTTACAAGCTGAAGCACAAGGTAAAGCTCAACCATTTGCTTATTTAATGGTTCATGCACAAGATCATTTAATGACTACTATCTTATTAAAAGAAATGTTAGCTTCTTTCATTGATCTATATAAAAAGGCATTTTAGTTATGAAAATAGGAATTATTAGTGATACTAAAAATGCCGCAATCAAAGATGAACTAATGGCTTATGTTAAATCAATTGGACATGAACCAATTGATTTAAACAAGCATTCAGGAATTCTTGAAAATTGTGATGAATTAGTAAATGCATATAATTCACACTCAATTGATAGAGGGTTAGCAATTGATGATTGAGGAATTATTACATTTATGTATTTAGCTAAAAACAAAGGAATTGTAGTAGCTGAAATTAATGATGAACATTCAGCGAGAATGACTACTGAACACAATAACAGTAGTATTCTTACATTTGGTAGTGAAATTTCAACTATCAACCAAATGAAAAGAATGGTAGATAAATTCTTAGCAGCTAAATATGAAGGTGGTCGTCATAAAGTAAGAATTGATATGATGGACACATTATTAGAAAAGGAGGGTAAATAATATGAAAATAGCAATTGGATGCGATCATATAGTTACACCTATTAAAGATGAAGTAGTTAAATTCTTAACTAATAAAGGTCATCAAGTTATTGATTGTGGTACTTATGATAGAGTCAGAACTCACTATGCAGTTTATGGTTTTGAAGTAGCAAGACAAGTTGTATCTAAACAAGCAGACTTAGGTGTTTGTATTTGTGGTACAGGTGTTGGTATTTCTAACTCTGCTCAAAAAACAAAAGGAGCAAGAGTATGTCTTACAAGAGATGTAGCATCAGCAGTAGCTGCTAGAAAATACTATGATGCTAACATCATTGCCATGGGTGGTAGAATTAGTGGTCAAGGATTAATTGAAGAAATTATTAATGCTTTTATTACCACAGAATATAATGGATCTAATAAAGACTTATTAGATAAGGTTAATAATAAGATTAAAAACGACAACTATGATATCTGCATGTTTGATGGTGAAATTGAAAAATGACACCAAGGTGGATATTGTGAAGGGGAAAAACAAGAAACTATTCCTCTACCAAAAACCTGAAATAAATAGGAGAAAATAAATAATGGAAAAAGTTATTGAAAAACAATCATTGGGTAGATACTATTTGCAAACATTTGCAAATGGTATTAAACGTTTTACCCAATCTAAATGAATGGTAGCGATTGTAAATGGATTTATTGCTGTAATGCCAATTATTATTACTGCATCGATCTTTACACTTCTATCAGCATTACCTGAAATGGTAATGACTATCATTTGACAAAAAGAAGGTCCAACTGCTTGAAAAGATCACATTGATTATGCAACGTTTGAACAATACCAAGCATGAGCAGGAGCCATATCTAACTGATCAATGGGTATTATTGGTTTATTAGCAACTGCTGCAATTGCTAAGAATTTAGCAGTTGAACTAAACAATAAATTACCTTTTGAAAGAAGAATGAATGAAACAGCCATCTTCTTTGCTGCTATTTGTGTTTACTTTATGCTATCTGTAATTGAATTTACAGTTGGTAGTGATGACGCATGAAAAGCAGTATTGCCTGACCACACGGGTCGTGCAATCTTTGTTGATGGTTTAGCAGCACAAGGTATTTTACCTGGTATTATCATTGGTTTAACTTTACCTTATGTATTCTATATTTCGTACAAAAAAAACTGAACGATTAGATTACCTAAATCTGTACCACAAACAATTTGTCAAGCATTCTTGGCAATTATTCCTTTATTCTTAACATTTGCTATTTTCGGATCAATTGGATTTGGATTTAACAAATGATTAGGAGAACCAATCCTATTCTTTATTTTCGAAAAAATCCAAACAGGGTTATCAGCTAACCCACATATTAACAATAGTTATGGATTAATTGTTATTTATACATTAATGGAAGGTGGCTTCTGATTCTTGGGTGTTCACCCAGAACCAGTACATGCAATTATGCGTGCTACTTTCTGATTCTCAAACATCGCTGATAATGCACATGGTGGAAATAATTTATTTATTGAACCATTAATGTACGGTTATGGTGCTATGGGTGGATCTGGATGTACATTAATGTTACCTGCATTAGCATTGTTATTCTGTAGATCAACTCAAATGAAAGTAACTGGTAAAACAGCTGTGTTACCAATCTTCTTCCAAGTTAATGAACCTGCATTATTCGGAACACCAACAATTTTAAACCCATTGTTTGCATTCCCAATGATCTTTACGGGTATGTTCAATGACTTGTTATTTAAAGCATTTGCAGATGCAACTGCTTTCCAAGCTGGAACATTATATTTACCATGATCTACTCCTTACTTCTTACAAACTGCATTACCAACTCCAACAAATTGAATGCCATGAGTATTTAACATCATTGCTTTAGCAATTTGTACTTTAACTTATTTACCAGCAGTTATCTTACATGATAAAAACTCCTTAAAAGAAGAAGCTAAGAAATTAAATATTAACTCAATTAACTTCAAACCACAAAATGGTATTGAAATCATTAAGAGTAAATTGTTTATTGGTGATGCAACTGCAAGAAATGAACACAAAATTTTCAAAAAACAATTAAACAAAAAAGCTAAAAAAGCTATTGCTTTAGCAAATGGTAATGAACAACAAAAGAGTCAAATCAAATTAGCTAAGAAAATTAAACTATTAAAGAATAAAGCTATTTGTTTATCTGACGAATTAGCAATTGTTGCTAAATCATTTGAATTAACTAAGAAAAACAAAAAAGCTAAATTAAATGCTAAACTTGAAAACTTATCTGAAAAAGTAGATCTATGCATTGATCAAGCAAATGACAAGAAAAATGCTAAGATTCAAAAATTAAACAAGAAATTAGAAACTTTAAAAGCAAAGATTTCTACTTTCAAACAAATTTCTAGTCAATCTAAATCTAAATTAACTAAGAAAATAACTACTAAAGGAATTGCAAATACAAAAGTTAAGATTGAAAAAATAGAAAGCAAGATTGCTTCTAAACAATTAGCTCCTGCAAAAGTTCATTGCAATGTAAAAGATCTTGATGTAGTAAAAGCAAAAGAAACTCACAAGATTGAAACTTCTTATGTAAAATCTTGCATTAGAGCAAACAAAAAGTTTGCTAGAAGACACAAAGCTTTACAAAACAAAGCTGACAAATTAAATATTAAAATTGCATATCTTAATGTTCCAACAGCTTTAAAGAAATTTAAAAATGCAAAAGCATTTAAAAAAGCAAACAAGAAACAATCATTCAAAGAAATTATTTCTAAAAATAAAGCAGAAATCGCTCAATGTAAAAATCCTTGAGCAAAAGTTGAAAAAGAAGTAGCGCCTTCTGTAGTTGCTGCTACAACTGCTGCTCCTGTTAAAACTGAAAAACCTACTCAAGCATCAACTAGTGGAATTGATCCTAATAAAAAATACCAAGTATTGGTATTATGTTTAGGTGCTGGTTCATCAGCTGTATTAGCAAACACTATTAACAAAGGGTTGAAAGCTAATAGTATTAAAAATATTAAAGCAGCTGCATTGGCTTGAGGTCAACACGAATCTGCATTAGCTTCAAGTGATCTTGTAATCTTGTCTCCTCAATTAGGTTCACATGCAAATAATTTATCTAAACAAGCACAAGACATAGGATTTAAACTATTAGCTTGTAGAGGTAGAGACTACATTGATTTATCAAAAAATCCAGCAAACGCTGCTGACATTGTAATTAGGGAATTAACATCAAAATAAAATGACAAACAACTATAAACAACACAATTTAGTAAATATGGACAAAATGTTACATGATGCCAAAGAAGGGCATTATGCCATTTTACATATTAATGCAGTCAATTATGACTGAATGAAAGTAACTATTTTAACTGCACAAGAAACTAATTCACCAATCATTGTTGCTTTAACAGAGAAATCTATGAAAGGTATTATTTCTCCAGTAGGTATTGCTCATATGGTGTATGACATAATGGACACTTATAAAATAAGTGTTCCTGTTGCTTTACACTTGGATCACGGATCATACGATGCTGCTGTTGAATGTATTAAAGCAGGGTTTAGTTCTGTAATGTATGACGGATCTAAAGAACCAATTGATATTAATATTAAGAAAACTAATGAAATCTTAGCATTAGCTAAACAATATGATGTATCAGTTGAAGGTGAAGTAGGAGCAATTGGTGGCAAAGAAGATGGTGTTACTGGAAACGGTGAACAAGCAAATCCAGAAGAATGTTCACGTTTAACAGCAACTGGTATTTCATGTTTAGCTGCAGGAATCGGTAATGTTCATGGTATTTATCCAGCAGATTGAAAAGGAATTAACTTAAAGTTATTAGATGAAATTAAAGCTCACACTAATAATATTCCATTAGTATTACACGGTGGAAGCGGAATTCCAACTGAACAAGTCCAAGAAGCGATTAAGCTTGGTGTATGCAAAGTTAATGTTGGTACAGAAACTTTACTTGCCTTTACAGATGCATTAGCTCCTTATTTCTTATCAGGTAAACATAAAGAAGGAAAAGGCTTTGATACTAGAAAATATTTCCCAATTGGTTATGAAGGTGTAAAACAAAAAATCATTGAGAAATTAAAAATGATTGGTTCATTTGGTAAAGCTAAATAAAAAAAGAATAGTTAAGATCAAATTCTTAACTATTTTTAATAATGTTCATTGCTTCTTTGATTTGTTTATTAGTAGGTTCTTTTGTTCCTTTGAGTCTATAAGGAATATTTAAATTTGTGTATTTACTTATTCCTAAAGTGTGATATGGTAATAACTCAAACTTTTCCATATGTTTTAAATTTTTTAAGAATTTACCTAACTTTTCTAAATCATTTTTATCATCAGTATATTTAGAAACAAATACTTGTCTTACTCAATAACGCTGTTTATTAGTATCCAAGAACTTAATCAAATCTAATTCATTAGTGTTGTTAATACCACAAATTGTTTTATGCTTTGATTTATTAATATGTTTAATATCAACTAATCACATCGTATTGTAGTCAAAGAATTTTTTATATTTATTAATGTTAGCTTTAGTAAAAGTTGCTCCTGAAGTATCTAAAGCTACATTAATATTTTCTTTTGTAGCTAACTTGCACACTTCTAAACAAAAGTCATAATGGATTAACGGCTCGCCACCTGAAATAGTTATACCTCCATCTCTTTTATAAAATGATTCATTTGCTTTATATTTTTGAATCACTTGTGCAGGTGTAATATATTTATCCGATCCATTTGGATCTCATGATTCAGGGTTATGGCAATATAGACAACGGTATGGACAACCTTGTAAAAAGAGAACCATTCTAATTCCTGGACCATCAACTGCTCCAAATGTTTCTATTTTAAAATATGGTGCTTTTATTGCTTTTGCCATGTTGAAATATTATACCTTATTATATAAATAGGCATTAATACAATATATACTTGTTTTCCTTGAAAAAATTAAACTTTTTTTGGAAAAATTTCAAACAAATTCCGTACTTTTCTTTTGCAGTTTTCACATATTATTTTTTTATGTGAGGAGAACAAAATGAAATCTACTAAAGAAACTATTCTTATAAAGAATATAGAACAATTAAAACAAATTATTAAAGACAGATCATATAATAATTATGAATTAATGGTAGTTGATAACAAAATTATGATTAAAGGTGTTAAATGTTCTAAGCCTAGAACAGAACCAAAGCAAAAACCTAAAACATTAAAACAATTAATGCTAGAAGGTTTTGATAAAATCAATAATCGTTTAGACAATGTTGATAAACGTTTAGATAGACATGATCAATTATTTGAAATGGTTCTTGATCAATTCAAGAAACATAAATGA
>CAJTRF010000034.1 GCA_910578525.1 uncultured Mycoplasmatales bacterium | reverse complement strand
ATTCACGTGAAAGTGTATTATTTTTAACAAACCATCTACAATATGTATATTTGTTTTCAGTTTGATTAAATAATAATCCTAAAACTTCTCCTCTTAATCTATTTCTTCCATTATATGTGTCAATAATATATCTAACATCTCCAAATGCATCGTCTTCTGTTAGTTCTTTAAGCATACATTTACATTCTAATGAATTTCTTGTTAAATTAAACTCATCAAAACGATGATTATCTTTAATATCTCTTACTTGTTGTTCTCTAAAAGGAGGATTAATTTTGAAATTCCCTTTAAACAGAATAACTTTTGGCATTATAATCGATTTTTTTCTTTTAATTAAATTATTATGGCTAATTGCAATTTACCAAAATCTAAAACAGTATTAAGTCTAAGGAAAAAAGAGATTGTACAATTACCTGGATTTACAGATTTAGATAACTATTTATGCAAAGAATTAAAAGAGTTTACACGTCATCGTGTTTATCAATATTCTAATAAAAAGCGAGGTTATACAGTTGGACAATATCTTGATAAATATAAAGAAAATCCAGAACCATATAAACCTAGATATCAAACAGAAAGGAAAGCTGTAAAAGCTCAACAGACTAAAGAAGCTACGAAAAAAGCATTAAAGAAAATCAAAAGTAAAGCAACTATAAGAAAAATGGAATATGAAAGAGATAAACGTTTGAATATTTAATATGTTTATAAATGAATTTACCACCACGTGTAAAAACTCAATATCCTAGAACACAAGATTATCCAGAAGATGAAAGCATACCAGTTCCTATTGAGACTGTATTTTTCCTAGATGATGGAAAACAAGACCCATATCAACCAAATAGATACTATTTTGATTATCCAGGTAATTGGGCTACTTCTAATAATGGGGAGAATATTATAGGTTTGAGGTCTATTAAATTACAAAGGAGTCATATAAAATTAGACTTTATAATCAAAATAGCAAAATATAAAGAAGAAGATTATCTTGATAATTATGAGAATAGTTATGATTATACTATTAATAAATTAGTACAACAAAAAAATGCTAAATATGTTGATTTAAATGTTGTTTGTTGGATAAAGTTTGATGAAATAAGTTATGATAATCTTTTTGAAATGGTTAATGATTCAATGATTAATTATATAAATAAAGGATGGGCAGATGGTTTTGTACAAAATTATGCTTTACCAAATGACAGAGATATATTACTAGATGGTTATTATGATAAAAATGGATATCATATAATAATATATAGTGAGAGAAATAAAACTTTTTTAGATGATTATGATTTAAGTTTTCAATTATATTATGCTAATGATAATTTTAAAGAATTGTTTAATGTTCCTAAATTAGATGGACTATGGAAAAAAGAGATAATATTTGATAAAGTCTGGGATTTAAAACCATGTAATGTTTTTTCATCAATTGCAGAACAATCAGCACATCATTACATTGGAACTACTGATAATGAATATCCTGAAATTAAATATTTTAAATTAAATTCTAGCGACCAAAGGTTTTGGGTAGAGTTTCATTCGATGGGTCGTAATAGTTCTCCAGCTTGTTTTCCTAAAAGTGTATCATTTGCAATTGAAATTCAATTCCAATCATTTAATAAAAGATTAAATGGATGATTCACTTTTATATAAATTAGCTGATGTATATAAAGAAAAGCCATGTAAAGGAGATATATTTTTGAAATTAGCATTAGAAAGAGGATTTAATATGGGTGTTGCAAATAAATTTATAAAAATGATAGAACAATTAGAAGACTTATATAAATCTCATCCTTATAGAGGTTCTACATTCCTAGACCTAGCAGTAAAAAATGGTTTCAAAAGGAAAATAGCAAAAGTATTTATAGATAATGAAGTTATTCATGATGAAAAATTACCTAAACCAAAATATATCCCTATAGTTAGTAAAGCACATGGAGCTTATCAAATGGATACATTCATCAATCAAAAGGAAGCAAATGGATTAAATTATTTAATGTTAATTAATGTTAATACTAGAAAAGCATATGCATATCCTATGAAAGGTAAAGGAACTAAACAAGTAATAGAAGCATTAAATAAATTTATAAAAGATGTTCCAAATGTATATTCTATTTTAAGCGACCAAGATAAAGCATATTTATCTAATGAAGTTATTGATTGGATGCAAAAACATAATGTACAATTTAGAACAACACAAGATGATAACCATAATAATTTAGGTATTATTAATAGATTTATGAGAACTATTAGAGATAAAGCATATGACCTAAATCTATTTGACCCAAATTTATGGGATAATTTAGATGATGATGGTAATTATTCTCCAGGCAAATCAAAACCACCTGTCTCTAATAAACATATTAATAATAAACAAATGCAACAATTAATAAAAGCTTATAATGATACTCCTCATAAATCTTTAAGAATGAAAGAAGGTAATAAAGTAATTAAAAATTCCCCTGATGATATGAATGATGAAAAAGAAGATAAATATATACGAATGAAGAAAGTAGATAAAAAACCTTATGATTTTAAAGTAGGAGAACAAGTTAAAGTAGTTGAAGATAAACAATTTGGAAAAAAGAAGAGAAGAGTTATTGGACCAGAAGTATTTACAATTGAATCACAACCAGGGAACCTATATAGATTAAAAGCTAGAAATATGGCTGTAAATGATTATCCTGGTTATAAAATTGTACGTGCAAAAGGAAAAATTAATGTAGCTAGAGACCTTAAAAATGATAAAAGAGGACAAATAGAAAGCTTTGAAAGTTATAATCCTAAAACAAATAGTTATACAGTTAAATTTGAAGATGGAACAACTGGAACTAAACCAGCTAGAGAATTAAGAGAAGGAAATCCAACTAAACTTTCTAGGGATGAAAGAATATTTTGGTTAAAGCAGAAAACAATACCTCCAAATATTAGGAAATTCATCTAATATTAAATGAAGAAAAATGGTAATTTAATTAAGAATGTTGAGACATTGATTAATGAAACATTGAATAAAAATATGAGAGATATTGAAGGAGCATTAATTAAGCCATTAAGTGATGAATATCCTTTTAGTACTAATGGTATTTATTTTTTAATCGGTAGACCTGGAGCTGGGAAAAGTTATTGGATTTGGAGACATATTATGATAACTGAAAGACTATTTAAAAAGCCATATTATAATAAAATAATCTTTTGTTCTACATCTGGTAAAATGGATAAAACAGCTGAAGTATTAAACAAAAAAATAAAATCTAAAATTGAATATGTTTCAGAGAGACAATTAATGAATATCTTAAAAAGACATATTAGAAGAAAAACTAAATATTATGCTATTGTTAAACATGTCCTATCAAAAATGAAAGAGACTAGTGAAGAAATGCAAAGATTAATAGAAAAACATCATTTAAATGACTTAGAAGATAAAATAGTTTATATTGCTAGCAAATTATGTAAATATCAAACTGCATCATATCCATACCATACATTGATTATATTAGATGACTGTGCTGGAAGTGATTTATTAAAGAATGGGAATAGTGAATTTATTAAAATATTAACTAAAACTAGACATTTTAATATAACATGTATTATGGCTTTTCAAACAATTAGATTTGTTCATATTAATGCTAAAAGATTAGCTACAGATGTTATTTGTTATAGCGGATATAGTGAAGAAGATTTTACAAGTTTATTGCAACAAACTAATAATAATCTCAATACTAAACAAACAGTTGCTGAGTACCTACAACACAGAGACCCTCACGATAAGTTTATAATGAATATAACAGCAAACAAGTACTATTTTGAGAAGTAATTTATTTTAATTTAAAAAATGGGATTTGGAAAATATATTAGAAAAGGTTTAGGCATTGCAGGAAAATCAATTATGAGTTATGCTAATAATATGACTGGTGGTCTAGCTGGTAAAGTATTAGATAAATCAACTGATTTAGTTAGTAAACACGCTGGATTAATAGGTAAAGTTGCGAATACTGTAGGTCAACATTTTTTAAGTGAAGACACTAGAAATAAAATATCTAATTACGCTGATAAAGCATTAAAATATATTCCTGAAGGTAATATTAAATCTGCTCTTTCTAAAGTTAATAATATCGCCCAAGGTAGAGATGCAAATTATGTTCCACCAAAGAAAAATAAATCTAAATCAGGTCCTACATCTTCAACTTCAAGTAATACACCTAAAGCATATTCAATTAATAAAGAAAATCCATCATCTGTTAAAAATGTAGTTAAAACAATAACAAAAGCAGTACCGAAAGCAGGGGTTATTCCTTCTATTACTAAAACAGTAAGTAAAGTTATTAGTGAAGTTCCTAAAAGTGATAATACACCTTCATCAATTCCTTCAGCAACTATAAAAACAGAACCTGTAAGAAATGTCGCAAGAAGAAGAAGAGTTTAATTTTATAATAAATGTCAAAACACTTAACAGGTTCAAAGAGATTAGCAGTTATTCAAAGATGGATAAATGGACATGATGACCCAGAATGGGAAGTTTTACCAACTCGAACTGAAGGTAAATACATTGTGAAACAACGAAAAACTCCAATACCTGAAGAAACTGAAGAAGTCGAAGAAACTCAAGAAACTGAGGATTTTGAAGAAACTCCAGAAACTGAGGATTTTGAAGAAACTCCAGAAACTGAAGAAATTGAAGAAAAACCAAGAAAAGTAAAGAAACAATCAAAACCTCAAAAACCTATATATGACCCAACTATTAGTCTTGAAATCTTGAATCAATTGAAGTTATTAGGAGAAGAAATGAAAACTCAAAGAAAGCGAAAAGAGCAAAAACGATTAATCAAAGAAGTAGTTGATAAACGAATGAGTAAGAAAAGGAAATATATAGAACCAGAACCAGAAGAATATGAACAAATTGAAGAAGTACCAGAACAAGAAGAATATGAAATTCCTATTAAAATGTATTCTAAGAAAAGCCACATATTTGATGATATACATTAATTTTTTTCCCGTAAGAAATGTATAACAATGAGGTCTATATGAGAACATCTGCAGAAGTCTGCACACAAGTTGCGTCATATTTCGACGTTGTAGATAATTGTATTGCAGCTTCAGACACTAATAAACAATATAATATTAATCCTCAAACTTCTTATTCTCCATCTCCACCTATTCAAGGAGGGTCATATACTAGTGTTATTATATCTCCTAATACACATAATACAGCAGATATTTATAATGGATTTATTAAAGCACGACTAAAAGTAAAATTACATCTTAGTGAAAAAATAAAGGATTTAAGTAATGTTGATGGTGAATCATTTTCTTCAATTTGGATTGGTTTTAAAGATGCTAGAGATGCAATAGAAAAATATGAAATCGTTGCTAATGGAATGACTGTTTATACCCAAAATAATGGATGCGAAGAATCATTTTTGACAGCTTGTTGTTCGAATGAAGTAGTTAAAAGAGCTGATATTTATTCTAAAGCTAGACATAAAGATATTTGGAATATGAAACATGGAAGTAGATGTGGAATGGTAGTAGATATTGATGCAAATACTGTAGACATTGAAGATGAAATTCGATTAAAGATTGATTTACGTAGATTCTTACCATTATCAAATATTAAATATTTACCTGCATTCGCTGGAAAACTAGAATTGCGTTTATACTTCTCTTGTGCTGGAATGGTTTATTGTCCTTGTGGTCCTAGCTTAAAATTACGAAACAATGCTAATAAATTCCAAGCATATGCATTAGCTGATATTACTAATGAATTTACACCAATTGGAGAACCTATAAGAATGTGGGTAAATGTTGCAACTAGCGACAAAAACGTCCATACATTAACAGCTGAACCCAGAACAATTAGTGTCGTTGATTACACTATTGAAGAATGTGCAAGTATTATTCCATGTTTTGGTATTGAGAGTGATATTTATAATGCTTTAGTTCAAAGATATTCAAACCCTGAGCATCCATTAACATTCCCAACACAAACATTATCATTTTATACATGTACTAGACCTTTGAATGATATTTCCGATAAATGTACTTGTACGTGTACGCCTAGATTTGTTGATTCTATCTTTTGTCTATTCCCTTTAAAGCATACACATCATACATACTTCAAAAATCCATTATTCAAACAATTCCAATTAAATTGCGGTGGTTATGGTAATATTCCAGCAAAAGCATTTGGTACTGAAGATGAACATCCAGAGTTTATTGAATATTGTCAAAATGCTATGAATATGAATGGCGAACAAACAGGTTTCAATAAAGAAGTTGTCGCATCATTATGTAATAACAAAGCATTTAATGAAGAAATTACAGGTAATTATCCAGATGATAAATCATCATTCTTTATTGGTTTTGCTACTGAAACAGATGGAACATATCAACAAGGTCTTACAAGTATTGCTCCTATTAACTTTGAAATAATTTGTTCTCAAGCAGATAATAGTCCATATAGACAAGCTGTTGCAACACCTCCATTGTTATGTCTTTTGAGTGATATTTGTATTAGTATTCTAGTTAAACCAAATGGAATCCCTCCATTGGTACGTATTGGTCCATATGATTTAACAACACCTGAATAAGCAAGAACAAATTTTTTAAATTTTCTAAATGTCCAATGATTATAAGTCCAGTAATATTGAAATTATTGCCACAGAAGGTATGATGTATAATGAAGCTACATTAAAGAGATATACAATACCGTATGAAGACCATGGCATTTTTAGAAATGACAACACATATGCAATAACATTTAATCATGATATTAATAGACCTCTATATCATTATTTCAAAATAAAACCAGTAAGACTTCCACAAACAAATGAACATATAACTAAACCAACAACTGAACCACCTGTATGTATGACCGATGGACAATATTACATTCATTCTCCACGCGTAAAGCCTCCCCCAATGCTACCTCCATACTTAGGCAGAGCAGAAGATTATGGATTGTTGCAAGGACGAGCACAAGAGCGTGATAAAGCTGATATTGTTTATGGTCCAAAGCATAAAGTTGTTGTTGAAAACATTGTTTATTAAGTATGAAAGATGGATGTTAGAACAATTATACTTGAAACATACGCACAAATATTATTATATCAAGATAAAGCGTTATTAAGTAATTTGGTATTTTTCAACAATATTGTAGTACCTTTAGAGTCATTAAGGAGTATTATTAAAGTAGCTACAAAATCAAATCATGTAGAAATATTATTAAATGAAGATGTTAAATGTTGTGCTTCTAAATATAATCCAATTGGAAAAATAGAAACAATAAAAATAATAAAAGATAATGGAGAAGTAATCACAGATTTCAAAAATGTATATATAAAAGAATATAATGAATTAATAAATAATTATCATTTGAGCTTATTATATTGTATAAAGTAAGAAATTAGATTGTTTATTTAGTTATTATCATTGTCTTCTTTTTTATCCTCTTCAGGCTCTTTTGATTCTTCCTCTTCTTCTTTAGGACCTTCAAAGATAATATCGGGATTTTCTTTTTTCTCCTTTTCAGGTTTGAGGGCAATTGCAACCAAATCATTGGTAAACAAGTTGATATCAAGTGCTCTTGATATTATCAAGCTTTTAAGTTGTTCTTTGGATTTTTCTTGACTAATATAGTCTTTAACATAACAAGCAAGATTGTCAGCACATGATTTGATTTCTCTCTTCAATTCATTGATTCTTGCAGTGGGTTTTTTGGTTGACATTTTAAAAAGTGATGTGAAAAATAACAATTCACTTTTAAAAAATGTCAACGGATGATGTTTATCAAACAAAAGCTTGGAATAAGCTTGTTTATTTTTTCGGTGATGATATTATTGCTGAACAATTAAGGTCTCTTGCGTCTGTCGTTGATTCATATCTTAAAATTGGACTCACTGGAGAACAAAAAAGAACAAAAGCTAATTTAATAAAATGGTTTGATGCCAATTATGATGTTGTTTTCCCATGGATGCAAACACATCTTTATATTAAGCTAAGAGATGGAACAAAAATTGATTTAAAAGATAAAAAAGAATAAATAAAAAAAAGTATTTTATTTAATTATTTTTTTTGTAAATCAAAATCATTAAGTTCAGCTTCAATATTAGCTGCTGTTTTCCAAAATGTTTCTGCATCAGGTGATTCCATTAATGGTTTTGTAAGTGAATTAGCTTTTGATTCTCCAAGAATGTTAATCAAAAGCCTTTGTTGTCTTGGAAAAATATTTCCAATTGTATATTTAATTTGTTCTGGTGAACCACATGACGCGATGCATCTCTTTAAATGGTCCAAATCAAGAAATGCAACAGTTCTAGCCATTGTTGACATCAAATTTTCTTGTTTTTGGAGCTTTTTGTGCTTTCTTTCCAATTTATCACAAATTTTCCTACAAGCTGAGATGTCTTGTTGCATTTCGTATAAATCCCTTCCGAATTCATTTTGTTGCTTGCCCAAATTTCCGCAAGATTCGTCAATTTCATCTATTTTTCTTTTCAATTCGTCGAAATCCGAACTGCTTTCTCTTTTGTATCTTACATGTTCGGTTTTTTCTTCATCTTCATCATCGCTGGACTCGGATTCGACGAATTGTCTTTTATAAGAAACATATTGGAATGGTTTTTCATCATCAGAATTGTCATCTTCTACTTTAGATTCTTTTTTGGGTTTTTGTTTTTCTGTATCTGGCTTTGCTTTGGGAACATTAGCTCTTGTTCTTTTGGGTTTTTCAACTGAATCTAATTTTAGCTTTTGCGGAAGCTTTTTAACTTGATTTTCTTGCTTTTTTTGAACAACTGATTTATTTGATTTTGGATTTTGCACTTCTTGAACATCGTCATCTTGAGTGTTTTTCATTGGAAGGCTATTAAGAAATTCATCCATATTGTTTTTATCACTCATATTTAAAAAATGAACTAAAAATAAAACCTAAAATTATAAAAAAAATCTAAAAATTATTTGACCTTAACATTTGACCATTTT
>CAJTRF010000033.1 GCA_910578525.1 uncultured Mycoplasmatales bacterium | reverse complement strand
GGGGAAAAAGAAGGAACTATATGATCACATTCTGGACACATGAATACCCTAAAGAACTGCCAGATAACTCCACTTATCTATGTACATGTGAGGATACTTGTGAGAATGGCAGATATCATGGTCATGCATTCATTTATTTCAAAAATCCAGAAGATATGAAGTGTGTTAAGAGCTTATTTGGTCATAATGCTCATTTAGAAGTGCCTCGTAGAAACAGCTGGTGTATTCGATATATACTGAATAACAATACGAGAAAACATGACTTCCAAGAATTTGGTGAACGGCCATTAGATTAATTTTTTGTATTTGAAAAATGAGCTTTGTTCCATTAAAAGGCTTTATAAATGACTATGAGATTTTAAATAAATACCCTTTCACAATAAGAAATAAGAAGACACGTAAACCATTGAAAGATTCAAAACATAATGAAGGTTATTTGACGGTTAATTTGAATGGTGTAAACTATTTAAAACACGTTATTATTGCCAAACAATTTTTGCCTAACGATGATCCTGTTCACAAAAAAGAAGTCGATCATAAAAACCGTAATCGTAAAGATAACCGTCTATGTAATTTACGATGGGTAACACATTCTGAAAACAATTATAATCGTAAAATGCCGTAATTTATTTTTATTCAAAATGTCAGATATAATAATTATTCAAGGTCAAATTCGTTTCAATCCACCTATAACAAATCAAAAAGTTGCAGATTTGAAAAGAGAACACAATTTTAAATATATAGATATCACAAATAATTATGTGACATGTTTAGTGCCCTATAATTGGATACCAGCAAAGGGGTTTAGGGATGAATTAGAAATATTTGCGAATAATATGAAGGGCAAATTATTTAGAGAACGTTTTAGTGGTGAAATTTTGGCCTATAAAGGATCGCCTAATGCTAAATCTGCTTGGCGTTATTTCATTAAATATGGGAAGGTGCAAAGTGACAATAATGCTGCCTTTAAGTTCATAAAATATTATAAGCCCAAACCAAAAAGACATGCAAAATGGGTGAAGCCAGAGCATGATGATGCATTACCGCCACCTCAAGAAGAGCCATCACAAAACAAAACAATCTTTCAGAAAAAGTCATCGTCTTCGGCCAAACCTATACTTAAAAAGTTGGCATCTTCATCGTCTTCTTCTCAAACATCTACATTATCATCAAGCGGTACATCAAGAGCGCCATCTCCTCCCCCACCCCCACAAACATCCCCTCAATCATCAAAACAAACATCAAGGCACACATCAAGACCACCAACACCTCCAATGGATCTAGACCAATTTATTGATTATAATGCAATCACTGATAATAATTCACAATTAGAATCAAAAGAAGTATATCCATATCTAAAACTATTAGTAGAAAAAGGAAAAAAAGTGAAAAGAATAGGACATGTAGCCTTATTGCCTCCTGATTGGTTTTATTATCTATATGAGAATCCGAAACAAGAAGCAGTGGACTCTCTCTTTGAGTATCTTAGTAAAGCTCCACAGTTTAATAAGAAACCAATTGATTATTATGATTGCATTGTAATTCCTGCTGAACTAGAGGAACATTGGATATTAATAGTAATCGATAATGGCAATAAAGATATCGGTGTATATGATTCAAACATGAAAGCATACCCAGATATCGGTAAAATAATAAATAAATTCTTGAAATCACAAGGCATTAATCAGAAATATCCAATGAGATATAATCGTGTTCCTAAACAAAATAATGATATTGATTGTGCTATATTAATGATGCAAAATGCAAGGATATTATTGCATGATGGTAAATGGCCTTATCCAATAGATGACGTACCTAATATTAGACAAAGAATTGCACGTGAATTAAAGAGCAAATCATTAGAAACAGCTGCCCTCCCACCTACACCACCAAGTTTTCAAAAACATTCTAACAACACAGAAAAACCGACTCTCCCCAAAAAAAAAATGAGTCAAGCTGAGAAGGAAAGAATCGAACAAGAGACTTATAATTATTTTATTAAAAAAGGTGCATATCATTTAGCTAAATCATATAAATACCCTTATTGGAATGTTCATGAAGATGTAGAATCTGGTGTACCAAAAGATAAATCAAAAAGAATGTAAAATAAAAATTTTTCAATAAATAAAAATGCCAGAATTAATTTTGCCAATTGAATGTTCACTTTATTTTAATAAAACATTGAAAAAGACAGAAATATCTGAATTATCAGAAATTTGTAAATCAAAGTTTAAATTATCAAACAAAAAAATAATCTTTACTGATTGGGCAAAGAAATTTGATTGGGATGATTATGAGGACGTTAAAGAAATATTGAATTTAGTGGCCAAATATTGTTCAGTACATAAAATCACACTTTTTGGATCGATAATTGGTTATATAGGTGAAAGGAATGAAAATATGGTCAAATCAAAAGCCTATCAGATTCAATTGAAAAAGGGAGATATAATTCCAAAGGAAATAATTCTTCATGCTAGTAAATCAAGAAAGAATAAGTAAGATATTTATTTTTAGTCAAAATGGAGTTACCGCCAAGAGTTAAAACACAACACCCTAATCGTGAAAATATTGTACATGATGCTAACGTTCCTGTCCCAATTGAGACTGCTTTTTTCTTAGAGGACTCACAAAGAGATCCAAGCAAATTTAATCGTTTTTATTTCAATTTTCCTGGTGATTGGTCAACGTCAAACAAAGGCGAAACAATTGTGGGTGTAAGGTCAATGTGGCTCGTTTCAAAAAGACGAAAACTTGAATTCACCATCTCAATTGCTAAATATTTAAAGGTTTCATTTGATAAAATACCTGGATTCAGTATACACGATAGAATTAAATCTATGACTTCATCTCTTTATCAGGATGATTTAAAAATCAAAGAAATAAAAGTAATTGACTGGCTCTCAACAGAAAGAGATTTCAGAGGATTTTTTGAAGCAGTCCACAATGCTTTGAAATCATATATCTCAATATGGTGGAATAGCATCACTAACGCATTTGAACAATCTGATATTGATGTTTTGAATAGAGACATACAAACTGATGGTTATTATGACGAAAAAGGTTTTCATGAAAAAATATATTCTGAACGAAACAATAATTCTTTAGATAAATACGGTTGTGCTTTCAAAATAACTGAAATGAATAAAGATTTTGAGGAAGTATTCAATATTGGTGACGGACCTACTCAAAATAGAAAAGGAAAATATAATTTGTATGAAAATGAATTAATTTTTGATAATATTTGGGATCGTCATTCATGTAAAGTTTATTCTTCACTTGGCGAACAATCATTACATAATTATATCGGTAATTCACAAATTTATTATAATCCTATCAAATATTTTAAATTGAATTCCTCTGATCAACGGTTTTGGATTGAATTATATTCTGCCAGACAATACAATGCCCCCGTTAAATTACCCAATGGAGAAACTTTTGTCATGGAAATGCAGTTCTTGCCTTATAATAAGATGTTATACGTTTAATTTATAAAAAATGACATCACTTGCAGAATTATACAAGGAATATCCATACCGTGGTCCAGCTTTTGAAAAACATGCACTTGAAAAAGGTTATTCGAAAAAAGAGATAAGGAAATTTCAATCAGAATCCGTTGTTCATGATCAAAAAGTGCCAACTCCTAAATATATACCTATCGTATCGTCTCATTCCGGAGGTTTTCAGATGGATACGTTTATAAACGATAAAGGAGCTAACGGTTTGAATTATTTGATGCTTATCAATATAAATACCCGTAAAGCTTATGCATATCCGATGAGAGGGAAAGGGGCGTTACAGGTCAAATCAGCATTGAATAAATTCATCAAGGAAGAACCAAATTGCCATTCAATCGCTTCAGATCAAGATGCTGCTTATTTATCAGACGAAGTGACATCTTGGATGAAAAGTCATAAAATTATATATACGACTACAACGGATGATAATCACAATAATTTAGGAATAATAAACCGTTTTATGAGAACGATAAGAGATTTAGCCGTTAACAAAAATTTGTTAGATGCCGATATATGGAAAGATATTTCAAAAGAAGGTGAATTAACACACAAACCTACAAGAAATATTTCACCAAAAGAAATGCAGTCATTAATGTCAGCATATAATGAATCATATCATACTAAAATAAAAACAGCCCCCAATAAAATGACAGCCAAAGACGAACAGAAATATATTTTGAAAAATAAAACGCAAGCAAACCCTTATGATTTCAAAGAAGGTGATAAAGTACGTATCGTAGAAGAAAAAACGATTAAAAATAAAAAACGAAGAATGGTTAGCAATCAAGCATATACAGTTGATTCAAAATCTGGTAATTTATTCAAAATTGCTGCTAACGATAGATCTGTGAACGATTATCCTGGATACAAAATAGTTAAGGCGAAAGGATTTGTTCCTATGGCCAAAACATTGAAAAACGGCAAAAGAGGGAACATAGAGGAGATTTTAGGGTATAATAATGCAAATGACCAATACAAGGTCAAATGGGATGATGGAAGTCAAGGGTATACATATGCCAAAAGTATGAGAGAAGGAAATCCAACAATATTATCACGGTTAGAACGAATGTATTGGGTGAAAACAGGTGAAAACATACCAGTTAAAATCAGAAAATACATTTAATTATTCTTAATCAAATGAAAGGAAATATTATTCAAAAAGTTGAAGAATTAATCAATGAGACACTCAGAAAAAGTATGAGAGAAATTGAGGGCGCTTTGATCAAACCATTATCAGAAAATTATCCGTTTTCATCAAATGGGATATACTTTTTGATTGGACGTCCTGGTGCTGGCAAAAGTTATTGGATTTGGCGCCATATTATGATTACAGAAAGATTATTTAAACATCCATATTATCATAAAATTTATTTCTGCTCAACGTCTGGTAAAATGGATAAAACCGCCGAAGTTTTGAATAAAAAGATTCAAACAAAAATAATTTATGTCTCAGAAAAACAATTGATGAGCGTTCTTCAGAAACATTTGAAAAGGAAAATAAAATATTATGCACTTGTCAAACATATCCTCTCAAAAATGAAAGAAACGTCTGATGAGATGAGGCGTTTAATTGAAAAGCATCATTTAACTGACCTTCAAGATAAAATCATTTATATTGCCAGTAAGCTTTGTAAATATGGAACCGCCTCTTATCCATTCAATACTCTGATTATTCTTGATGATTGTGCTGGTTCAGATTTATTGAAAAACGGTAATTCAGAATTTATTAAATTATTGACAAAAACAAGACATTATAACATAACGTGCATAATGGCATTTCAAACGATAAGATTTGTGCACATAAATGCTAAACGTATGGCAACCGATATTATCTGTTATAGCGGTTATTCAGAAGAAGATTTCACCTCTTTATTGCAGCAAACAAATAACAACTTAAATACAAAGGCAACTGTGCAAGAATACTTGCAACATAGAGAACCGCATGACAAATTTATCATGAACATAACTGCAAACAAATACTATTTTGAATCTTAAACGTTTTATTGAATTTTAAATGGGATTATTTAGAAAATGGGCGAGAAGAAGTATTGGCCTTGGAAGTCAATTATTAATGGGAGCAGCAAATTCAGCAACAGGAGGATTAGCAGGTAAATTAGCGGATAATGCAACAGGAATAATGAAAAATCAATCAGGATTAATAGGCAAAACAATGGGTAGTTTAGGCAAAGCATTTTTAAGCGATAATATGAGAAACAAAATCTCAAATGTAGCGGATGCAGCAATAAAATACATTCCAAAAGGCAACGTAAGAGAAGCATTAACAAAAATCAATAATCATGCACAAGGAAGAGATGAAAACTATAAAATGCCAAAACCCGCTAAAACAGAATCGAGTAGTTCAAATAATTCACCAGCACCTATAAATCATGTACATTCATCAAATTATGAATAATAAGAAAAGTCAATTTTATTGAGTTTTAAATGTCAAAACACTTAACAGGCTCAAAACGTTTAGCGGTTATTCAAAGGTGGATAAATGGCCATGACGATCCAGATTGGGAGGTTTTGCCAACTCGAAAACAAGGAAAGTATATTGTTAAAAAGCGAGAAACACCAATAGAAGAAGAAAAAGAAGAGAAAACTCCAGAAAATGAAGAGAACGAAGTTTTTGAAGAGGAAGAAGAAAAACCCAAAATGCAAAAACAAAAGTCGAAAAAACTCACAAAAAGTCAAGAAATCGATCCAACGATAAACCTTGAAATCTTAAATCAACTCAAATTACTGGGTGATGAAATCAAACGCAAAAGAGAAAAGAAAGAACAAAAACGATTAATTGAAGAAGTAATCTCAAAGAAAACTCCAGCACCAAAACAAGCACCTCCTCCTCCTCCAATACAAGAAGAAGAATATTATGAACCACCAATTCCAAGACAAAGACGAAACAGAATCTTTGATGATATATATTAACTTTTTTTATTCAAGAAATGATTAATCATGAGGTTTATATGAAAACATCAGCTGAAGTTTGTTCGCAAATTGCGTCATATTTCGATGTTGTAGATAGCTGTATTGCCACTTCTGATACAAACAAACAGTATTCAATTAATCCACAAACATCTTATTCGCCTTCACCTCCAATAAAACAAGGGTCATATACAAGTGTTATTATTTCTCCAAATACACACAATACAGCTGACATCTATAATGGTTTTATTCGTGCTGATCTAAAAGTGACAATGAATATAAATGAAAAGATACCAGATTTGAGTGATATTGGCGGTTATCCATTCAATAAAATCTGGTTTGGATTCAAAGATGCAAGAGATGCTATTGAAAAATATGAAATAGTAGCTAACGGAATAACGATATATACACAAAACTTTGGTTGTGAAGAATCGTTCTTAACTGCATGTTGTGCGAATGAAACAACAAAGAGAGCAGATGTATACTCAAAGGCAAGACATAAAGATATATGGAATAATAATTTTGCCACTCGTTGCGGAATAGTAATTAATTGGCCAAAAGATGATTTAACAGCAACATTTACGATTCATTTAAAAATTGATTTGCGTAGATTCTTGCCATTATCAAATATAAAATATTTACCAGCTTTTGCAGGAAAACTCGAATTAAGATTATATTTCTCATGTGCTGGTATGCTTTGTTGTCCATGTGGACCATCAAGATCTTTACTTGCTCAACCATCTCTTGCAACTCAATATACTTTTTATGCGATCACTAATGAATTCACACCTGTTGGCGATGATGTTAAAATATGGATTTCAAGTACATCAGCTAATTCATCAGGCCAAGCATCAGAAAAGACAGATGAAGCTGAAATATTAGCATCAGAAACACCATATACTCTTTATTCTGGTTTACGAAAATTCCAAGTCTATGAGTATGAAATCACTGAATGCTCATCAATTATTCCATGTTTTGGTATAAACAATGAGATTTATCAACAATTGGTTCAGCGTTATTCAAATCCACAACATCCACTCACATTTCCAACTCAAACATTGTCATTTTACACCTGCACTCAAGCATTAAAACAAATCCAAGACAAAACAACAGTCACCGTCACTCCAAGATTTGTTGATTCTATCTTTTGTTTATTCCCTCTTCATCAACGTCATCATACATATTTCAAAAATCCACTTTTTAAACATTTCCAATTGAATTGTGGCGGTTATGGCAATATTCCAGCCAAATCTTTCGGAACAGATGGTGAATATCCAGAATTCATTGAATATTGTCAAAATGCAATGAATATGAATGGTGAACAAACCGGTTTCAATAAAGAGGTTATCGCTTCATTATGTAATGTAAGTAAACCTTTAGCCAATATAACAGGTTTATATCCAAACGATAGGACTTCATTCTTTATCGGTTTTGCGACAGAAACAGATGGGACATATCAACAGGGCCTTACAAGTTTATCACCAATTAACTTCGAAATAATCGTCACACAGGAACATGCACAAATAAAAGATCCAAATGATAAATCAGAGAATTATAAAAAGCATTTTTCTCAAATAGTCGATACGCCACCAATATTAGGTTTATTAGTTGATGCTTCTATTTCGATTTTAGTGCAGCCCAATGGCATGCCCCCACTGGTTCGAATTGGGAATTATGACATTACAACTCCTGAATAAAATAGAATTTTTCTTTACTTAAATGGCTAATGATTATAAATCCCCAAATGCAGAGATTGTTGGAAGAGAAGGAGTAATGTATAATGAGAATACAGAAAAAGTGCGATTTATCAAAGGCAAACATTATGGTATCTTTTCGAACGATAACACTTATGCTGTCACTTTTAATCCCAAGGTCAATTTGCCACCAACGATAGTTCGAGAAAATAAACCTGTACGTCCTCCACCAACTAATCAGCACACAACAAAAGGACTTCATGAACCACCTGTAAGCTTAACTGACGGAAAACATTATATTCACCATGGATATGTGAAAAAACCGCCACTTTTGCCTCCTTACCTGAAAAAGCCAGAAGATTTAGCTCGAATACAAGGATTAGCAGATGAAAATAATAAAGGATCAATAATATATGGACCTAAACACTCAGTTATAATTAAAAATAATATCTATTAAATTAAATTAATTTTTATTAATTAAATTATTTTTCTTTTTCTTCTTTCTTTTCTTCATCCTCTTCTTTTTCATTATCAGAAGGAAAATTAAAAGGACTATCGTCAGAATCAGTACTGATCATTTTAATATATTTTTCTTCTTTCTTCTTCTTCTTTTCTTTCTTTTCTTCCTCCTCTTCTTCTTCTTCTTCTTCTTTCTTTTCTTTATATCTTTTTTCTGCTTCATTCATTTGAATCCATACATTTATTAGTCTTTTTGTAGCTATTTCTTGGTTTCTCAGTTTGCAGTATCGAACCATCATGAGTGGAATTATCTGTTCTATTTTATAAATCGGGATCTCTTCTGTTTCTTGTTCTAATATAGCACGGATGTCTTCTATGAGGGGCATGAGCTCTTTTTGGATCTGAGCTAATTCATGAGCTTGTTTTTGGATGG
>CAJTRF010000032.1 GCA_910578525.1 uncultured Mycoplasmatales bacterium | reverse complement strand
CTGAAGATGTAGATGTTAATATAGATATTGAAATTGATGGAGAAACTTATTACTTAACTTATTATAAAAGTGATACTAATGGCCTGTGCTTTTATATAGAGAATGGTACAGAATGCTTCAATACCAAATTAACATTTGCAGAAATAATACTCAAACAAGACATTATAGCATTGAAGAGTGACATACCAGCACCACTAGACCTAACCAATTATGTACTCAAGAGTGACACCTATTCCAAGATTGAAAGTGATGCCAAGTTTGCATTGAAGAGTGACATAAGAGCATATAATGACTTATCATATTGCTCTACAAATAAGACAACATTAACTGTTGGGAAGATGGCTTATAATGATGCCCCTAAAATATTACCATTCCATGATGGAGCTCATATTAAATTTAATGCCAGCTTTGCAGACTATACAGAAGCCTTTGATTTCATATTTAGAACTACTTCCATAACAGAAGATGTTCACACTATGATATATACCCTTCATGGTCATGAGTATAATATAACATGGGAGGACAACCATTTTGGAGAGTTCAATGTTAAACTCAATAATGTAACAAAGCCTATCTCATATAGTAATATGATTGCTGATATAGGTGAACAACATGATACAATAGCTTTGAATAGTCAAATTACAGAACTAAGAAATTATATTAGCATGTTGGAGGCTAGGATAGCATCATTAGAAAATGGTTTATTCACCACTCAGCAAGCTAACCAATCATAAATATTAAAACTTCATAGTTCTACAGAATTGAGGAATATTGATCTGCTGATAGGATTTACTTTTGTGAAAACAATTAGATCCATCAAGTAGGTCAAATGTAATCTCCTCACCATTATACATGAGCTCATATAACTCCTCAACACTAATACAATGATGCTTACAATAATTGAGAATACATTGTTTGGGAACACCTTTCATTCTAATATGATATCCTTCATTACCCACCTCATCAACTAATATGTCAAGATAGCTCTTCTTACCAAGAGCTATAAGTTTTCTAGAATGGACATCACCAATAGCACCATCAAATTTATCAAAGTCATTATGAAACTGACACATTTGATTACCAATCAACTGTCTCCCATATTTTGAATTATATATTTTTGCGATGCGTACAACATCATCATTCATTATGTGTATGCTATCTGTATCTTGATAATATATATTGATACCATATTGCTCAGCAGTTGATATAACCCTATTCATAATATGCTTACTCCATGAGAGAACAGATGTTCCAAATTGTGGTAGGTTGAAGTGATGACATATTGGTTTCATCTTCTTGATGTATACATTATTGATATTGTCACTTTCAGTGATCTCAGTGATGTAATTATAATTCCTCCAGATGTATTTATATAATTCTTCCTTAGGAACACATTTGGTTTCAGTTGGAATAGCTTTCAAAATAGACTTACCATATATACTATTGAGGAGTAATTTAATAGTTTGCTCCAATGGATTCTTAGCCTTTTTGTATCTCAATCTAAGTCTAAATAATTTATCAATAAATCTATTAATTGTCTTATTAAAGCCTGTATCATAATAATAGCCTCTAAGTAGTTCATATTCAAAATCATAGAACTCCATCAAGTCCATAAGGATGATCTTGTCAATATAGAAATTGTTAACTGGATTGTTATCAAATATCTTGCTACCATTATCATCCTTATGGAACACATGACCAAATTTGTAGTCAACATCACTCTTACATCTAATGTTTGTAATATTGATTTCAGCAAAGAATGTATCATACTTCAACAACTCCTCCTTGGTCACATCCAGAGGGATGACTTTAGGTTTACCTTTAGGTACACCATTCATTATCTTCATAGCAGATGGATATAATGATACAGCATCAAAATCTTGTATATATCCCTCTACATATTGTTTCTCATTAGCAGCAGTCATAGTTCTACCTCCACTGACACATCTCAAGATGAAATTCTGTGGCTTACCACTCAGCTCATAACATCCATCAAAGCAACCATATCTTTTAGCAAAATCATATCCAATAGCTGATATGGAGATATAATTATGTACATTGAGCATATTAATTTTAGTCTCTTTGAATACTTCCTGTAGGTCTTCATTAAATTTCTCAACACCTCTCATCAACACTTCGCAATCCTTCTTGCAATAGAATTTGGCATACTTCATGATGTCTATGTTTGTTATGTAATCATATGCATTGGCTATCTTAGCATTCTCAATCAGCTGTTTCCAATCTTGTGATATTTCATGTAGTGATTTCATATCTTTGTTCTCAGCATAATATTGTATCTGGAATTCTAAAGCTGACACAATACATCTCTTTATATTATGTTCAGTATATAATTTATATGCCATGACCTCTTTATGGACATCTAAGTTGAACATACTAGCAAACTTCCTAAGAGGCTTATTGATTAATGAATAACTATTCCTAAATGTTAATGTCTTAACAACTTTATTGTCAGCATATTTGTTCATGATGATTTGTAATATTGTTCCACTACGCTCAAGGATGACAGGCTTCCAACCAATGGTGTTCATAAAAAAGCATGCATCATATTTCAAATTATGAAAGTATGTCAATGAGTTATGCTTTAAATAATCTAATAGCTGCTCATTGATATTGTCTCCAGTAAATGTCATAAAATGTAAATTGATTCCATTTCTCCATACAATACAATTTAGATATGGCTTATGAGGTGATACAGTTGAGTTGGTTTCATAGTCACTATAATAAATCCTTGACCAATAGTGGCTCTTCTTATCATCACTCTTGACAAGTCTGCAACATAACTCCTCATCATAATTCAAATCTGTGTAGTCATTGAGGTTATTGAATTCTGTAGTGGCTAATATATTGAATTCACATCTCTTAATCTCTCTAAACATATTCAACTCAAACATCTTCCTAAGGATTTTCATTGGTGAAGTACCTTCATTTTTATATTTAGGAGTTTTATTAACAAGACCTCTGATACATCTCCTTCTCTCAATTGGTATATGAGCATATATTTTGTCTAGCTCATCACAATGTTCCAAATAGTATGTTGTAGTCATGATGTTTTTATATATCATGTAGTGGTTCTTATATAACAATATGTTGACTGTCCTCTTAAAGTCTTTAGCCCATGGCTTCCTCCTAGTATCAATTTTAATTTGTTGTTGGTGCTTGACATCTCTAGTCTCATCAATTCTCCTTATGATGAAGTGGCATTTGAATTCTTTAGCTACTTGAATGATTCTGTTACTTGGTATTCTCTTGGTTCTAACATAATTCCTCAAATGATTAATCTCATCATTAGTGAATACACCTGATTGGATGCATGCATATACAAAGCAGTTATCCTTATAATTATTTCTATCAATAGTGCTAAATATATGAAAGTCAGTTAAATCAATGTTACTCAGGTTAACATATGGGAAAAATCCACCATCATAACTATTCCTAAAAGCTTCATCAATTTCAATCTCCTCATCATATATATTTTTGGTATCTGGATCAATCTTGTTGGTAATTGTGAATGATATACCATGACTTGTATGTTGCTTATCAATAAACATTAACTGGTATTGAACTGGTATAAATGATCCATCATACTGTGGATTAATGTCACTTGCATCTTCTAGTAAATCAATTGTACCTGCTACATGACCAATGGTGTTATCAATCATATATCTATCACTAAGTGTGAAGTATTTATGAGTTCCATCTAGTGAAAGAGCTTTAACAATTGGTCTCTTATCACCATTCAAACTGTAGCACTTCCTCAATGCTTCACAAAATGCCAATCTTTTATCTTCATCATCACCAATGATAACATCAAATGATGTCTTGTTATTGATTTGTATCATATACTCCTTCATGTATTGTTTGAAGTTATGTTTATCAACAACACTATTAATTCTATTTTCATATTGTATTCTATCATCAGTCTTTGAATGATATAAATCCATAGGGAGACTAAGTATTTGTCTCTCCTCTAATGCATTAGTTCGAATCACATCTTTATATTGTTCATGTTGCTTATGATGATTAGCTTGATTGATCTTGTGATGATATATCTTAGAGAACAATTCATTATCAGCTCTCTTGAAAGCTCTAATGTAATCATCAACACAAACACCTCTCATGTTTATATTCATATCATCCAACCTCTTCCTCAATTGTTGCTTCAATTCTCTCATTGATGCATTATTATTTTGAAAACCTGGTAGTGACAAAATATCTTTCTTTGTTAATTTTGATAACCTTTTACTTACCATTTACCCTTTTACAAAAATAAATATGATCACAATTATGTCAGGATGGAGAATTCATTGTTTAGCATATTGTTTAGCACATTGTTTAACAACATTATGAATTGTTGACAGATCACCTTTAAAGTATTCAGCACCTGTTTCATCCTTATCAATGGTTTTATCTTCAACCATATCATTGAGTTTTGCAAGCATTTCTTTCTCAGCTTTAATTGGGTCACTGACTGCATATGTTGCAATCCATTCAATGCCTCCATCATAATCTCTCTTATATTTATTGAATCTTGCTTTTAAATCATTGGTCCTACCAACCTTGTATATATTGGTACCTTTATGATCTTCAAGCTGAAGTTGACCAATATATAAATATCCATCATAAACTCTACTTATTCTGTAGTCTTTACCAGCTCTATTAAGTTTGGTGACACTAAACATTTTATCTCCCTCTTGGAACATATCATCAGCCTTCTCTCTTATAAAACTAAGTTTTACTTTATAGCCTGTCCTTCTAAAGAAGTCTTGTTGTATTAAATGTGTCTCAGTTGATTCAAGTGTTGGGTATATGCTTCTTAGATATCTTTCTAAAATAGCACCATAAGTTTCCTTATTAACCTCTTCATCCTCCTCAATATAGAAATTGAATTCTTCCAATTGTGATATTCTTGTCTCAAGCTTATTAATTCTAGCTTTGACATTATTTAACTCCTGACACATTGCAAGGTGTTTCATATTTATTGAATCACATCTACTATTTGATTCATTAAGTTGTGATACAACTTCAGCATTAGCCTTCTTGAGCTTAGCAATCTGTTTCTTGTATTGAGTTGCTCGCTCAACATGGAGCCCTCTAAAGTCATCATAGTCAGTCGACAATTGATCATAGTCATTCTTCAACTGATCATAGTCAGTTGTTAACTGATCATAGTCATTCTTCAACTGATCATATTGGCTTTTCAAGTCATCATATCTACTATTTGATTCATTAAGTTGTGATACCACTTCAGCTTTATCCTTCCTGAGCTTAGCATTAGCCTTCTTGAGCTTAGCAAGCTGTTTCTTGTATTGAATTTCTTGCTCAGTATGGAACTCTTTAAACTCATCATGATCAGTTAACAACTGATCATAGTCATTCTTCAACTGATCATAGTCAGCTTGGAGATTTTGAGCTGCTTCCAAAGGATCATCAACGGTCAATGAATTCATAGTAGACATGATTTAGCTCGAGTAAAAAAAATAAGATGTTTCATCAATCCTTAGGATTAGCACTAACTGATTCAACAACTTGTTCATCAACATTATTCCAATTATCAACATCAATATTATTAGCCTGATCATTAATCATAATCTTCATTGATTCAAACTCCTGCTTCCTTCTCAATCTATATGCTCTCTGTTGTTGTCTCCTAGCCTCTCTCCTTTCATCATCATTAGCATATTTACTCTTTCTACCTCGAAGTGGCTTAGGTGGCTCATTTGGTTCCTCTGTGATTACCTTATTTAATGCTTCAGTAGATTTAGATTTGGGGAGAGAATTTACCTTGGTTGTATTACACAATGTACTCATTTGAGTATTGGATAAAAAATATGATTACAATTATAATTGAGTTTATATGAAGCATGAGACAGGTACATTTCCATCATCATAATTGATCTTAAATTGGTCTCTAATACATTTAATATTATGCTCATTCTTACATAACAATACATGACTTGGATAGTATGTTGAATCCATAAATGCTTTAGATTCAAATTCAATCACTAGAACATACATATGGTCTTTGTTATCAAACTTGCCATTGAATGAGACAATGATTGAATCCCCAAACAGGCTTGTTATCTTATTAGCATTGAGGTATACATTACCTTTCTTGTTAGCTGACTCTAATGTTATAAACAATGGCTTGCAACAATATTTATCAAACTTATTTTTGAATACCTGCACTCCTTCAAAATACAATACAGCTTTGGTAAACTCATTGTTAGGATATGTATCTTTGATGAAGTTAACAAACTTGGTTGTTGAATAGAAGTTGCTAATGGTGTCTTGATTTGACATTTATATAGAGGCAAAAAAATTAATCATTTTCATAACGAGCTAAAGTGAAAGCTGAATTCTTGTAAAGTAGTTATCAATGAATTCATATAGCATATCTAACATATCTTTCCTAACTATCACATCATTGATACCAATATCATAACTGTCTCTATTGAAAATTGTCCTTATCATATCTTTAATATCTTTACTAGGTGACACAGTTGATGATATAGCATCTCTAAAATACCACTTTCTATTTTTATATTTCTTAGGAACATTCTTCCATGTTCTTGAATTTCTCCTAACAAAATGTAGCACAACAAATTCATCATCAATATCCTCTTTCCATATCAAATATTTGTAATCTTTGATAGGTTCAACTGTTGGTCTATGAGTCATTATTGTGTTGAGATAAAAAAATATGAAATGATCTTGTGACTGGTTCGACTCATCACATGTTGATACAATATTTGAGACATAAGTGGTATACATTAACAAGCTCATTATATTCCTTATTGTAGACCTGCTTGAAGTCAGTTACAATCTCACCATTATCATTTACAATCTTGATAGCTTCTATTCTTCTAATTGGATTAGCCTTACCTGCACAACATCTAATATCCTCATCCAAATATATATCTACCTGTTCAGTATGGATAGCAGACTTGATGATATTTTGTAATGCTACCATTGGGACAATTATACATTCTCTGGAGATGAGGTTACTGAGTAGTGCCTTATCTTGATTCAATAGAATTTGGGCATAGGTTTCTAATATGACAGTTCTTACATCTCTATCAATATTTGGTTGGGGTTGCTCATCAACTTCAATATCTCTTGTAATCACAATATCCTCCTTGCCATCATCTCTCTTATTGATGATGATGTTGTTGTTGATATTAGATGTTGATTGTGATGCTGCTGATGGCTCTAATGATACATTAGCATTGATACCTGCATTGGCATTCCTCTTCCTAATCATTTGAATTAAAATAAAAATATATATTTCAATAATGAATATTTTTGATGTTGACATTATGGGGCTTGAAGTATATTAAGTTAGATTTATTTTTCTCATCAGCCAATCCTTGAATAGTTGGTTGGTCATCAGGTCTATTCAAATATGGTGGCAGATATGGAGGTGGTTTTGATGTAGCATTATTCAAATAGTGCATCCCATCAGTCATGCTAACTGAAGGTTCATTTTGAGTTATTGTCATTTGCTCATTAGTTTGAGGTGGTCTAACTGGATTGTGTGGTATATATGTTGTTGGAGGTCTATTGATGTGAGGATTAAATGTAACAGCATATGTGTTATCATTAGCATATAGACCATAATGGTTGTACTCAATATCTTTCATCGTAATGGTGGATTCATTATACATACAACCAGTTGTACCAAATGTTGTTGAAATGGGGCTTTTATATTTATTCATTTATGAAGTTATTAAACAATCAAGCTGGTGTGGTTAAATCATAACTACCAATTCTAACCAATGGAGGCATACCATTAGGTTGAACTAAAATACTAATAGCTGAATCATAGAGGAGACATAAAAGTGGATTGGTATCAACTTGTCTAGCAAATTTATTTTCAGCATCCTGTGTAACATTGATTTCAAAGTTGATTGGTGATAATGATGTGAGCCCTTGTTGAAATGTATTGTCTGTTTCAGTAGGGAGACCAATAAAGAATGATGTCTTGTCTCCTGAGTATGTACCTAATGAATATGTGTGACTTAGCCTGTTGGTTAATGATTTAATAACTTCATTATTAAAACCTGTTTGCTCTCCATTCATGTTCATAGCATTTTGACAATACTCAATAAACTCAGGATACTCTCCAGTTGTACCAAATGGTCTAGCAGGAATGTTGCCATACCCACCAGCATTAATATAGAATGATTTAAATAATGGATTCTTAAATACAGTCTTGTAATTATTATGCATTGGGAATAGACAAAATATGCTATCAACAAATCTTGGAGTGACTGTACATGTAGTTTTATCATTTGGATTCTTTAATGGATTAGTTGTAGTGTATACAGATAATGTTTGAGTAGGGAATGTTAAAGGGTGTGTTGGGTCACTGTATCTTTGAACCAATGAATTGTACACACTATCACTAATTCCAAAGCATGGGATGATACTGAGGCAATCTTCAACAACATAACTATCAAGCTCACTAAATACTGACTCAGCTTTGATTGTGTGGATGCCTTGGTTGGATTCAAACTTTGTCCAACATTTTAATGGAGTACCTATTGGAGTAAATTCTGTAGTGACATTTTCTAAATTAAATAATGAAAACATATGAGGGTTAGACTTTAATGATTTAGAAGGTCCACATGGACAGTACACCAAGCCTGCACATGAGAAGTATAATCTTAATTCAATCTTGCCACAGAATGCTGGGAGATATTTAATATTGGATAATGGCAGAAACCTTCTCAAGTCAATCTTTAAATATATTTTTCCTGTGGCAGTTTGTGTACCATCATTATTTTCATCTTCCCATGATATTATAAAACCATTACAATAACTTCCTTCCTTATAATTCCATACATCTTTATGACTAGTTTTGGAATAAACATCAGCCTTCTTAGTAGTTTCATTATCACAACAAGAAGTTAAGAATGACTCCTCGCATCCATAATTTTGTGTATATATTGTAATACCATTAGCTACAATTTCATATTTTTCAATAGCATCTCTAGCATCTTTAAATCCATACCATACCATATTGAAATTATTACCATCACCACCAACACCTTTAGTCTTAAATCCTTTGCTCATTGAAACCTTCTCTTTCATTGTAGCCTTGATGAATCCATTATATAAATCAGCAGTGTTGTGTGTATTTGGTGATATAATGACACTTGTATAGGAACCTCTATGAATTGGAGGAGATGGTCCATAACTTGTCTGTGGATTGATTGAATATTGTTTATTAG
>CAJTRF010000031.1 GCA_910578525.1 uncultured Mycoplasmatales bacterium | reverse complement strand
AAAGGAAGAAAATATTATAGAAATAAAGTTGCTTAGGTGAATATCAAGAAATGGAGACCAGAGCCATAAAGGTTATATATGTAAAGAAGAGGTAAAGAATAAACTAAGAGATAAATACAATATGGAATTAATAACAAAGAGTAGAAGGAATATGAAGCATAGACAATATGATACTCTATCAGAGGAAAATAAGAGATTTTTAAGGAAAAGAAATTTAGTAGAAACAGTCATAGGAGAAATAAAGAGATTGACTAATATTACCACCACCAAAATAAAGAATGTATTCAATTATTTTGTTAACATATTCAGTAGTATATTGACCTATCAGCTAAAAATAAGGATGAAGTTGGGATGAAAAGCGAGGTTGGGGTTATTTTATAAGTTTTTATACTTCATTAGAAAAAGTAAAATAATTTAATTGGTAAATCTTTTAGATTAACTCAAAATATCTTTTAGGGGAAGTACATAATTTTTTATTTAGTTAAATTTTAATTTCCTTTTAAAGAATAAATTTTTTATCTTTAATTCTCCTCTTAAGTAAAAATATTTTTCATTATTTTTTTAAATGGCATTTCTTATTTTTGTTTTTTTATAGATATATTATTTTTATATATATTTTTTACTGGTCTAAAAAGTTACTGGCGTGGCGCGTAATTTTCCTATTATTTACTTTCATATAAAAATATCTTTTCTTTATTCATTTTTTTTTCACAAAAGTTTTGATTTTAAAAATTATACGCCAATACGCCAATAGATATAAAATAGATTGATAATACTGATAGTTTCTACTGGCGCGAAATTATTCTTACTGGCGCGAAATAAAAATAGTGGTATAATTTCACGCCAATGAAATAGATAAAGTATTGATAATATTAGTTATTATCTACTGGCGCGAAATTTAGAAGTGCCAAATAGTATTGAAAATACATTGAAATTTAATTGTTTGTCACATTATTATTTTTGACGGCAAAAGGTGTTTTTACAAAAAAAGGGAGGAGAGGGATAAAAAAAGAGAGGGAGTGAGGGATAAAAAAAATGGGGGTTACTGGCGTAAAATTATCCAATAAAAAATTTCGCGCCAATAGACGCCATTTCGCGCCAGTAAATTTTGGTAATTTTTTAGTTAGAAACTTTTATTACTTTTCTTGTTTAGATATACTTCCTTCTGATATACATTATTATCCTGTTTCGCCACATTCTCTGCAAAGGTTAGTATTAAACTATCCATAAAGTCTGGACTTCTATTTTGATTAAGTTCCTTTATTTCATCTTTAGATATCATATATAACTTACCTTGACTGTTTATCTTTAGGTCTGGTATTAGAGAGTATTCATTAGCTATTTCTTCAATAGCCCTCTTTCCTAAAAAATTTTCCACAAAAAACAAAGATTACAAAAAAGACAATAACTTTTATTGTTTTTAATAGGAGACGTATTGAAATACGTTTCCGTTATTAAAAATATTAAAAAGTTAGAAGTATTTTGCAGTAATGTTTGGAGTTTTGTGGAAAATTTACTAGAGAATACAATTTTTTAGGAAAGAGGGCTAGTATCCTTTATATCAACTCCCCCTTCTTGATAAAACCACTTCCTACAGATATCATGCATCTCACTTCTTTTATTGGTATATTTGTTTGGGTTATTAGGTTTACCATTAAAGAATACTGCTTTTATCTTCTTATAACCTAGTTCTCTTATGTGGTCTACTATATCTAAACCATAACCTGCATCCACAAATATCATATTAGGGTTATAGTAGTTCATTATATTCTTTATTATATATCCCTCTATCTCGGTAGCTGTCATATTGATTAGGGTTATGATATTAATTATCTTTCTTCCTCTTCTCATAGTTATAACAGTTCTATCATTCCCTTGTCTTGCAGGGTCTATACCTACTACTAAAGGTTCAAGTTCACTTTCTCTAAAGTTATTCTGTCTTGCTTCATATATCTTATCATATTCTATAAGAGGATTAGTTATACTATTTATAAAAGCTTCTTGCCATATGATAGGATACTCTTGCTTAAATAGTTGTTCTCTTCCTTCATAATCTGTTTTAATCTTATTCCTTCTCCAGTTTATCTGTTCTAGAGATAGTTTATATATTCTTTGAAGATTTCTTTCTTCTTCCGTTAGAGTATCAATAAAATCCTGTCTATTAATGGTGAGTTCTTTCTTATATTCACTGAATTGGTTCCAACCATAGAATAGACTTTTAATGTTACCATTATCATCATTTCTTAATCCTCTTTCAAATTCATTCCTAAAGAAGTTATAACCATTAGCAGTACTTTCATAGATGGTTATGTTATCTTCTGCATCTGCTACCGTTTCCATAAGAGATGCTATTATTAAATCTGGTTTATCCCAAAAGGCTACTTCAGAACAATGTAAATAGTTATTGGTTAATCCTCTACCTATTTCATCTCCTCCTGCTGTTCCTATTCTTATACTGCTTTCATTATATTTTATCTTTATTTCTTTTGCATTAGCTTTCTCTTGGGGGAATATCTGTTTTAGATAGTCTGGTAACTTCTCATAAAATAGATTAGTTATGTTAAAGATAGCATTGGTAGATTGAGATTGATGGGCTATAACAAAAGCTCTTTTACCTTGATTAAATAGTATCTTTCTAAAGAATAAACTCTCTATAAAGGTAGACATACCAAATTGTCTAGCTTTAAGTATTACTATCTTTCTATACTTATCTTTCTGTAGTTTGTTTAACTTATCTAGGAAGTCTAATTGTATATCCCAGCCCTCCTTCCTAAAAAATTAATCTTTATATAAATTTTCCACAAAACTCCAAACATTACTGCAAAATACTTCTAACTTATTAATATTTTTAATAACGGAAACGTATTTCAATACGCTTCCTATTAAAAATATTAAAAGTTTTTGTCTTTTTTGTAATCTTTGTTTTTTGTGGAAAATTTTTTAGGAAAGAGGGCTGTTAAGTATAAAAGGATTAATCTTACCTTCTTTAGTAATAACCTTTAAAAAGTTAGTACAAAAGAAGGCATGATTATCTTTTGCTTGTTTTAGTTTATTTAGCAGTTGTGGATAAAGTTTTGTTAATTCTTCCATTATTCTAAATGGTTTTAATCTTATCTGCTATGAGATTATTTATATCTTCTTCTTTAGTATTATTATCATTATCAACTATTGGTCTTTTACTGTTACTATCATCAAACAGTTCCGATATACTCCTAAAACCATTTAATGCTTCTTCTTCCTCTTCAAATTCTTCTAAATCAGCACAATAGTAGTTATTAAGTATAGCTTGCTTTTTATCAAATTTATCAAACTCAATATAATACTTCATTCTTAATTTATCATATCTGTAAAAAGACATTTCCTTAAGTTGTTTATCGGTTAAGCCTTTAATTCTCTTTAGATAAGCTATTACGGTATTTTTCTGTAGGTCTTCAACCGTATCATCTACTCTTATCTCATGTAATCCAAAAGCTGTTGCTATATCCTGCAGTTCCATATAGGAACAATCAAAGATATCAGCCCTCCTTCCTAAAAAATTGGAATATAGTGGTAATTTTCCACAAAATTCCAAACATTACTGCAAAATACTTCAAACAATAGATAATTTTAATAACGAAGACATATAGGTATATGCCATCTATTAAAATTATCTATTCTTCTTGTCTTTTTTGTAATCTTTGTTTTTTGTGGAAAATTTTTTAGGAAAGAGGGCTCTTCCCATAAAAAGTAGGTACCTTACCCGTATCTAGTAGTAATGATTTACCTCTTTTATCGGTATATTCTATCCTTGCACTCTTAATACCACTTACAAGGGCATAATCTTCATTGGTAACAAGTTTACCATCTTCCCTATATTCCTTACAATTCTTTATGGTTTCCAGTAGATACCTATTAATTATATTAGATAATAGCCATTCATCTATACAATTAGGTAAACTTACCAATACTCTATAGTTAATTTTTCTTTCGTTGATATCAACAAATTTACCACTTACCACTACGTTTATTATGTTCTTATTCAGTTCTCTCATATTGTTACCTCTACATATAATTTGCTATTTCTAATCTCTCTTGTTTAATTCTTTGGTATTCTTCAGCTGATAGTTTACCATTAAGCAGTTGTTCCGTTAACTTACTAAATCTTTCCTCTAGATTCTGTTGATTATGTTCTGGTATTGCAGTTGTTTCCTCTGTGGTTATACCATAGTCTTCTTTTAACTTATTATATCTTTCACCTAAAGATTTACCCATTTTAACCATTAGGGTTTTATAGCAGGAGGGTAACTTATTTAATAGGTCTTTCTCTTTTGAGGTAAAGATATCATTAGTCAATGTTTGGTAGTCTTTTAGTACTGTAGCTGCTTCATCCCCATAGCTCTCCGTCATAATTTTAGAGAACTCCTTCGCAGAGGACATGTCTGTTATCAGCTGTTGGAACTTTTCAAAGTCTCCGGTGGTGATGCGACTGTTGTCGAATATATCCTTAAATATGGATAATTCTTCATCATTGGAAAAGTCCACATATTCTGGTTCTGCTGTTGTGGTAATATCTTCTCCACTACCGTAGAGATCACTACTATCCTCCTTTTCAGTTTCGGTAGGGGTGCCTTCCTCTGCAGATGGGGAAGGGGTGGTAACAGTTTCCTCCGTTGTAATTTCCTCTGTCTCTGTTTCTTCCATAGTTTATTTACTTGTTATTGTTAATAAAAGGGGTTATAAGTTGGTGCAGCAAGTCAAACTTACCAATTAGAAAGTCCTTTTCTGATGGTGTTTGATTTGTGGCCTTTCTTATTCGTTCTATGATGTCTTTACCATATAAATCATAAGCTAGTTTAAAGAAGTCTTTAGTTTCTTCATTTAATGTTATAAGCTGTCCTAGTTTATAAAATCTTTCTAGCTTCTTTAATCTTTCATTGGTTATTTCTTTTAGTTCTTTCTTTCTTTGGGTTAGAGTGTCTATTCTATTCATAATAGTTGTCCTCCTTATTGCTATTAGTTATATATAAATCCGTAAAACCTCCTTCTTCCTTAACATAGTCATATAAGATAGCTAAAGCTTTCTTACTTCCGGTTATGTATGCTTGTTCTTCATTGATAATATCTTTTACTTCAAAAAAGCCTGAGCCTATTAGTATACAACCTTTGGAATTAGATTTATAATTTATTAGTTGGTGCTGACTGTTATAAAAGCTAAAGTCTGCTACTGCATTACCGGAGTGGATTAATATCCCTTCTCTATTATCTACCTCTTTAATTCTTTTAGGTCTTTTAAAAATAATATGTCTCTTATCTTCATCTAACATATACCAATAATCTTCAATTACTGGTTCATATAGTTTTAGACAATCTCCAAAAGTCATACTGTAGTTACATTTAACTATATATTTCTTTTCGGGGATACAAGATATATCTCTTTTGTTATTATCATAGGTTAGTTCTAGTGTATCTAATTTTAAGCTACTGTTAGGTATCTTTAATTTCCCTCTGGTATAGTTCTTTTTATAGGTTCTGGTTAGTGTTAGCATTTTATCCTACCTTCAATATGTTTGTTAATAATTCTTTATTATTTCTTCCTTGTCTCTATTACTTTGTTCCAATAGTTCCCTATAGATAAGTAAGCATTCTATTAAATCCCCATAGGTCTCCAGCTCACATAAGGGCTTTGGTATTAGTTCGAGCCTATGTATTAGGGTGTTATTACCATCCTTATTGTCATATTCCCGCCTCCCGCAACAATTGGATAACATCACTACTGATAGGGATAAATAGACAAGCATCATTGCATTTCTGTAAGTTCTGCAGTTGTTGCTTAAGCTTTTTATTACCGTCTTCCAGTTCATTACTTCTTCTTTTAATGTCTTCAAGGCTGTCATCAGTCCTCTTTTCTAAAAAATTTTCCACAAAAAACAAAGATTACAAAAAAGACAATAACTTTTAATATTTTTAATAGGAGGCGTATACCTATACGTTTCCGTTATTAAAAATATTAATAAGTTTGAAGTATTTTGCAGTAATGTTTGGAGTTTTGTGGAAAATTTACTAGAGAAGATCAATTTTTTAGGAAAGAGGGCTGGGTATGTTCTCCATTATTCTAATCCTCTCCGTCTCTAACTCTTCCAATTCTTCCTTATAATGTTTTAGTTCCTTCCTAATACTTCTATAGTTTGTTATAAATAAGCCTATGGTTATGATTAAAAGCATATAGGTTATATAGTCTTTAAGTTTATTGTTTATCATCGGTTCCTCCTCCTCCACCTTCACTTTCTTCTGTTTTAATTTCTTTTCTTGTTTTTATTTCCTCATTTAGACACCAGTCGGTTATAAATAATTCTTTTCTGTTATTATTAATAGACCACTTACGCTCTATATGAAATCCTTTAGCTCTTACACATTTTACAAACTTCTTAAAGCTTATTATATGGTCTTCGGGTGTATGATAGTTATTTATTTCATAGTTTGCGTAACGGTCATAGACATCACTTAATGTTTTTTTAGCTCCTACCAGTTCATATTTGATAGGATTATACTCTTTTAGCTCATCCTTTATAAAACAAGATAAGCTATCATTATCTGATTGTATATCCTCAAGGGTTTGTTTCATTTCTTCTGTCTGTTCTAACCCTTCTTTTTTATACAATCTATAACCTTCTATAATCCACTTAAGAATAAATTGCTTATTATAAGGGGTTAATAGTCGGTTCTTTAGGTTTTTATCTATTACTCTTCCTGTTTTTATAGCTTCTTCTGTACCTGCTTCATATTGACCTTCCGTATAAAAACTTGTAATTATTTTTGATAACTTTTCTCCAATAATTCAAATTCTACTGCAAAATACTTCTAACAATAGATAATTTTAATAACGAAGACATATAACCATATGCCTTCTATTAAAATTATATATTGTTCTTGTCTTTCTTGTATAATTTGTTTATTGAAGAAAACTTTTTATACAGAAGGTCTACCTTCTGTTAAAGTTTATGATAGCTAACTTAGATTTTACACTTTCATCAAACTCATTATTATTAAAATCTATGTTATTGGTACTTATCCAATATTTTACGGTATTCCTAAAGGTAAATGGTTGCTGATAGATATATTTAGCTGTAATAAATCTATCACCTGCTAGCCTTTTAATTTCTGCTGCATTTAAACGTTTACTTTTTGATATTTCACTTATGTGTAAAAATCTCTTACCTTTTAGAGATGCTTTAATACCTAATATGTAATTGTTAGAGGTGTCATCATTGGTTAGGAATTCCTCCGATTGTGTACCAGCACTATAGCTAGACATTACCTCCTGTATAACATCTATACAAGTACTTTTACCTGTCCTTGTTTGACCTAGTAGCATAAATACCTTTTCTTCATTGGTGTTATTGCTACCAAAGGTATAACCCATTGCTTTTTGTAAAAATCTTATATTATTTAATCCTTTTGTATCATAATCATTCTCACATAAGCAGGAGCGTAAAAACTTATTCCAATCGGCATTTGGATTATTTAGATTTATGTCATCGTTGTATTTTATATTTAGCTTCTTGAAAAAGCATTTATTCTTGTTGTGTTCGTATAGTTTGTTTTCTACAAGATTATAATAACCATTGGATAGGTTAATTATATCTTCTTCTGGATTATCAAATTGGTCTACATCTACCTTTTCTAATATGGAGGCAGAATTAATAATAAAGTTCTTTACCGATAAAATAGTTTTTGTGTCCTCATAACCATCACGAGCCCATAATCTCTTAAAGCTTTCCTTTAGGTCATTGTTGGTTATATAGTTATACTCATAGTAGGTTAAAGCTACCGTTGTTACTATGTCATCAAATAGTTCTCCTTCACAATTCTGTGCATAGATACCATCCTTATATTTACAAACCCCGATACCATCAACTAATTTATAAATGTCTCCATATCTTCTTTTAAATCTTTCGGCAAGGGAGGCACTATTATAGGATAAATTATCTTTAACAAATTCAATAGCTAATTTATCGCTGGTGGTATCTGCTATATTAGACCTTCTGCATAAAAAATTAACTATGTTTAGATAATATAAAAATTAATTAAATAAAGTTATTAACTATTTTCCACAAAACTCCAAACATTACTGCAAAATACTTCTAACTTATTAATATTTTTAATAACGGAAACGTATATGTATACGTCTCCTATTAAAAATATTAAAAGTTATTGTCTTTTTTGTAATCTTTGCTTTTTGTGGAAAATTTTTTATGCAGAAGGTCTATAAAAGGCTTTAGAGGTTTCCAATAGACTACCTCTTTAGTCTTTCGGTTAAATTTTAAAGTACTTTCACATTCAATAGGTAAAGGTGCTTCATTTAAAAACTCTTCTAATCTATTGATATATTTTATATCTTTTACATCCTGTTGATTATAGGAGGTAGATAAAAAAGATTGTTTTAGTAAATCATTAACATCTTTACCTGCTTCTTTAGGTATTAGATATAAGAACTTCTTATTTTTAGTCGTCTTAATTTACTTAATAAGTTCTTATAGCTATATTCTCCTGAATTATAATATAATTCTCTTTGTTGTCTTTCTTCATTGTATTCTGTTCTATACTTAACACCTAATTCTTTTAAGTCTTCTTCTTTTTCTTCGGTTTGTTTAATACATGCATTTTTATGGTAATCATTATCAAGTACAAATATATATACCTTATCATTTTCAAAAGGTAGGTTAGGTATATTAACTATAGATAAAGCACACCATACCTCATTATTGACATATTCCTGTAAAGATAAACCATTTTCTATACCTTCGGTTACATAGATAAAACCGTTATTATCTCCTTTAGCTTTTAGAACTACTGGATTACCTCTTATATTTCTATCGGAAAAGCATAATTGTTTTTTAGCTGTTCCTTCTTTTATCTTATTACCATCTTTGGTTAAAAATGTTTGTTGTATTCCTGCTACTATACTGGTTTTTTTGTATAATCTGTTTAGTTCTTCTTTAGTGTTCTTTTTTATAGAATGGCATAGGTTAACCATTACTGTTTTATTGTCACTATTATATATATAGGTATCATTACTATGTTTGGTTATGCCTCTACTCTTTAGGTATAGGTCTACTGGGTCACCTGTTTTATAGGGTTGTAAATCAGCTAATATTTTTGTTATTAATTTATTTTTATAATTGTCGTATTCATTATTATTTTTGGATTGTTTGTTTTCTGAGGCGGTAAGTGGTAAGTTTTCTAAATGGTCTTTTGGTATGTTGTCTATGTTACTATCGGCTTCAATGGTTTCATTATCTGGTTGATTGTCACTAAAAAAGGCTGCACTTTGTTCTAAATTATTATTTTCACTAATATCTGGTTTATAGCTGTATGGTGTTCTTATGGATTTATTTATTTTACCGTCTTTATATCTAGGGTCTTCGGATACTAAATGAAATAAATTATATTCTGTGATTATACGGTCTAGACCTTCAAGGTAGTCATTTATGTCAAATCTGAGAAAATATATGGCAAGGGCATCTCCTGCTGCTTTTCCTGTTGCGAAATCTATGGCTCTCTTTTTTATTAAATC
>CAJTRF010000030.1:5120-9834 GCA_910578525.1 uncultured Mycoplasmatales bacterium | reverse complement strand
TTTATCGATAGGTTTTAAACATTTAACAGCATGAATATTTGAATTGCTTAATGAAATATCTTCTATTATTTTGTTATAATTCTTTACCCAAAATTTATCTAAATCTTCTCCCTCATTAAAATATTTATAATCTTTTTCAATAGGTTTTTGAATAGTTTTTCCATAACAAGAGTTCATAATTAATTTGAATAAGTTTTCTAATGGATTCTTTTGTTTCTTATATTCTCTACGTTTCTCAAATATATTTCTAATAACTTTTTGAATGGTATAATCTTTTTCACCATTCCAATAATAACCACGAATTATTTCGAAATCAATCTTTTGAAACTCTATTAAATCTTCTAATGTTATATTATCTACTACCATATTAATTGGGCTAGTAATATTATCATCATTCAAGTTTAGACCATTAACTTTTTGCAAGATTAAAGGAAAAGGATAATGTTTATGTGCTTTAGTTATTTTTATTTCAACAACATAAGCACTTTGTTTCGACAGAAAGTCTAAATTTAGTTGTTCTTTTTCTATAACTTGAGGTACACCTTTTACAGTATAAAGTCTAGACATTGCACTAGGGTATAGACTGACAGCATCGAAATCAGAACAAGGTTTAGTAGAGTGCCACTTCTTATTATAAGCAGTCATGCACCTTCCACCATAAATTGCGTGTGAACAAAACTTTCGAACGATTCCACCGACTTGAAATAAATTATTATTATAATAAACACGTTGATTAAATACTTCGTTTGCTAAAGAACTAATTGAAACAAATTTATAAGGGTCTATTTTAAATTCTTTCAAGAAACCAGTTCTAAACGAATTAAAACCTATTCTTAATATGTTTACATCTTGTTCACAATAAAACTGACAGTATTTCCACATGTCAAAGTAGTCATTATCAATACGGCATCCTTCTATTTTGTCAATATTTTTATTAAATAAAATATAATCATCATCATTCCATGGCTTATCCTCATTTTTGCCTGCTTCACTTATTACTCCTTTTCCATTTATTAGTCTTTCTAATGTATAGTATTTATATGGGAATAACTCTTTTTGAATGTCTGGAATATTGAACATTTTAGGCAATTGTGATAATTTACAAAATAAAACTGGTAAAGAGTCCTTAAAATGTAAAACTTTTCCATTATACTTAATATCAGACATCATTGTTTTAGTTCCTTTAATAATAGACTTTTGTATTCCGAATGATGCAAGCATTCTAATATCATACCCCAAATTATGGAAATAAATTATAGAATTATCTGGTAAAAAATCTAGTAATTGTATGTTACACTTTTCTCCCTTAAAACATCTTTTGATTGTACCTTGTTCATTTTGTAAACAACACATAAAAGGTTTATGAACATCGCCAGAAATATCAGTTTCAAAGTCTGCAAACCAATATGTTTTTTCAACCTTTTCAGGAACTACTTTAAACTTTTTGGGTTCAATCAATTTAACACAAAATTCAGGATTGTAGTGTAAATCAACATCTGAAATATCACAGTCAACTTCATTATAAAATACTGTCTTTAATATTAGACTTTGTCCATATGTAATTGGTACAAAATAATTCTGTTTAAATAGTTCTCTCACTAAGTTTGAACTTGAAATAAAATGTTCTGCTTTCTTCCATCTATCACCTTTCTTTTGTTTATCCCACTTATCATCATCACATTCGTTTAAATGTTTAATATAATAACAAGAAAAGGGTGTTACTTCTTCAATAAAATAGTGTTTTTCGAATATATTTAGATGATGTATATGATTAGGAGCAGGGTCAGAAACTCCCATATAATTCTTTTTAACACTATCTTTAGTTGACCGAACAGTTTGTTTCTTATTCTTCCCTTGTAGTTCTTCGTTAATATAAGTTAACTTTATTCTAATTTTAAATTCTTCACACAAATGATTGATTGCACTTTGATGCAAATATCTATTCTGAATTCTTAATCTTATTTGATTCAATTCTTTCTTTGAATAACTACCAGTTTGTTCTAGGGAATATATAAAGCAACAATCATTTAGTTCTTTTCTTTGTTTACCATTTTCATCAACTAGGGATTCAAATATTTGTAATCTTTCTAAATAATCTTTCACTTTTTGTGGGCATTCTGGTTTTACTAAATAACTAAAGAAATGAGCGCCTGTATCATTATTTGCTCTAGGATGTTTTAAAATAGATAATCTTAATGCAGAAAATAAAGACCATTCTGGTAATTCATTCTTATTTCTCCTGTAATAAAATTCTGGAGCTTTTCTATCTGCATCGAATATAAAGTTTTCTTTTGTTAAACTATTATATAATTTATTAAATGTTTGTACATTTAAAGGCATTGAATGCCACTCTCCGTTAACACTGAATGATAATTTGTATTGATTTCTTTGTGCTAAAGTAGCAACATGTTGTTGTAAGAAAGTCTTTAGTCGTCCACACAATTTACCTTTTCCATAGTTTGTTAAATTGTCAAAATTTATTGTCCATTCTTCTGGATTACCATCTAAATAATGCATAATATTATCAACAATTTGATCTTGTCTTTCATCATTTGCATTTCGTTTTAATTGTCTATAACTTGTAGGTCTAGGACCTTCTGAGTCATCTCTTGCTCTTCTCTGATTTTGAATATTATTTCTCACATTATTTAAATAATTATCACCATCATTCCTTCTAGGTTGCTGTCTACTTGTTCTTCCATCTGCAAACCAATATATATTTTCAATGTTATCAATTGGACCAGTGTATCCAAGTTGTTGAGCTTTGCGCTGAATAATTAATGTTAATCCTCTTCGTGCATCATTTTCATTACCATTTCTTCTAACAAATTCTTGGAATGGGTAATTTCTATTAAATAATTTATTATAAACTTCTATTAATCTGTCGTTAGACGCTTGTGCAAAAGACATCTTTTTATTTAATTTAAAAAATGAGCTAAAGAATTTGTATGGTTTTTTGGTCAGACTAAATTTTTAATTGAAAAAGTTATAATTACTTCATTTTAAAACTTATTATGCATGTAAAAACAAAAGAAAGTATTTAAAAAATGTAATTGTTTATTTAATCTTTCTTAGTAAATATTTTTTGAAAATAGATCGCACGTTGACATGAGTTCTTTATATCTGAAACCTCGAATTTGTTGTCATCTACTTTACCTGATTTCTTAACCATAATGTAACCGGTATCATCATCTTCAATACGAAAATATTGATCTATATCTTCGATCGAAACTATCTGTTTGAGGTTCATGGCGACATTAAAGTACTTGTTGTACCTATGTACAAACAATCTTTCAGTAAAAGTCTTTGCATCTTGACATTTCTCCCAATAAAAGCTAGTAAATGTTCGTCGACTCATTCTAGAAGCACAATATAAAATGAAGTGATAAAATAACGTGTTTAATTCAAAAAGTTTAACTTTTTCTTTATGAATTGTTTAACTATTGTCTTTTAATTAATCTGATATAAAAAAATAAATAAAATTGTTTATTTAGCTTTTAATATTTGTTTTAAAATGTTTAATTTTGATTTTTAAGACTTGATATAAAAAAGATCAAAAAAGATATAAAAAGATAGAATTGATTAAAAGTAATTGTTTAGTAAAATTAGTACTTAACGAAGAATGTCATTTGAATATTTGGCTCGTATACTAATTCGAAGTAGTCTAAAGTTCCGATAGAATTGATGATCTCATTTATATTCAATTTACAAGAAAAGAACTTGTTGTACCTATTCATGTAGTCGCCTATTTCATAGTATGGCTCATCCAAGGTTTGATAAAAATCGTAGTAGGTCTTTTGGCTCATCCGTAAAAAAATAATGAAATACGTTAAACGGTTTTCTTATGAAAAACTAAATGATAAAATATCCGTTATTAAAAATAAGGTTAACAAAATAAAATATAAATTAATTAACTTTTTATTTATTCTTGTGTTAGATTTATATGTAATTTATCAGTCAAACTTTTAGTAATGGGATAAAACTTAGTTATGTCTTCGTCAACTTTAATAGCAAAAGCATGAACTGCCTCAAGTAGGTACATTTGCAAAAGAAATGCTGGTGCTCTTTGTAAATCGATGTATAATTCCGTAGAAATACTTATTGCCTCATTCTTCTTTTCTTCAGTAGTATTCATTTTATTAATAATGTCCAAAGTTTCTTGTGGTAACTTTGTTTCCATTTGACAAAAATAAAAATAACCAAACCGTTTTTATTTGACTAGTCTTTGTTTAATTTGTGCTATATTAGAAACTTTAATATTACTTACATTTTCATTTTCTACAATACATCTTACAAATTCTAATACTAATATTCCAGCATCCGAAATATTCTTTTGCTTTGGACAATTAACATATTGAATTTTAAAATTTTTCATACCGATATAATTCAAAAAGTTAATAAATTTCTCAGAAATAATTGGATGTTGTCCATTTAATGAATCATAAATTTTAATTGTTTTAGATGTTACAGCAATGTTTATTAATATCCAGTGTGAACTAAAATGAATAGGAATAAGTAAGTTGTCAAACTTTTTACTTTTAAGATCTTTTACGATCTTTAGATTAGAAACTGATTTAAACCCATCATAACCTGATAAAGTCACATAAAACGAAGGTGATACATGTCCTATTTTATCTTTCTTGTTCTTTTTAATTATTCGATCAATGTTTTTGTTCATAAAATCATCACTTATTACTTCTTTTGACATTTATAA
>CAJTRF010000030.1:0-5084 GCA_910578525.1 uncultured Mycoplasmatales bacterium | reverse complement strand
TTCTTCATTAATAATTTCTTCCATTGCTTCTTCCTCTTCCTCTTCTATACTATAATCTACATATTCATCGAATCGATATAAAATAACTTCCAAGTTTTCTGTAGTATCTCTACTTAAATGTCTTCGTTTATAAATAAATGTTTCAAAATCATTTAATTCTACACCTTGAGCCTTTAAAAAGTCTATAATTTCTAATAAACCTGATTTAGTCGAAGTATAATATGAAAAGTATGATGTTTTTAATATTTCTAATGTTTTTAGTGAATCATGTAATGTCCATTCTTTTCCAGTATAACCATAATTATTAGTTTTATAATAAGGTGGGTCAGCTAAAAAGATCACATTTTCTTTATCAAGATATTCATCAAAAAGTTCTTCCCAGTCTTTAGAAACAAACTCAATACCTTCAATATAATCACTAATATCTTCGTTATAAGGTTTTTTACAAATCTTATTCCAATAATACCTTTCTAAGAAATCCTTTTTATTAGTTGTATATTTACTAGAATAAAGTATTGATGCACTAAGAGTAACCCAATCAACATAACCAGTTTGTTTATTTAATAAGTCATCTATCTTTTGTTTAACTTCATCATTAACCTTTTTCATTTTTTCTGAATCTTTTAATATTTCTTTTATTTTGTCTAACAATTCATTTGTTTGTTTAATATTATGAAGTCTTTCCATATAATTGTCATGATCATTGCATATAACTTTAGCATTTGGAAAAACTTTATGAACTAAATACGATAAATAAAACGACCCGCCAAATAAGTCTACAAAAGTCATATTATCCCCATCAACTATTTTAAACAAAAACTCTAAAAACTTTTTACGTCCTGAAGCTTTATTACCTTGAAATGGTAAAGGTGGTAGCTTTCTAATTTGAGTTAAATCATCCATTTTTATGACAAAATAAAAAAGGCATTTAATAAATCATATTACTTTTTTTCTATTCATTCTTTAAAACAATTTCTTTTAAATGTAAAAAATGAGCAAAAAAGTCAAAAAGGTTCCAAAAACTACTAAACGAAAGACTACAACAACTAAAAAACCTATTAGAAAACCTACTAACAAACGAGTAATTCATAAACAAAAACCATTTTTTGAAACATTTACAAATACAGTTATAAGTACAGTTCCATTAACTACAACACCACCAATTATAATTAAAGAAGATGGGGAAAACTGGGACGCTATTAGAAAGATTAGTGAGAGTGCTATTAAATTTTATCGAGATTATCATGACATTAAATCATGTGATACAGAACTAGCAAGACGATTAAATGAAATTGAAGGAATTGCTAGAAACAATCATCTTGTTTCACATATTATTTATATTTTGAGATCAAGACAAAGTTTAATTGATAAATTGAGACAAATATATCGTTATGCACTTAAAAAGTCGAATTAGTTTATTTTTATGAAATTAAAATGGGTAAAAGTGCACATGTTAAATTTGTTGATAAACGAGCAAAAATAGAAGAAACAATTAAAAATCAAGCAAAAAACAAAGTTCCTAGAAAACCAGCAATAAAAAAGGTTACTAAGAAAGTTAGACCAGCAAAAGTAGGAAATTCGATTGCATCTAAATTAAACAAAAAGGTAAGTAAACCTGCTAAAAAGATATTAAGAAAAGCTAAGAATTATAAACAACAACAAAAATCATCTGCACCTCCTACTAATATTATTGGAGGTGTTCCATTAACTATTAGAATTAAAAAATATATAAGTCTGTTGGATAACAAATCACCTACTTATGTAAATGATGTTAAGAAGTTTTTTGATGAGAGTGTGTTTAATGGTTTGGCTGAAAAACATAAAGCGAAATACGAAAAAATCTATAATAATATTATTAATAAATATAATAAAGCTAATGCAGTGAAAAAAATCAAGAAGATTAGAAACGTTGAAGCTAAAGCTAGAAGGACTATAAGAGAAAACTCTGAAAACTTATTGAATGACTATGAACAGCATGTTAATAATTGTGTAAATTACTGGAACGGACTTGTTTTAAGAACTCGTTCTAAAAATCATAATGATAAGGTTGAAGCATTAGAAAAACAAGAAGATAGATTAAAAGGAATAAAGAAAAATATTGCAAATGTAAAGAAAGCTAAAGTTAAAACTAAAGTTAAAAAATTAAAAGATAATGAAAAACGATTCAATCAAACTGCTAAAAGATATTATGGTGCTAAAAACATTAGAAATGCAAAAAGATTAACTAAAGTAGTTAAAGACCTTGAAAATCGATTTGATCAAGCTGATATTAGACTTAAAAAGGTTAAGGATAATATTAAAAATGCGAAAAGAGAACCTTCTCCAACTCCTCCAGAGCCATTTAAGCCAAAAAGTCCTCCACCTAAACCAGCGTTTAGCCCAATAAACCCATCTGAAATTCAAATAACTATTTATGATGAACCTAAAAAGACTAAACCACCTTCACCAAAGCCAAAAAGTCCATCACCTTTAAAAAAAGTTAAAAAATATCAAGATCGTAAAAATCGATTAGATAAAGCTAATGATAGATATAAAAAAGTGACAAAAATGGCTGAACTTAAACCTAAAGTCAAAAAACTTCAAGCTCGTGAAAAACGATTTGTAAGTGCTAATAATAAATATAAACGTGTAAAAGAACTTGCTAATATAAGAAAAAATGGACTACCTAAAATAACAATTAACGCTTTAAGTCCTGACCAAATAGCAAAATATTTTAAATTATTATATGATAAACAAATAGATAAACCAAATATACGTTATATTCCATATTCTCAATTAGATTTAATGGATGCAACCACATATAATAAGTTTATCAGAGGCCAAAAAAGGTATGATTTCGAAAAAGCAGATGAAGTATGGCTGACTCAACAAACTGATGATGAAAAATATTGGAAGTTTGTGCAATTAATAAAACTAACTCCATTAGATTACAAAGTGGTTATTTATGACCCATTTAATGGAACAAAACTTCATATGTATAAGACTCAATTTGAAAATGCAGTTCGTGATTTTCTTAACACATTACATATAAGAATAAAAGGCCCTATTAAATATGTCGATTGTCCAACAAGTAATGTAGAAAACCATACTTGCTATTATGTTGCAGAATTTATGAGACGAGTTATTTATAAACAAAGTATTGGTAAAAATTATGATGATGGTTTATTGTATAGAAAAATAAATTATGAATTACAAAATAATAAATTAGTTGCTGATGATTATATCAGACACTTAATAAAAGATGGTAAAATGAAATAATAAAATCTTTTGTTTATTCAATAAAGTTATCATCAGTATAGAATTCACTTCGGAAGAAGTCTTTTAGCCATTCTTTAAACTTGGGAACAAATATAGTTTTCATTGTGATTTCTAAGTTCTTTGAATCGTACTTAAAATCAAATTCGAAATCTCTTGATTTAGCTTTGGCGATTTGTCTTTCTTTTTCAGTCATTTTTTTGGAAAAGTCTAAGATGACTAAATTCTTAATTCTTTTTAATTTATTCAAGAATTTTCTATTCATCATTTTAGGGTCTTCAACTGGTCTTACTTCAAAGAATCTTCTTTTAAAATTATCAGAATAACGGTCTTCTTCATGTTCAAATAGTTTAGGTCGAGCAATATCAAATACTGTAAAACCTTTTAGGTTTTGATTGGCAGCATAAGAGATCAAGTAAAAGTAATCTTTTTGTTCTTTAAACTTTCTATTCCATCTTAGAATTTCTTTGTCTTTCATTAGTTCAATATCAGCAAAAAGTTTATAGATGTAAATAGCTTTGATCGGATTACCCCAATTTGCAACAATAGGAACAAATGCTTGTGATACATACCATCCTGGAAAAGGTCCATTATCAATTTGCTGTTCAATAAAACTAGAATCATTATCAGTTATATCTCGAACTGATTCGAGACTAAGACAACTCAACCAATCTTCTTCATCTTTCTCAGATTGGCATGAGACAAGTATAGAAGTAACACTGAACAAGTTTCCAGGTTTATAATGTACAATTTTGATTGTTCGACCGAGTTGGTAAAATTCAAATTTTTCATCAATTGGAACTATACTAATACCATTCTGCTCCATGTCTTTAACTTCTTCAAGGATTAGTTGGTCAGCTTGCTGCTCGGACATTTTTATAAAAAATTTTAATAGACCGCGGATAATAAAATTTGAATTAATTTTCATTTAAAAACTAAATAACAAATTCTGAATAATATGTTCAGAAAAAGTTCCAATAAAAAAACTTTAAATTATCTTGTAAAATAAAATAAAGAAGTATAAAAAAGAAATAAGAAATATAATATAATAATGTTTATATTTATAAATAAGTAATTTCTACAAAATATCATCTGATGTAATAATTCGATCGATACATTTTGAACTTGAAATTCATTTGAAGCATTATGATAACTAATTTAATAGCTATAATTAGCTGATTTGTCGATAAATTGTGCTGATTTGTGGTTATTGTTCGATAATATCTGATATGAATTTTAAGATCAGTAGCTGAGTTGGTCTAATCTAAAAATAGAGTAGGTTAGTGTGTTTGTTAATGCTTATTAAGCTTGTTGATACGCGGATTGTGCCATATTGCGAATTTTCATTTAAAGATCAGTAGATCGAATGATTCGATTTGATGGGAGAGTGCGATAATCTGTGAAATATTTGTTAGTGTGTGTTAATAAGAAGCTAGAGTAAGCTAGAGTATATTGTCTTGTCGCTGGAACGATTTGATCTTAAGATTTTAATTTGTAAATTTGAATTGAACACTAAACTTTTTTATGCTCGAATTAATTCTGAGCTCTTAGAAATTATAAATATTAATTAATACAGAAAATCAATTAATTAATACATGATTTCTGAGGTCTTAGAAATAAAAATTAATTAGTACATTTGAATAAGCATTGAAAACTCATTATTTAATCCGTGTTTTCTAAGAGCTCTCAAATAAAAATTAATTAGTACATTTGAATTAGTATTGAAAAGAAATTATTTAATCCAGGTTTTCTTAGGGCTTTCAAATATACATTAATTAGTACAATTCAATAAGCTCTCAAATGTACTAATTAATTATAATCCTCTCAAA
>CAJTRF010000029.1 GCA_910578525.1 uncultured Mycoplasmatales bacterium | reverse complement strand
CATTTATTTTTCACTATTTGTTGTTTTATGTTTATTTTTATTGAAAAATGACTGAAATTCAATTACCAGAATATATTACAAATGTTAGACAAGCCACTTGTTATGATAGAACTGTAACAATTTGTGATTTTATTTACCCTGATGTAGAGTTATGTAGTTCCTTTGATGGTGAAAATGGGATTAAAATTTATTTTCCAAATGATAAAAAGCCTTATCTTGATGAAGCTGATTTTTTACTTAAAGAAATTGAGAGTCTCGGACTTCCACGTCCAGATATTACATGGGTTAGAGCACAACATTTTTTACATCCTGATCGATACCTACTAGAATATGAAAGTCTTGTTGGATATCTTCATATGTATTTTGAATATATGGGTTTATCAAATACAAGATTTACTAATTTAGATTCAGGGAAAGTAAACTTAGAAACTTTTTTGAGCGATTATGCCTCAACAGTAGAAGATCCTGACAATCATTATGAAGAAATACTTGGAGATTTCAGAACACAAAAAGAAGCAGATGTGAGACGAATTTTTAAAGGAGTGTTTCTTGATATTGAATCAGTTCCACTTCCAGAAGAACAAACAATTTATATGATGTTATTTAATTACAGAGAAGCCAGAATATATTATGAGTTTTTACAACATTGGTATCATTATGATAAAAAGTTAGAGTTAGATAAACCTTGGTATCAAATAATTTCTGAATTGGCAAATGTTCCTTCCTTATTAAGAGGAATTCGAAATCATATCTATGACAAAAAATATCAAACAATTATTCAAAAATACTCTGAGCTTCTCTCAGGTATATTTTCAAACGAAAATTTTATATCTGGCTTGACAACTCTCGTAGATGATCAAGATTTGAAAAATTGTATAAATGATCTAGAAAATTTGATTAGAAGACAAGAAACAGATGAAAACGGAAATATCATTGAAATATTTCCAAAAGAAGCAATTTCACCTGAACCTATTGACTATATTGAATGTATTGTCTTATATCCGAATAAATATCCAGCAACCAAACAAACAATAAAAGATATAGTGACTGAAATCAATGAACTTCCAGATCAGGGAGTTCAAAATGGAGATTTGTTATTAACAATTGCTCTCATAAAGATTTGGAATTCTGGAAAACGTTGGCTTTTACCAAGTGAGGTCTATGATACAATAATGGAATTTGTGAAACAATTACAAGCAAAAAAATTAACTGATTGTAATGCTCTTCGAGATGAAAAGATATTTCCAGAGGTTCATCAAATGCTTCAAACATTTTCCAATTCGTGGGGTCAAACTAAAGTTTTTTGGAGTCGACAAATTAGTGCAGAACTCGCCACGAAACAAATAATGATTGGAAATACAGAATTGAAACAACGGGCACAAGATTATACAGAAATATTATTAAATTTACAAAAGGTAGAAAATATAGACCGTAAGGCAATAGAAGATTTCATATCAGTGAAAGTGATGGAATATCAAAGCAAAATGCAAACCGAAAATTATGCAACGATATATCATCAAATAATATTAGATATCGTTGTTGAAATCAAAAAAATAAATAAAGAAATGGGAAATAAATTAGAATCTGGTTTTACAAATGAAGTTAATTTATTCAAAGAAAGTTTAAATAGATGGGCATATATAACAGAATGGGTTTATCAATTCGAACATAATCCAGCGAATCAAACAAAAATTGCAACAGAGGCATGGTCAGAATATCCATTATCAAATGAGGCAATTCACAAAATAAGAAATTATTATGGAGAAAGAAATATCATTCATGAATATCGTTATTGGCTTGGTGAATTAGCATATTTGGAAGCAATGTTTCATCTATATAATCAAAATTGGCAATATACATTAGAGAACTTCGTTGAGAAATTTGAACTTTTGATTAAACGAGATGAAATAGAAAATGAAGCATTATGTGAAATTGAACTCCCTAAACAAATTCAAAATTTACAAAAAATTGAGGCTGAGACAGGTCAGAAACAAGAATATCTACATTCAGAAATAGGTTTGGAAAATTTGAAAACTTTTACTAAGACAATGTTAATTCGTCAAAAATATTATATATTTCGTCAAATTTATTCAGATTTCATCAAGCAAAATGCAGGAATAGAATCTCGAGTAATGAATGAATTTTTACAAAGACGTTTAGAAGAACGAAAGAAAGATGAAAAACAATCTGCGAAAGAAATGCAAATTCAATTCGATTTAGAAGATGCAGCAGAAAATGCTGGCGTTGAAACTGAGCAATTAGTTCCAGAGGATCAACAATTGATGAATCCTCAATTAAATGAAGATGAGATTTTAAATGAGGAAGATGAATCAAATTGGGTCAATAATTGCATGCAATTTATTACAAATGCTAAACAATTTTGGCAGACTTATTGTGAAAATAAAAATAATTTAATTCCTTTATTTCATTTAGATGCCAATCAACTTGGAATAATTCATATACTTAATCAACAAAGAAATTTGATAAATGATAAATCAAATATAAATGAACGAGCATTTCAACAACATATCGAATCATTAGCTCCTCAATTCTATGAAATAATAAAGAAAAAATGTGTAATTGAATATGTCAGATGGAAAAGAAATGTCCCTCCATCAAATATTGATGAAGAAATAAGAAAATATAATGTTCAAGCAAATGATGAAAACTCAATTAATCGAATAGTTGATTTATTTCGTTCGGATTTTTTAAAATATAAACCAAAATTACAGAAATTATATGACTTCTTAATACTAAAAACGAATTTACCTGATTTTGATGATTGGTCAAATTCAATATGGATAGAAACAGCATATGAACAAAATTTGAATGAATGGATTCAACAGAAAAACGAAGAAACACTTTATCTTGATGATTATCAAAAGTATTTCAGTCAAGTTGTTGCTTTATTGCGTCAAGGATTAGATAAGTATAATATCAAAATTGAAATGATTCGAAAGATTGCAAATCAATTATTTCCAAATGATATTAATTTATATGTCACCAAAGATAATGATGATTGGAAACAAAATATGAATGCAAAAATAAATGATCCAAATTTCAGAGGTCAAATTCAAGCTGAAATTCAGCAATGGGATGCAAAAGCAAATGAAAGATTATCTAAAATTCAAGCAATACTTCAAAATCAAACAACAGCAGGAAAAGTGACACAAGATAACTATCAATCAGCAAAAACAGATTTTGAAAATAAATTTATTAGAAATGGAAATATAATCGATTCAAATAAAGATGCTGAATTACAACAACTTTTAGTTTATTCAGAAGCTCAGAAAAATGAGAAAGTTACAATTGATAAAAAGCAAGAAATTGCAAATTTGTTTGCATCATATGGTGTTCCTGTTTCTGATAAAGATTTAAATAAATACACAAGTGATTACTTCATGAGCACAAATAAACAATTGATAATGACAGATATTAATACAAGAATTTTGAGAGAAAAAGAAAACAGAGATAATGCTGATTTGACAGAATTTGAAAATAAAATTGTCCCACAAATACAAATGATTAATACAATTAGTCAAGTCATTCCAAGAGTTCAAGCAATTTCAATTGATGCAAAACGTCAACAAATAATGAATACTCAGAAAAATCGTCCTGCAGAAATAAATATTGTTAAAGGTCAAATTCAAAATGAAATAAATCAAGCTTTCTCCGCATGTCAATCATCTCAAATACAACATTATCGAACAGAAATTCAGAAAAAAATTGATCACACTCGTAGATCTTGTAATCTTGGTGAAGAAATTGAAAAAATATTAAAGACAATTATTATTGAAAATCAAACAATTGCGAAACATCATGAGAATTTTTTGGCATGGAAATCTGTATGGGATGCAAATGAGTTAACCATTGATAATAAAATCAAAGAAATTGTTGAAGTGATTCGTAATCAAAATAATTCAGGATTTAATGCACAAACAGTATCGAATGAAATCTTCACAACAATTTGTTATCCAAATTTTGATCAAAATCTTGTAATTCAAAAATTAAATCAAAGATTAGAAGAAGAAAAGAAAATTAAAAAAGAGAAAGAATATCAAATTCAGATAAATAGTTTAAAGTCATCATTTCAAGAAGCCTACGGTCGTGAATATTCTGAAGAAAAATGGAATGAATTGGTTAATTCAAAAGAGTCAACAGAGAAAAAAATTGAAAAGATTTCTAGACAAATTGAACAAAAGAATGAACAAAAAGGTAATCAACAATTAAATTGTGTTAATACAATAAATCGATGTTTTAGTGCAGCTTTTCCTGATTGGGATCCAGAGAATGTAAATCTGATAATTCAAAATTTCCTTGATTTATATCCAAATTTGAATTCGGTTGAAGACGTGGATAATTTGTTGAAAAGTATGGAACCAAAATTTAAAAATTGTGGAAGAGTATTTAGACTTTGGAACAAACATCAATTTGCAAACACATATCTTGGATTGGGAATATTACAAAGTTTGAATTATGATTTGAATGTCTTATTTGAAAATGTTGAATTATGGGAGAAACGAAATAAATTATTCCATTACTCTCCATTATCTTTATTAAGAGCATTCCTGGGTGACAAATCTCAACAAAATCAAAATGTTCTTCAATCGTTAGCAAGTTTTGAACAGAAAAGAAGAAATTTAGAAAGAAATGATGAATTCATGAGGAAATTCAATAGCCTGTCAGGATCTTTGTCAGCAGAAGATAAAGAAGATTTTTTATGTGAAATTGTTGGACATTGTGATCAACCTGATGATATTGATCAATATATTTCTTTGAAAACTGATTGGATTCAAAAAGGTTATGATTGGAAAAATTGGGATCAAAGAAAAACATTTGAAGAAACATATAATTCAAATAATGGATTAGAATATTCATCAAGAAGAATCAGAAGTATTTATAATCAAGTGACTCCTCAAGATAATCAACAAATAGATAGTTTGAAAACATTATTAGAGACTAATTATCCAGAGAAATTTTCACCAGTTTATTGGAATGAAATAGAGGATCAAGTTTTCAAAAATGATGGAAATCAATTCTTATCTTATTTAGAAGGTGAACGTGTTTATCAAGACTTTTTGAAACTAATGCCTCCAAATGTTTTCCCTCCAACATTTAAACAATATTATGGAAATCAAGACGTTCATACTGCATTGAGAAATATTCAGACATTGTTTAAACAAAAGAATGATTTCGCTAAAACTATTCGGGGTGATAAAGAATTAGAGAGAGCAGTTCGTGAATATAATGAAATAGCTGATGTTAATGATCAATATACTCTTGAAAGAATTCTTTATTTAGAAAAGCCAACAACATCTCTTGAACTCAAAAATAAATTCCAAAATATGTTACAAGAAAAAGTGAATGGAGTTGATCGAAATGAATTATTAGATGAAACAATTCGAGATATTTGGAGATCTTATTTCCCAAATGATTTGAAAGCATCAAGTACTTGGAGAAGTGAATTCAATGGGAATTATTTAGCTATTGTTGCAATTAGAAAATTATCTCAACTCTATCATTTTTATCACGAATTTCACCCAGATGAAGAAGTAAATTTAAGTAAAATGGTAAAACATTTTGGTAATTCAATCGATGAAACACAGAAAAAATTAGAAGAATACTATACTCAAAATATAGAAATTTTCAATAATCAATGGAAAAAGAATAAAACATTGAAAGGTTATTTAGAAGAATTCAAAGATGATTTTGGTGGATCAGTTGAATTGGCACGAAAAAGGGCATATGGAAAGTTTCATGGGAATTTAGAACATTGTTTGAAATTCTTCAAAAATTATAAATTACAAAGAGATTTAGAAACACAAAAAACAGGTCAAGTTCAAACCGATATCAATACATTTTTAGGACAAGTTTTGTCAAACGAAGATCCAAATACATTATTAGATGGAATTGAAAGTGAACATAATTCAAGAACACAATCTCAAACAAATTGGAATCGAAATGCTGATTTTAGAAATCATGGAAACATCAAATCAAGATTAGATAATGATCATCAAATTGATATAACTTATGATATTACATGGGATTCAAATAAAATGTATAACAATTATTTAATTCCAATTGCTGAAAAATATTATGAACAAATTACAAATAAAAAATATCATCCTCCAGCAAATTTGGATCTATCAAATCCAGCAACCAAATATCAAACAATTGTTCAAGAAGCAGAGACAATTCGTGAAAAGAATGAGAATTGGGACATCACTGAAGTCCAATCAACGTTAGATACATACAAGAATCAAGATAAAATAAATGTCAAAATTACATATGATGAGTTGAAAAAGAAATATGAGAATCCTCAAGACGCATTAAAATTCTTAGAAATTGAAAAATTAAAGAAAGACATTTTAGTTAAATTATGGAAACCTGATGATGAAGAATTACCAAGAGATAATAAATGTTTTAAGAAATATTTTGAATATCAAGAAAATCAATTAACGGAAAGATTACATGAATTGCGAAATATTGTAGGGATGTTTAAAGAAGATAGAAGAGAATCATGGGGATCAGATAACTTTTCGAAAATATTACAAAATTATAGAATTTATTTCAGTGAAGATACGTTAAGAAGTTCAGCTGATAAATGTCAAATCTATTATGAAAATGATTATCATAAAGGAAAAACAGAATTAGAATATTTATATAATCTTGCTCATTTTCATAAAACATTTCAAGAACCATATTTTGAAAAACAACCAAGTAATCCAACCGTTAATGAAATGAAAGAAACAAATGATGCAATAGATATAATAATGAATAATTATAAAGATTATAAACTAGATTCTGATTTGACAGGGAAAATAGAGGATTATAATACTTATTCAGGAAAAGAACAACAAACAAAGTTATCATTGGTCAAGAAATTTAAACAAGATAAACAAAAAGCAAAAATATTCTTAGATCATGGAACTTGGTTAGGAAAAATATTAAGTTTCGGTGATGATCAACTTGCAAAAAGTCAAACAGTATCCGTTGAAGGAATTGCTAAATTAAAAGAAATCTATTCTACAAAAACGAAAGATGATGAAGCGTTTAAATCTCAAGAATTCCAAATGAAATTAGATGAATATAATGCTTTAATAGGTGATACAAAAACGATAACAGATATGAAAAATGACTATAAAACATATACTAACGCTTTGTATGCAATGAATTCTACCCAAATTAAGTATGAATTAATAAATAAATATCAACTACAGGAGAAAGATGTAAACGATTTGATGGCTGATACTTGGTCACAATCATATCAAAAGTTGAAAAATAAAAAGAATGATTTGGATACAATTATTTCAAATTGTAAATCTGATTCCGAAATTGTTTCATTTCATGATGATTTGAAAAGAAATTATGACACAACAACACCAATTTTAGATCAATTAATAAAAGATGAAAAATATGATATTCCAAAGCTTTATTATCATATTTTGTCAAAGCTCTGGAAAAGGAAGAGTGGTGAAGATGTTCAATGGAAAGACGATAATAGTTTTCAATCACAAAATGAAAAATTAGCCAATCTTCTCCATGCATTTGATAGACGAAAGAAAGCATTCAATGAAAATAGTGAATTATTACAATTAGTGAATGATCCAACAGTTCCAGTAACCCAGGAACAATTATGGAAAAGGTATTTGTATTCAACTAAACATGAAAATGATGATGCAAAGGACGCAATTCAGTTTATGAAAAATGAAAAAAGGAAAAAATTATATCTGAAAAAATGGAATGAATTAGGTAAGAAAATTGATGAAAAAACATGGGAAAAATTCACAAAAGAAGATGAGAGAGAAGAATTTTTCGAACAAATGGAAAAAGAATATCGACAAGAAGAAAAGAAATGGAACCAAATTGGGAAATTTATTCCATATTATAATTCTTATCATGATGATAAAAATCAACTCTTAGATTGGGAACAAGCATATCAAAAATGGGAAGGTAATTATGAAAAAGCAAAAGATGAAATTGAATTATCAAATCTGGCACATAGTTATGAACTCGAATTTGGAAAAAAGTGGGAATCACAAAAAACAAAGAAAGAACAAATTAAATATTTAACTAAAATAGAAGATGATTGGCTTAATTACTATAAATATCATCCAACATTCATGTCTGTTTTTAATGATTATAATAATACTCTTACATCGCAAGCAAAGAAATTAGAAGATGTTATTGATAAATATGGAAGTGATGTCAATAAAATTACAATAGAGATGTCATATGAATTATTAACAACAAGAATGAAAGCAATTGATCCAACATTCAAAGCAGAAGAATATTATAAAAATGAAGATGGCGTTCAAAGACTGGAAAATGAATATAAAACATTACAAGCAAACAATAATTCAGTGCTTGGTGATTCAGAAATTACAGGTTTATTTGATACTTACAAGGTGAATTATCCTGACGATACACGAAAATTATGGAATATATCAAAAGATATGAGTCATAATAAAACAGAGGTGAAAAACTTTTTCTTAATTAAGAATTTAATTCATGAGATCCAAAATGATTATACAAAAGTTTTTAATTATAATGACCGTTCAAATTGGGGTTCCACTTCAACTTATCAAGTGAACTATTTAGAAAAAGAAAGAGATAGACTCAAAAAGGAATTGGATCAATTAAAATCAATCGGAAATATAAATGACCTTGTTGATATTTATAATGATATGAATGGTTTCAAAGATGCTTCCACTCAAAAAGATCTCAAGAAAATCTTCGTTGAAAATGATTGTCAATATTATAAAACATATTATTATCTATTAGCTCATAAATATAATTCAATTAATCCAGAAAAGAAGAAAGCATTAACTTATTCAGGAAGTGGAGATAGAGCATGTAGGGCATTAGAAAAAGAAATTCGTGAAGTTGAAGAAGTAGAAAGTCAATTAAAATTGAATAAAAAATGGAAGGACTTGACATTAGAAGAACAAGATATGATAATGAAAAATAATAAAGATCCTGTATATGCTATAGTGTATTTAGAAAGTAAAGACGATATTAAGAATTATTATGAACAACATGAAATTCCTTTTGACTTTGATCAGACAATTAAAAAATGGAAAAAAGAAGGTAGAGATATTCATTTAATTCCTCATTATTTAAAAATTGTCAACAAAATAACAGAAGATGATAGTTATTATCAAGCAATCAATAAATTCAAAAAAGATTATCCAGACGAATTAACTCCAGACCTGATTTCAAAATTAGGAAATGCTTATGAAATCTATAAATTTGTTGTGTTAACACCATTACAAAAGAGATATGCAATTGCTTTTGGTAAATCAATAGAATTATCACAAATGATGAATTATGCAAAAACATTGAAAGATAAATATGAGGTAAAATGGGGAGTTGTTGATCAAGATTTACCATTTGATATAGAAATTGCAAAAATTGCAAATGAGGCAAGAATTATTCAAAAAGAATATCAAAATACAGGAGGAATCAAGAATAAAAAACAAGTGAAATTTGAAGAAACACTGGCAAAAGAAAAAAATGAAGAAGGAGGAAATACAAAAGAGAAAGTAATCGATTATATCAAACAAATCAAAAGTGATATGGAACAATCAAAGTTGGAATCAGAACAAACAATAAATGAAAACATTGACAGAATTAATAAAGATAAGAAAGATGGTCAGAAAATCCAAAAAGAGAAATTTAAAGAATTGAGTGTTTATTCAAAAGATTTGGAAGTAATCAATGCAATAATAGAATATCTTCCAACTTATGAAAAACATTTTCAGAAAGAGATGACTATCGATGATCTTAAAAAATACCATTCTGATCCGAAAAATCCAGATTGGATAAATGTTTTACAAATAATTGCATTTTCACCTTTAATTGATGATTATAATTCAATTCAAA
>CAJTRF010000028.1 GCA_910578525.1 uncultured Mycoplasmatales bacterium | reverse complement strand
CAAAAAGTTAGTCAACTTGAAAAAGTTAAGTTAAGTTAAGTTAAGTTAAGTTAAGAAAATTATTTTTTATTTAACAAAAATTTTTTTCTCTAACTAAAATTTTTGAATCCCCAAAAAAGTTCATTACACTTTTTTATAAACAATTAAAAATGTATCAAACATTAAATCCAATTGATGAACAAACACCTATTCCAATTGAAAGTGCTTATTTTTTAGAAGATGGAGAAAGAGATAAAACAAGACCAAATCGATTTTATTTTAAATTTCCCGAAGAATGGATAACATCAAATCGCGGTGAATCAATTGTTGGCGTCAGAAATATTTGGACAAATTGTAGAAGAAGAAAATTGTGTTATACTATTGGAATTAGAAAATATTATAAAAAAGATTTTGATGACTTGAAACGAAATAACCCTAAACAAACAAATGATTTTCTCTATTATTCAATTCCATTTGAAAGACGTAGTGAAATATTTTGTGATATTATTTCTTGGCTTCCTTCAGAAAAAGATTTAAGAGAAATAATAATTGATTTGAGAAAACAATTAAAAATAGTATTTGAAAAATATAATGTTTCACCAATTGACTTAAACAAGCATCTTCACAATTTAATTGATAAACAAAAAGGAAAAATAAATGATGAAATCGAAAAGAAATTAGATGAAGCAGAACAACTACAAATTGAAATCTCAAATAGTACCGATTTAAATGAAAAAGCTCAAAAAACACTTAAAAGACAGAATTTGATTAAAGAGGCTTGGGAATTAAGTAGGAAAATGGATGAACTAGAAGAATCAAAACTTTCAACAGGACAACCAATTTTTGATATAAGAGATGTAGGAATGGATGGTTATTACAATTATGAAAAGAATACATTTATCGAAACATTCTATTCACCATTAAATGAAGACACAAATTATTTAAATAAACAAGATAATTTATTTTATATTGATTTTTCAATTAGTTTTCGAATAAGACCTTTTGAAAATGGTGTTCAAGACAATTCATTGAATCGTTTATATGATTTTGCTGATATTATGAATGTCGGATATGAATCTTTTCAAAATAATCCAAATAAATATATGGATTTAGATAGTCCAATTGAAGATAAGAAAGGTAATGTTGAAAGATTTGGAGGTAAATGGATGAGAGAAATTGTGTTTGAAGATGTTTGGGATAGATGTTCTTGCAAAATTTATTCTTCAATTGCTGAGCAATCATCGAAAGGCTATTTAGGAAACAGCAAAGTCCAATTCAGTCCAATAAAGTACTTCAAATTAAATTCATCAGATAATAGATTTTGGATTGAATTCTATTCGGGAAGATACAATAGAATTCCTGTGAAAATACCCGAAACTGAAACATTTTATATTGAAATGCAATTTATGCCATTCAACAAGAAATTGATGTATGTTTAAAAACAAATAAATGAGAAAGTTTAAAACGATTGAAGAACTTCATAATAAATTTAATTGGAATAGTCCATCAAAATTTGTACCAATAGCGAAAAAATATGGATTTACTGAATTAGAGGCAAGAGATTTTTTGAGAAAGAAAGTGATACATGACATAAAAGTTCCAAAAGCTAAATTTATGCCAATTGTTTCTAAAGAATTGAATGGATATCAGATGGATACATTTATTAATGACAAAAAGAAAGATGGATTAAATTATTTGATTTTAATTAATATCAATACTAGAAAAGCTTATTCATATCCGTTAAAAGGAAAAGGAAGTAAAACGGTTTTGAATGCATTAGAAAAGTTTTTTGATGAGGTTGATGATGTATATTCAATTACATCTGACCAAGACAAAGCATATTTATCAAATGATGTTCTTGAATTCATGAAGAATCATAATGTTGTTTATAGAACGACCGAAGATAATAATCATAATGTACTTGGAATAATAAATCGATTGATGAGAACATTAAGAGACCTTGTTGGAGAAAATAGATATATTGATGAAGATGAGATGTCAGAATTAATTGATACCTACAACAACTCACCTCATAAATCACTCAAATATAAAGCACCAAATGATTTTACAGAAGAAGATGAAAAACGATATATTAAAGAAAAATCACAAATAAATCCATATGATTTCAAAGCAAATGAAAAGGTTAGATTAGTTTTTGAAAAAAGTCCATTTAGTAAAAAACGAAAGAATGTATCAAAAGTAAATTATATTATTGACTCTAAATCAGGAAATCAATTTCTGATTAAATCAAAAGATGAATCAGTTGATAAAATGCCTGGTTATAGATTAATAAAAGATAAAAATGAAAGAATTCCATTAGCTGAAACAATTAAAGGAGGAAAAAGAGGTGAAATCGAAAAAATAGTTTCATATGATGTAAAGAAAAATAAATACCATATTATTTGGACTGATGGTTCAACTGATTTCATTCCTAGTTCCAATTTAAGAGAAGGAAATCCGACCAAATTATCATTAATGGAAATTGAATATTGGTCAAAACAAAAAACAATTCCAGAGAAAATAAAGAAATGGATATAATTTTATTTCTATTAAATGTCTAAAAGAATGACTGATAAACAAGTGATATCAAAAGTACAGGAATTAATTAAAGAATCATTGAGAAAGAATCAAAAAGAAATTGAAGGAGCATTAATTAAACCATTATCACCAGACTATCCATTTTCCTCAAATGGAATCTATTTTTTAATTGGGAAACCAGGGAGTGGAAAATCATTTTTCATTTGGAAACATATTATGATAACCGAAAGATTATTTAAAAAACCATATTATCAAAAAATAATTTATTGTTCAACAAGTGGAAAATTTGATAAAACAGGTGAAACACTATCTAAAAATGTTCAAACACCAATTGTTTATTTATCTGAAGATGATTTAATGGATTACTTGAAAAGACATTTAAGAAGAAAAATGAAATACTATTCAATGATTAAACATGTTCTCTCTAAAATGAAAGAAACTGATGAAGAAATGCAAAGAATAATTAATAAACATTCATTGCAAGACTTTAATGACCGAATTATTTATATCGCACATAAACTTGAAAAATATCAAACAAACACTTATCCTTATAATACATTATTGATTTTAGATGATATTGCTGGTTCAGATTTAGTTATTCATTCTAATTCTGAGTTCCTTAGATTGATTACCAAAACGAGACATTATAATTTAACAGTTATTCTTGCTTTTCAAACAATTAGATTTGTTCATATGAATGCAAAAAGGCTTGCTACAGATATTGTTTGTTATTCTGGATTCTCCGAAGAAGATTTTACATCACTCCTTCAACAAACAAATAATAATCTAAACATCAAAAAAACAGTTCATGAATATCTAAATCATCAAAATCCGCATGACCGTTTCGTAATGAATATAACTGCTTCTAAATATTACTTTGAAACATAATTTTTTAATTTTTATTAAAATGGGATTTAAAGATTTTATAAGTAGTGGATGGAATTCAATAAAAGAAGGAATTGGTCATACTGGTAAATTTTTAGAAAATCATCAATCTTTATTAAACGGATTAGGTAATACAGCTGAAGTACTTGGTAATTTTATTCCTGGAGTAGGAATTATTGGTAAAGGTTTAAAAATGGCAGCTAATATTGCTCAAAATGTTAGTGAAGACAAACAAAGACAACAGCAAGAAGAAAAACAAAAGATTGATAATGAAACATATAAAACATATATGGAAAAAATGAAAAATCAACTAGAACATCCAATAACAAATCAAACACTAACAGCTTATGGAAATATATTGCCTCTAAAACACTCAGCAATTGATAAAATAAATTATAAATACAATCCATTCCAAATTAAACCAACAGTTTTCAAGAAAGAAAAGGAATTTGAGGAAAAAGTCAGAAAACATAAAACCAAAAGTGGTAAAAATAAGAAAAAATAGGTAAATTATGGTTTTTACCACTTTTTTATTTATTTTTAAATGACAAAACATTTAAGAGGTTCAAAAAGATTACAAGTAATACAAAATTGGATAAATGGTCGGGAAGATGAATTATTTGAAGTTTTCCCCACTAAAAAAGAAAATAAATATATTGTTAAACCAAGAAAACAACCATTAAAAGAGAAACCAGTTGAAGAACCAAAACCAATTGAAGAAGAACCAGTTGAAGAACCAAAACCAATTAAACAGAAACACAATTCTCCTCCTCCTCCATCAAATGATATTAATTATGAAATATTATCTGAATTAAGAGCATTAGGTCAAGAAATGAGATTGAAAAGAGAAAAGAAGGAACAAAAGAAAATGATTAAAGAAGTTATGAATAAAGAACTTAATAAAAGAAATTCTGTTCCTGTTTCACAACCAATTGAAGAACCAAAACCAATTCCAAGAAGAAGAAATAATGTGTTTTCTGATTTTCTTTAAATTGTTTTCTTTTTTTTTATTTCTTTAAAAAGAATGATAAACAGTGAACAAAATTTTAGAACTAGTGGTGAAGTTATAACCCAAATAGCTTCATATTTTGATATAGTCGATAATTGTATTGCTTTATCTGATACAAATAAACAATATACAATCAACCCTCAAACAAGTTATTCACCTTCTCCACCAATTCAAGCTGGTTCATTTACATCTGTAATTATTAGCCCAACAAGTCAAAATACAGCTGATTTATATAATGGATTTATCAAAGCTGATTTGGAAGTTAAATTAAAAATCAAAGGTGAAGAAAAATTCACAGAATCAACATTTGATAAGGTTTGGTTTGGATTTAAAGACGCTCGAGATGCTGTTGAAAAATATGAAATAGTTAGTAATGGAATTAGTATTTATACTCAAAACTTTGCAATTGAAGAATCATTCTTAACATCATGTTGCGATAATGAATTAATTAAGAGTGCTGATGTTTACTCAAAAACAAGACACAAAGATGTATGGAAAAATAAAAGAAATAATATGTGCGGTGTAATTGTTAAATGGAATGGAATAACTGAAAAAACAATTAATATTCCGTTAAAGATAGACATCAAAAGATTTCTACCTTTATCAAACATTAAATATCTTCCAGCTTTTTGTGGAAAATTAGAGTTGAGATTATATTTTAGTTGTGCTGGAATGGTTTGTTGCCCTTGTGGTCCCGATTTGAATTTATTAAATAATCCATATGAATTAGCATCAATTAAATTAGACCCAATCACAACAGAATTTGTTCAAATAGGTGAACCAATTAAATGTTGGACAAAATCAACAGCTGCAAGTCAATCAACACCACAAACAATTCATTCAGAATCACGAACATTTCAAGTCAGTGATTATAAAGTTAATGATTGTCTTTCTATCATCCCTTGTTTTGGAATTGAAAACAATATTTATAACATGCTTGTTCAACGATATTCTAATCCTTTAAATCCATTAACATTTCCTACTCAAACACTTGCTATTTATACAACAACAAAAGCATTGAAGAATGATGTTGATAAATCAACTATTACTTTGACACCACGATTTGTCGATTCAATCTTTTGTCTATTTCCTTTAAAACACACTCATCACACGGTCTTCAAAAACCCTCTATTTAATTCATTTACTTTAAATGCGGGAGCTTTTGGAAACATTCATGCAAAACCATTTTCAACGACTGGTTCTTCACCAGAATTTATTGAATATTGTCAAAACGCAATGAATATGAATTCAACACAAAGTGGATTTAATAAAGAAGTTATTCAATCATTAACTAATACTGAAGCATATAATGAAAATACAGGGTTGTATTCAAATGATAGAACAAGCTTCTTTATTGGATTGGCAACTGAAACTGACAACACTTTTCAAGAAGGATTAACATCTTTGTCCCCAATTAACTTTGAAATGAACATAACTCAAAAAACAGGAGAAGGTACATTTGCTGAAAAAGTTGATTGTCCCCCTCTTTTATGTGTTTTATTCGATTCTTCTATATCAATACTTGTTCAACAAAATGGACAACCATCATTGGTTCGACTTGGAAGCTATGATTTGACATCTCGTGATTAAATTTTTTAATTTTCAATTTTTATAGCCCTTCATTTTTTATTTAATTTTTTATTTTTCTTTTAAAATGACTGAACAAATAATTGATTTCGTCCCATTAAAAGACTATGAAGATAAATACGAAATTTTAAATCAATACCCATTCACAATCAGAAGGAAAAATGATAAATATGTTATTAAAGAAAATATTAATAAAAATGGTTATCCTTGTGTTTCATTAAATGCAATGAAAATACAAAAACACATTTTAATTGCAAAACAATTAATTCCAAATCCTAAAAATCTACCACAAATAGACCATATTAATCATGACAGAACAGATTATCATTTGGAAAACTTGAGATGGACCAATCAAAGTGAAAACATGAAAAATGTTTCGTCAAGGAATGGAATAGAATATGAGTTTGTTGATAACATTCCTGATGAAGCAATTGAAATCACTCATTACAATACAACAATAGAAAGAAAAGAATTTAATGAAAAAGAATATTATTATTACTTTGATGAAGAAGCAAATAAAGATATATTTTATCAAAGAATAACAGATAAATTATATCGAGTGATGTATATTAATAGGACTAAAAGTGGAAGAGAATTGATAATGACTCGTGATAAAAACAGAAAAAAAGTTTCAGTTTATATTCATACATTCAAATATCAATACAATATTGATTAAACAATTTTTTTAATTTTCATTAAAGATGAATCAATATCGACATCCGGATGCTGTAATTGTTGGAACTGAAGGTCAAATGTTTAATCAAGGTGCTCAAATAGAAGCAAATATTGATTTTGAGGATTATGGTGTTTTTACAAATGATAACACTTATTCAATCACATTCAATCCTTATTACAATAGACCAAAAATAAAAGTAATTCAACAAGAAACAGTTAAAAGACCAAAAATGGGACAACGAATAACAAAACCATCAATTGAACCTCCTTGTTCAATAACTGATAATGGAATTTTTTTAAGGAATGATTTTGTTAAAGAAGCTCCAGTTTTACCTCCTTATTTGAATAAACCTTTGAAAGAACCAATTCAAGGCTCATCAAAAGAACAAGATAAAGGACCAATTAATTATTCTTAAAATTTTTTTATTTTTCATTAAAACATGATTAAGAAAAGGAATTTAACAAATGGTGTTAATGCAAATATTTCATTAGAACCATCAGCAGCAAGTCAATCTACTAATAATTTGACTAATAATATTATAATTAATAAACGTGATGATGGAAAAGAAGAAATTGTGATAACTAGAGATGTTGAATTAAATGAAGAAAAAGAAGAAAAATTCATTGATGTTAGAAATATAATTTTAGAAACTTATGCAAAAATATTATTGCATCAAGATAAAGCACTTATTGTTAATTTGATTTCCAAAAATTGTATTATTGTTCCAATCGATTCTTTAAAGGAAATCATTAAAAATATGTTGAAAGTAGAGTCAGTTGAAATTTTTATTAATGAAGAAGTAGGTTGTTGTTCTGCTAAAACAAATCCAATAAAGAAAATTGATGCAATTAAAATCATTAAAGAAAATGGTGAGATTGTAATGGACTTCAAACAAGTTTTTAATAAAGAATTCAACACACTAACACAAAATTATCATCTTTGTTTGAAATATGTAATCGATTAAAAATAGCTAATTAATTTTTTTATTTTATTTTTTTTATCAATTTAAAAATGAGTGATAACAACAAAATAAATTTTGAAGAGTTTAAACAAACCAAAATCATCAAAAAACTATCTAAATCAAAGTCAATTGAAAATATGACTGTTATTGATAAACCAATTGAAGAAGAGAAAAATAAGAAAAGAGGTAGAAAAACAAAATATGCAAATGATGAAGAAAGAAAGGAAGCCAGAAGAAAACAACAAAAAGAATATAGATTGAGAAAAAGAAATGAGTTCAATGAGTTAAAGAAATTAAAAATGAACTCTTCTAATGAATGAAGATAAATTAATTTGCTGAAAACATTTAGTCTTTTTAAAACAATTGGTTCCATCAAGTAGATTAAATTCAATTTCTTCACCATTATACATTCTTTCATAAAGTTCTTCAACGGTTATATTCATTCTTTTGACTTTATTGATGATGACTTGTTTGGGAATTCCTTTCATTCGAATATGATAACCTTCATTACCTTTTTCATCAACTAAAATATCTAAATAACTTTTCTTTCCCAATGCAATTAGTTTTCTAGAATAAACAGCACCAATTGAACCCTCAAATGAATCGAAATCACAATGAAATTGTGTCATTTGGGTTCCTATTAATTGTTTATTATATTTTTGTTCATATATTTTTGAAAGTCTTTCAACATCATCCTCCATAATATGAAGACTATCACAATCTTGGTAATAAATGTTGATTCCATTTTGTTCTGCTGTTCCAATAACTTGATTCATCAAATGTTTTGACCAACTCAGTACAGAAGCACCAAATTGAGGTAAATTAAAATGTTCATTGATTGCTTTTATTCTTTTGACATACACATTATTTATTGATGGTTCTTCAATAACTTCTTTAATAAAATTATAATTCTTCCAAATGTATTTATATAAGTTCTCTTTTGGAATACATTTACTTTCACATTCAGTTGCTTTCAATATTGATTTACCATAAATAGAGTTCAAAAGAAGTTTTATTGTTTTTTCTAATGGATTCTTTTCTTTTTTATATTTTAATCGCAAATTGAATAATTTTGTGATGAAATCATTTATTTTATTATTGAATCCTTCATTAAAATAATATCCTCTAATGAATTCATAATCCATTTCATAAAATTCTAATAAATCCATGAAAGCTACTTTATCTAAATAAAAATGGTTTATTGGTTGATTACAAAATATTTTACTTCCAGCTTCATTAAAATGAAATACTTGACCAAATTTATATTCATAATTGGATTTGCATTTGAGGAATTTAATATTAATTTCAGCAAAAAATGTATCATATTTTAATAAACCTTTAGTTGTTATGTTTTTGGGTATTATTTTTGGTTTTCCTTTTGGTACTCCATTCATAATACTCATTGCTGATGGATACAATGAAACTGCATCAAAGTCTTGAATTCTTCCTTCAACAATGTGTTTTTCATTATTGGCAGTCATTGTTCTTCCTCCTGAAATGCAACGTAAAATAAAATTCTGTGGTTTCCCAGTCAATTCAAAACAACCATCAAAACACCCATAATTCAAAGCAAAACGATAACCAATAGCACTAATCGAAATAAAATTATGAACTCCAAGCATTTTTGTATCAGTTTCTTTAAATACACTGTTTAAATCATTATTGAATTTCTCTATTCCTTTCATCAAAACTATACAATCCTTTTTACAATAAAATTGAGCGTATTTTAAAATATCTATCTCTAATTTATCTTTAATAAATGAATTAGATGAAATTGAATTATCAATTAATTGTCTCCAATCACTTTTAATTTCTTTTAATGATTTCTTATCTTTGTTTTCTAAATAGTATTGTAATTGGAATTCAAGTGCTGAAACTTTTTTTCGATTCAGGTTCTTTTCGTTATAAATTTTATACGCCATCACCTCCTTATGAACATTTAAATGAAACATTTCAGCGAAATTTTTTAATGCCGAAGGAATAATTGAATAACTATTTCTGAATGTCAAACGTTTTTCGATTTGTTTTCCATTGTATTTTGTCATAATTATTTGTAATGTTGTTCCATTTCTCTCTGTTATTTGAACATTCCATCCATCATTATTAATAAAGAAACAACAATCATATTTTAAATTATGAAAATAAGTTAGTGAACCATTTTCTAAATAATCCAATAACTCATTTGCAATATTTGTTCCAATAAATGTTTTTGTTATAATTTTTTCTTTATTTCGATGAACTGTACAATTCAAATAAGGTCGATGAGGAGAAATTGTTGTATCAGTTTCGAAATCACTATAATATATTTCTGTCCAATCTTTTTCTTTTTGTTCTTTAGGGTTAATAGGTTTACAACAAAGTTTTGGGTCATAATTTAAATCATTATAATCATTTAAATGATTATATTCAGTTGTTGATAAAATATT
>CAJTRF010000027.1 GCA_910578525.1 uncultured Mycoplasmatales bacterium | reverse complement strand
GTAATATAGTAAGAGATATAAAAAAAGAATATTATCATTATAGTGATAATACTATTAATTATTTAGATTGTAATAAACATATAATAAATAAATCAGAAACTTGTTTAGTAGAATCTTATAATGGTAGTTTAAGAGATACCTTCGCTAGATTTAGAAGAAAAACAAAAGCTTTCTCAAAAAGTATAAAAGCAGTAGAAAATAGTATATTAATATTTACTAACAAAGAACTTTATACCTACAATATAAAAAAGTATTCAAATTTTGGAAAAACAATAGTAAAAACAGTAATAAATGAACCACTAGAAAAAGAAATAGAAGAAAAAGAAACAATAAAAAAAATTAAAGAAATAGAAAAAAAAGAAGAAAAAGGAAGAAAATATTATAGAAATAAAGTTGCTTAGGTGAATATCAAGAAATGGAGACCAGAGCCCGAAGAGTTTGGTGTGGCTTGACAAATAGAAAAGTTTATGTTATAATGTAGGTACGGCTCCTGAGGGTACTTTCCTCTAGCATAGTCTAGACAAGTCTCAGGACATTGGTTTAAACCTAGAAATATGCATGTTTCTAGGTTTTTTTACTGTCTATCCCAATAATTCCATGTCTATTTGTTTATTGGACCAAGCCGATAATTTAGGATCTATTATTTCAAGAAGTTTTAGTATTTTGTTACAGTATATTTCGGGACTATATTTCATATCTATAACACAACCGTTATGTGCTATTCTATTTCTTAACCATCTAAACTCATTGAGTATATGTTCCGCTTTATTTCTAGTAAATTGCTTATTAAATATATTGGTTAAAGATTTATCCCATAAAATATTTTCATAAGCCCTATTAAATAATCTAGTCCAGAAACTAAACAATGATCTTGATACTATATAATCGTTAGTTATGGGTTTATTTTCTTCTTTTAATCTTTTTATAGTATCCATTATCATACTTTCTTGAATGGAAAATATTTTTTCTATTTCCATCCTTGTTTTTTCGGTAGCAGAAGTAGTTTTTAATATTCTATCTACCATTTTATAATGTATATCATATTTAATATTGGTTATCCAGTCATAACCAAATAATTTTATACATCTTTCATTAATTAGATTTCTTAAGGATATTTCTAGTATTGATAATAATTTATATAATTCAGAACTATAGGCTATATTAATCTCATAAAAAGCTAAAGCTTTTTTAAGGTCATTGTTGCATCTCTTTAAATAGGGACTTAATCTATTTTAGTTATATATTTATCTATAAACAATTCCATTAATTTCTCATAATATTAATATTAGTGATAATATTATAACACGATTTTAATTGATATTCAATATTAGTTTGCAATTATAAAAAAATAATATTACTACTACTTGAGTAATTTACTTTTAGACTCTTGTACGTAAAATAAAACTTTCATTAAAAACTTTTATATCTATTATTATTTTCAAATTTATCTTTATATTCTTTATTTATTATATCACCAACTTTAACAGATAATTCTCTTGGATTATTACTTAATATATATTCAGACCAGGCTTCTGCTATAAATTCAGATATATTTTTTTTGGCATATTCGGATAAAAGTTCTTCCATATTTTCACTATTATCTTCGTAGAGTTTCATTATTTCTTCTATTTCAGCTATAGCTAACATATTGTCAACTGCATGGCCCAATTCATGAACTGTATTACCAATTTCTCCATAAACTCCATCTGGATGAAATTTAGTTTTAACAGAATTATAATTTGTCTCATAACTATCAATTGTATCAGCATATATTCTATAAATTATGTTGTTTTGTATAGGAATTTTATCTTCTTTTAAATTTCCAAAATAAGAACATGATGCAGTAAAATTCTTATTGTTTGCTACATAGTCAATTTTATCTCTTATACTGTTATTAACATATTCATCTATTTTAGTTTCAAGTTCTTCTCCAGAAACTGATGATTTATATATCTTATATTGCTCTGTAATGTAATCATTAGATGCTTTAGCATAAGTATTTCTTATAGATTCTTCTTCCGTAGTATAGATACATACAACGGATTCCACAATTTTTGGATATTTGTAAAATATCTTCATTATACCTTGTATTATTTCATTTACTTGAATTGGATGTAATCCCTTTAAATCTATGTATTTGATACCTATAGCTTTAAGAAGATTGGTATCCATGTCCATAAGTTCTTGTTGTTCTCTATCTGTTAGATCATCAATTTTATTAATATAATCTTTAACTATTTCTATATCGTTTATTATTTCCAAATGTTTTGGTAGATAATCCAGATTATCTTTTTTACTAAGTATTAATCTTATCAACTCAACATCTGAATAGTATTTGTTGTAGTTATACATTTATTATTTTCCATATCATTTACACGTAATAGTAGTACAAATGTACTAATTTTGTCAAGCTAATTCATTAATATATAAAATTCTTCTTTTGCTTCTGCCACTTCCATATTGTTGTATTATTGGTTCTGAATCATTTAACATATTACTCATTAATTACCTACCAAATAATTAATAACTATATAATTGTGAGTTATATAGTTATTCCTCCTTTATAGGAAGGTATATTAATACTAATATTACTACATTCAACAATTTGTTTATTTAGTAAATGTACCTGTTACTTCTGAATTATTTTAAATATTTTTTTAGTTATTTTTCCATAGTATTTTCTTTCGCTTTTGTTTTCTTTTTAATTCTTTTCTCAGCCATATTTTTGAGATTTAATAACTTCTCATCTTCATCTATATATTCCTTAAATATACACTTATCAGGATCATTAGGATTATTATAGCCTATTTCATAGGCATTTACTATAGTTTTAGCAGCGGCAGCTTTATCTTCTGCTGTGGATTTTTCATATTCATAGATAGCTATGGCATCACACACGTTTTTTAGTTCAGCATAAGCTTCCTTGGTCATACCATATTTTTTATATTCTTCTTCATCTATTTCTACTTTATCAGAGATTTCTTCAGTAGTACTTTGTTTTTCAAATTCTTCTTTATTATTTGTAGGCATTTGAGCATATTGTTTTTTATCTATAGAAATACTACACAATTCTATTGTAGAAATCAATATCCATAAGTTAATTGTTTTTTATGTACATAAATATATCATCTATTAAAAAATAGAAGACTATAAACTATGATCTCAATTAGATATATAGCGAAGAAATCATATGAACAGATTATAAATCTAAAATGTATTGGTTTTTTTATTTCTTTAGTGACATATATTTTTTCTTTCAATGAGGAAGAACCTGACTTTAAAATAGAAAAAGGAATTACGCTTTTTATGGCTACATTGGGTATAATTGTATGTATGATGTTTATGGTTGCTATTTCCACTTTGTACTTTTATATACCTTTATATTTTTGTTTTGTTGCTATAGATCTGCTTGAATATATTATTTTTGGAGTTATTCCCGCTATAAAAAATAACGAAAAAATTCCAGTTATCTTTGGTAAAAATATTAATTATTTTGAAACTAAATTAGAAAAATTATTATACGTAATAATTTGTATTATATATATCCTATCATGTCCAATAATTATCATTTGTGTATTTGCTTCAATTATCATGATTACAATTTTAGGTTTTTTATTTTTTAAATATGAGTTAAAGTTAATATTTTTAATATTTAAAACGTTATTTTATAGTATTCCTAATAAATATCATATTAAGTATAATGATATAAAAATTATTTTTCATTAGAAAAACTGTAATTTCTTATTTTATCCATTATAAATTTATTTATTCTTTCAAAATTAAAGAATAAATTTGAACTAAATTTGTAGGATGGGATATTACTTGTAAGACTCAGAAGCCTTTCCTTTTCCGATACATAAATTAAATCAAAGATAAAAGTTATAATTGACAAACCATAAATATTAACTATTTTAGCTAATTTTTGAATTTGCTCTTCAATAAAAGTTGTCATTTTTATATTCATACATTCATATTCAAAATATATGGTTGAAATTATCCTGATTGTTTTAAAAATATCATACAATTTTAGTTTAAATTCTTTAATATCATCACAATTTATGTAATTAATTACTTTGTCAGTATAATTCTTAATTGAATTAATCTTATTTATTATTAGGGAATCATTTAATTCTACTTCACAAACTGCATACTTATATTTTTTATAAGCTTTTTTAATAATATTTGTAATATTAGAATAGGCTCTATTTATTTCTTCAACACTATATTCTTTGAACAGGATAATAAGATTTATCATAAGATCATTAGGATCTTTATAACTGTCTTCACTACATTTATAAAAATAAGAAAAATCAACATAGCAAAAACTGGTTTTCAAATAATGCAGGTAAAGCCATAATTTAAAATCAAAATCACAAAAATAATTAAATTCTTTTTCAGTTTTAACTATATTCTCTTTGAAATAATTCAGGTATTCCAATGTAATAGAACCATTTATAGCATCAACATTTAATGATGCATATATGTTTAATTTAATATTTTTTTCTAACTTTTTTATTTTATTTTCTATAATTTTTGCTACCAAATCACATCTGCTATTTCTATACAGATAACCTATAAATTTAAATCTATCTATTTCGTAAATTAATTCGATGGAATTTTTTACTTTCTCATTTTTATCTAAGGAATCAACTATTAAATCAATACTTTTATCCATAATTGAATTAATCTCTTCCTCGTTAATAAGGTCGAATTCTATAAGCGATTTACTATCAAAGCTGCTATCGAAATTTTTAAATTTTTCTATTATTGGTTTTAATTCGGAAACTAATGTTTTAAACTTACTTTTTAATGTTTCAAGTCTGTTTACCTCTTTAATATTTTCTGACTGTTTATTTATTTCTATTAGGGAGTTACATATAGATTCATAATAATTAAATACTGATTCAATGGAATCATAACATTCCGATACAAACAAATAAACAATATCTGTTTTAAGAACAAAAATAGTCATATTACTGTTTTTATTATTCAATATAGAATATATACTGCTTAGGATTTTTTGTTGGTAGTAATATTGGTTTAACCAAGAATTATTAAAATTATTTAGTAGATCTTTTGATAACTCATCAAAATATTCTAAACATTTAGTATTATAAAGTATTTCATATTTATTATAGTTGTCTGTTTCAATTTTTTCCTTAAGTTTAGTTTTTGCTTTTGATATTGCTTCAGATAAACCTCCACAAATTTCTATATTTTTAATTTTAAAAAATATATCTCTTAATGTATCAATTCTATTTTCAAAGTTTTCTTGGTCTAGTTTTAATATTGATGAAGCGATATCAAATAAATATTCAGATAGATGATACTTCTCTAAGTAAAATCCTTCAATTTTTAGTCTACGTTCATCTTCAGTATTTAGATCTTTTACTAGGTTTACTAATTCAAAAACTTCATTTTTATTATTAAGTAATGCTTCTTTTATACTGTTTGTTTCAATTTTAGAATTTATTACAGCTCTAGTTTCTGAGTATTTATCCAGCTCTTTTTCTAAATCGTTAAATGCTAGTTCGCAGATATCTGGATTTTCTACAGCACTAAGTACAATACATCTCAATAGATTACTATCATGGTATTTTTCATTGATATCCTTGTTACATAGATCTTTAATTTCATCCATAATCTTATATTCTATAAAATATTCAGTTGGATCAATACCTAAATGAACTTTATTAACTCTAGACTTAAATTTTCTAAATAAACTATAATTGTAGGTTAATAGTTTATCATCGTAATCTTCTGTTCTTAATTTTAATTCAAATTCAACATCTTTTAAACATTGTAAAGCTATATTTTCGCGTACCATGTCTCCTCGTTCCAAAAAGTTTATAGAACACCAAAATCTTCTTTTTTCAAAGGACCAGTTTTTTATGAAATCAAGTAGATTTTTTCTACTATTGTTATATCGCATTATAAGAATTTTTACTTCTTCTCCGATACTTGCCTTGTCTTCCATATTTTTTACGGCTTCATATATATTAAATATCTTTTCCTTAAATAGCTTAATTTTTTTTACTGCATATTTAATTTCTATTACTTTTGTTTTATCTTGTTCATACATTTCCTTTCCGGCCGAATAAATCTCATAGACAGAAATTTCTTCATTAAGAATTTCCTTAAATTTGTTCTCATCTTTTATTATCTTATTTATAAAATATTTAAACCCGTCTATTTCTTCATCTTCATTTTCAAAATTATCATCCACAGCAATAACAAATATTTTACCTATTATTTCTTCCTTTTCTTTATAATTATTTAAATATTCTTTATAATTGTATTCGCAACACAAGTTTTTTTCCAGTTCATCTATAAAATTTATGGGATCATTCATTTTTAAATAATAACTATCCAAATCATAATTTTCGATAGAATTTAATCTATCATTAATTTCATTTCTTAAATTTGAAAGTATTAATTTTAATAACTCTTGGTAATTATCATTTTTATCTATAAGTGAAATTATGAAATCGGCTCCTTCTATTTTTTTTGTAATCTTCTCACGCGAGTTTGATAACCGTTCAAAAATCATGTGTTTAATATAATCCTCTAATTTATTTTTATTTTCAATAAATTCATAAATGCTAATATGATCTGTTAAAAAGTGTATTTTTTCTAATAAGGCAAGCAGGGGTAATAGATAATTTTTAAAGTCCTCCAGTTGTTTTATTTCACCAGCATAATCTTTCTCTCTATCAAAATTTGATAAATTTTCACGTACGATAATTAGATCATCAATAACTTCTTCAACATTATAAATGTTGTTTCTACTGTTTAATAGTAAAGAAGTCCATAAGCTATTTTCTTTATTGTTTAGTATAGCTATCATATATATAAGATTTCTTATGGTTTCTTTTTCATAAAATTTATAATAGAGTTTATTATTAATAATATCTTCTAATTCATCTATATAACTTTTAGAATTTTCGTAGAAAAACAACTTATTTTTATCTTTACTATTATCACAGAAACTTATTTCAAGGTCATAATTATCTCTTATGGAGTTTAAAAGTAAAAATATAATATTTCTAAAGTGTTTGTCACTTATCTTAGATTTTAACAATTTAAAGTAATATGCCTTACGTATTATAAATTCTTTTTCTGGTGATAGATTATTTGCAACAATAAAATTTAATGCCTCTTCAAGTTCTAACGAATTGCTAACAAAATTGTAAAAATTATTAGAATAGTTATTAGCTGACTTTGTATAATAGCTATCAAAAAAGTAACTAACTATTACCTGTATATTTTTTACTCTTTTTAGAGATTCTATGCAATCATCCTTATGATTTTCACAATCTTTAAGTAATAATTCAGAATAGAACTTTACTTTACTTTCAAGGATATATTTTAAGGCATCTTTGCTGTTTTCTCCATAATCGACTACAGCAATGGCAAAATTTTCTACACTTTTTCTTTTTCTTAAATTAGGTTCGCATAAATTGTATATTGCGCTATTTATATTTTCTAACTTTAGATAATTACTTATATCCTGGTTAGGTAAATAATTTTCAATCATGTAGAATATTTCAAATATTACTTTTGCGCGTGGTATTTGAAATACTTTATTAAAATGTTTTATGGTAATATTATCTTCTGTATTTTTTGTTTTTAGTAGTTCGTCTTTGACATAGTCAAATAAATTACTCCTTTTTTGAAGAATAGGTTGTATCAATTTTATATATTTATTTTTTTCATCTAAATTGTCATCGTATTTTTCATAATTATTTATCATAAAATCTATAGATTGTCGTAAATCCAAATAATCATTTATTGCCTCTAGACATTTTTTATCATCTGATATATCTCCTGAAATATTTAAAAAACTAATTATATGTTCTATCAATAGTTTTAAATTACCTATTGTATCTGCAAAGTAATAATTTTTGTTTTCATTAAAAATATATTCAAGTACATTACATTTAATATGTTTACCTATTATGTTATAATTGTATTTCTTTTCTCTAAACAACATCATAATAAGATCCGATAATATTTTTCTTTTATTTTGAGTACTTTCATCTTCATTTAATGATATTTCATACACCATGTTATCAATTTGTAAATATTCTATATATCCTTGATATTTTTTATTGTTTTTACATATATCAAAAATAAATTTTTTAAGATAATTCATTTGGCGTTCCGGTTTTTCAGAATCATCACATTCGTTAAAAAGTTCTATGGATAGTATTCTAATAAGTCCATTTAATATATATCTGTAATGTTTATAAGTTTTAGTCGTCTCTATTAAGCAATCAATAAATTTAACTTTATTAGCCAATACTTTCTTGTCTGTAAACAACCTATTACCATTAATAAAAAATCTTAGGTAATTAATGATTATCAAATAAAATTTAAAGATTGCATCTAAATTCTCCATAAAATCTGGTGACTTTAACATTGTAAATATAATATTTTTAAAACAATGAAAATTTGTATTTTGTCTGGATAATTGTTTTTCGTAATAAACTGACAACAAAGTATCAGTTTTTTCTATGCAATCATTTATTACATATTCGGTACGAGTAAAATTAATTTTTGCTCTTTTTATAACTAATTTTAATTTTCTTTTGCTTATATTTCCTAGTAAACCAATCTTTTCATTTTGTTCAGCTATATAATTAGTTATAACATTTTTCAACTCATTAAAATTCGTTACAATTTTTTTAAAAGATTTTATATATTTGGTTGCTTCTGTTTTATTATACTCGTCCAAAGCAGTATAATCGCCTAAAAATGAATAGTCTTTTACTCTTTTTTCAAATATTACGGACAATTCGTTTGTAAATTTAGTTAATTCGGAAATATCATACCCATTTTTTGTCAATTCGTCCGTTAAAGCTAAAATAACTTTAGCACTTTCTATATTTTCCCTTACTTGTTTATGGGTAATCTCTAATCTATTCGATACTATATCTTTAAGGTAATATATAAAATTGTATTCATTATAATAATTTGGCGGTTCTATATTTTGATAAGATATAATATTCCTATTAATCTCTGCTTTTATATTACATACAATTATTCTATAGAATCTGTAGAGTTTTATAGTATCATAAGCTATAGCATATTTAAAACCGGAATCTGAAAAGAGATCGAATGTCTCAATTACAAAATTAATCGCATTATTGAATGATTTATAGTTTTTAACAAAATATTGAATATTTGACTCTTCTATAATTGACTCAATTTTAGGTTTAGAACCAAATTTAGATGCTTTTACACTTTTTGAAACAATAGCAAAAACACATTCCCAACATCTAAATGCTTCCATATCATTTTGAAAAAAAATTTCTCCAAGATATAGAATATAATTACAATCACAACTATAATCCAATGTAGCAATAGTACTACTATTGTTTTCTAAATTCTTTTTTTCATCAAGTAAGTATTGAAAAATATCATACACTAAATTTTGATAAGTTGATGAAGTTTTTTTAATTCCATTCGTAAGTTTGATAAAATTTTCTACCTTTGCCATTCTGTCAGTCTTATCATTTGTATCATAGTTGGCTATCAGTTTTCTTATAGGATATCTACATAGATAACTAATATCAGCTATTAACTTGTCTTTATTTTTCATGAAATATCTCCATCAAAAATATTTATTTAGATTTTGCATAAGATAAATTTCTATTATTTACCCAAACCGTTTTCTGTACTAACACCTTTGGTTTTTTCTTGAATAACTTTGTCTACAAAACCAGTACCAATAGTAGCAGTTGACTTATTTTCATCAACTTTATTTACAGTTGTACTAGCACCATTAAAATCATCCGAAGTTTTTTCTTGGTTATTTTGTTCTTTTTGGTTTTCTGATTGTTTCTTTTTTGCAGATAAAGCTGCTTTTTTAGCGACCATCTTAGCTTTTTTATCTTCTGCTGCGGATAAGGCTTCTTTGTGTTCGGTTGATTTTGCATCATTATTTTTTATTTCTTTCTTCTCTGATAATTTTACATCATTTATATCATCTTTTTTATTGCCAATATTTTCTACATTTTTTATTTCTTTCTTTTCATTATTTTCATTCTCGGTGGTAATGGATTCTGCGCTTTTATTTTTCTTGTCATCATCCGGTATGTCCTTGTTTTCGGGGATTATCTCTCCGTTGATTCTATTATTAGGGGCGTCATTATTCTTAATAATGGAACTAGTTCTAT
>CAJTRF010000026.1 GCA_910578525.1 uncultured Mycoplasmatales bacterium | reverse complement strand
CCAGTTAATTTTGCTATTCTGTAATCATAATTGGTTTTGCCGCTGAAGTAAAAGAATGTACCACTCATAGCTTTGAAATCATATACAATAACATATCCTCCCATATCATCCTCATCACTACTTCCCATAAGCATGAACATTATCATAAATCTTTCATTAATATATTTATCATTACTCTTGGCAAACTCAAAATAGCATCTATCTTGTAAAACACTAGGATAAACAATATATTGAAGGGCGAGAGTTTCGTATGACGGTGTTGTATTTCTATAAACATTATTTGCGTTATACATCAATGATTTCGAGAATATATTCATCAATGAATCCTTTGATATGCTGTTTGCTTCTAACGCAGCTACTTTTGCTTTCAATTCCCTGAATTCATCCTTTGATGCAAAATCATTATTCGCATCATGAATCGCTAAATAATTTTCGTCAATCTCATCACAATTATAATAATCATGACGCAATCTAGCGTTTAAATCCTCTGTCGTTGTGTAATTCGTGAACTTATCATCAACTTCATTCTTAGAATATACATCTGGTATATCACTCTTTAAAGCATAATTTTGTAATTCATAAGCCAATTCATCTTCATCAACGAATTTTTCTAGTAATGTCCCTCCAGATTCTTGTCCTGAAGCTATCTCATTAACTCTATTAACTATTAGTTTGAATACAGGTTTTAATGTGTCTCGGAACCTATTGCATAAATCTAGAGCTCCAGAGAATGTTAATACTGCTTTTTCTGGATTTTCGTATTCATCTTCATAGGTTATATCATTTAATTCTTTATAATCAGTTTCACACCATGCCAATAACTTACTTAAATCAGTAGTTGTTTTTGCCCTTGAAAATGGGTCAGCTCCTATATCAAAGAGTGGTAGTTCACCAGTACATCTTTCATACATTCCTGTATGCCTATGAGATACCATTCGTTGTAAAAAGCCACCTATTTGGTCCTTAAACTGAATACCAAGAGATGTAATGGATAAACCTGTACCAATTGCTCCTAAAACCAAAGCTACATTTGCTTTTACTTTTACTTGGTTTAATTCATGCTCTAAATACTGTGTAATTTCTATTTGTTTCGCCATTTCTTCATTTAATATTTCGACTTTTCCACCAATATCTCTGAGGTCATATGAAACAACATCAACTGTATTAGTAAGCATATTTAAATCGCTTCGCATTGTAGTAATATTGTCTGCAGTAATGATTTTTGAACTAGTTATATTAAAATCAGTATATAATGTCGTTGCTGCATTTGGATTTGGATATACTTCATAAAATTGTTGTTTAACTATATAATCGAAGGCATTAGATTGTCCATCCCAATTAACTTCATCAATTTTTTCGGTAAAATCTTTATGTAAATATATTTCTACATCCCTACTTTTAGTATCAATTAATGAATCTTGATATTGATAAGGTAATGTTTCAATAGTATCAATAACACCATCTAAATAAACACATTCATTGTTATAATTACTACCTATTTTACATGTTAAAATTAATTCTTCATGTTGACCTTTTATAGTTAATCTAATTTCTACATGGTCAATTTCTTTCTTTAATCTATTATATAATGTTATAAATTCGTCTATTTTTAGTCCTGAAAAGTACATAGCAAATCCCATTAAATCATACCCTTCTACTTTTGGAGGTTCTTTTGATTCTTCAATGTATACATTTAATTTATAGGTATAATATTGAACTTCTTGTCCATTTTTATCAATTAAAACTACATATCTACCAGCATAGTTCCAGAGGGAATGCATTAACCCTTTACTATGCTCAGGCAAACAATGTTTATTAGTATTATCATTCCTAATCATAAAGTAGCAACCATGTATTTTACTATTTTTCGAAGATATACATTCTTTATGACATTTACTATCTAATTTTTGTCTTATATGACCTTGTATATTTTTACCTTCCCATTGAGTACCATTCCAAGTTAAATTCCATTTATTTTCGAAACAATATTCTACGAATTTAAACTCTTGCATTAATGGAATTGTATAATCATTAGGAATTTTAAATACCATTTTATAAAAATCTTCATCTACATTCTCAGTATATTCATAATCTTCATTTTCATTAACTGTTCTTATTTTTGTTATATGTTGAGAAGTAATTATAGAAGGTCTATAAAAGTAATGTACATCACTTTCTCTTAATTGTAATGCATTATCAGCTTCTATAATTTTACACTTTAAATTTGTATTAGTTTTAATAGAATTTTGATTTAATAAATATACTATAGAAATCTCACCATTTAGATATGAAGTATATGGTTTAATTAATAATTTTTCATCAAATGCAATAAAATAATCTGTTTTAAAATCATTAGTATCCGAATAATTTATACTGCAATGGTCTCCTTCATGAGTGATTATTGGACTATGTATTTTATCATCTTCTTTATAAATTATGAATTCTTTTGTATATATTCCATCTTCATCATAAACAACATTCTTACGTAAAACAAATTTAAATAAATCCATACGACCATTAATTTTATCAATAGCTTCTTTTATTTCAGTAGGAAGAGTAATATACAAGAAATAATACTTTTTTCCATCTATAGGGAATTCATCTCCACATAAATCCTTATTTTTGACATAATAATATGGATAACCATCAACTGCATCGAATTGAGTTATTCCAGAAGATATTCCATCACTTTTTTTCATATAATTATTTTCTAAATCAGTAGTAGTAGTATATTTATTTAAATCATTTTTTGTTGCATATGTTAAAGCTAAATAATCTTTTGTAGCATATGTAGTTGGAACACTATTAACAAAATCACCAAATGCATAAATATCATAACCATTAATTAAACCATTTACATTTAAATTAGCTTTAATAGTATAATTTCCATAAACAGGCTTTTTGATATCTATTGCATGTGTTTTTGTATCGGTACTAACATTGTAAAAATTCATTAATTGTTTCATATCTAAATCAGGTGGTAAATATGGAACTATTGAATTGTCTTCTAATATTCTTGCTCTTTGAATTGGTACACCATTAAAACACCATCTTTTCTTTTCACCAGACCATTTTAACGAACCTTCATCTTCATTAATAGATAAATTTAATACATTTGATACGTATTTTATAGTTGATAGGTCATATTTTGTTTGCCAATCATTTATCGCATAAAGACTAGTTTTAGTTAACTCAACCCATTCTTTATTAGTAATGTCCCAAACAAAATTACAACCAATCTTATAACCTAATGATGCTAAATTTTCTGTTTTCCTCCAATTTTCATTCTCTTTAAACCATGAGCCATCTAATTGTCTCCATTGACGTCCTTGTACCCACCATACATATGTGCTATCATGTGGATATCCACGGTCATGTTCTGGGTCTAATATTTGTACTTTATTAATTTTCCTAATATCATCACTCATATAAGAATAAGCATTATCATATATTTCATAATCATGTAAAGTTCCAGTATATTGTTGAACAAAGTTTAATAATGTTTCTTGATTAGTTTGAGATTCAACATTATTTACTTTTGAATTATTAGTTTGAAGAACTTCTTTTAAAACAGCACTTAAAGAATTTGTATAATTTTTTGTACCTTCTTCATCGAATTCACATTCTCCAAAACCAATATCAGTAAATTTTGTATCTATTTCTTCTTTGTTATATAAACAATTAAATTTAGGATAATCATCAGCATTATCATTTTTAATAATTTCAATGTCTTGATTATCATTAACTCTTATTTCAACATTTTTATCTTTTATTTTCTCTGCTTCTTCTGTTTCGTATGAATAAAGAGAGATAGACATTTTTTAATATAATAAAATGCTTATTTCTGTTCAAAGTACTGACCCCGAATCATATAATACCGTAAGAACGAATTTTGATATACCTTGGAAATGTGAGTATATTAAATACTATGTTTCATCAATTAATACTAATTGTAATATATTAATGACTACGACTGACGATGTATTTGAATATTATACTTATGAAACTAAAACAAAAAATATTTATGATGAGGAAGAAGAAGAAGAGGAGGAAGAAGAATATAGAGAAGTATCGGATATAACTACTATACATTTCCAAAATCGTTCTTCATATACGATTAAAAGTATTGAAGATTTTATGAATAAAAATACTAGAGATGATATAAAATGGGAATATGATAATAATAAAAGAGTTTTTATAATGAAAATGCTAAAGAATATTTCAATTGAAAGAGTATCTCATAGAGTAGCATTATTATTAGGATTATATAACTATGATTTACCATCAGATTTCGAAGCTAATGAAGAAGATGAACATTATCCTATACAAGATATACCAATATTGAATCATACTAAATTTTATCTAGTTTCTTTACAAGGTAATCCAATGTATGCAAATATCGGTGAGAAACAACATACCCCATCAATAATTGGTAATATTGATACAATTACTAGAGATGGAAAACCTATAATATATAATTTTGAAAAAGAAGGGAAGCCACTAAAAATAAAAACATATACAGAGTCATTAAAGAATTTAGAAATTAGTTTAGTAGATTTTCAATTTCAACCAATTATATTAAAAAGTCCACTATCAATTAGTGTCAAAATTAAACCAGCAAAAGATGTTGATGTAAAGGATATCTTAACTAAATAAATTTAACTTTTCGTAGGAATGTAGGTAAATTAGTTTGTTCGAAGCACTTTGATTTACGAAATCCATTATTACCATCTAAAAGGTCAAAGGTAATTTCCTCACCTTTATAGAGTCTTTCATAGAGTTCTTCAATTCCTATGTTCAATCGTTTACATTTATTCATTATAACTTGATGTGGAATACCTTTTAGACGTATATGATAACCTTCATTACCTTCTTCATCAACGAGAATATCCAAATAGGACTTTTTACCTAATGCAATTAATTTCCTTGAATGAATTGCTCCTACAGAACCTGGGAAACGGTCAAAATCATTATGGAACTGTCCCATTTTTTCTCCTATTAATTCCTTATGATACTTGAACTGAAATAAGTCTGCTATTTTTGAAACATCATTTTCCATAACGTGGCATGAATCTGTGTCAATATAAAATATGTCTATGTTATTTTGTTCTGCAGTACACATAACACGATTCATTAAATGTTTACTCCAGCTTAACACAGAAGCTCCAAATTGTGGTAAATTGAAATGGTTATTAATAGGTTTTATTCTTTTAACATAACACTTATCAATATTTGGATTATCTACTACTTCTTTAATGAAATTGTAATTTCTCCAAATATATTTCATTATTTTATCCTTTGGAACTGTCTTTGTTTCGGTCTTCATTGCCTTTAATATAGACTTGCCGTAGATTGAGTTGAGTAATAATTTAATTGTTTTCTCTAAAGGATTCTTTTGTTTTTTATACTTAAGACGTAGATTAAATAATGCTTCTATAAATTCATTGATTTTCTTATTGAAGCCTTCATCAAAGTAATATCCACGGATTACTTGAAATTCAATTTCATAAAATTCTAATAAATCCATTAATCCAACTTTATCAATGTAAAAGTGGTCAATTGGATTATTATCAAAAATTTTACTACCCGCATCATTTCGACGGAAAACCAAACCAAATTTATAAGGTCTTGAAGATTTACATTCAAGCTTAGTAATATTAACTTCAATAAAGAATGTATCATATTTCAGTAATTGTTCAGTAGTAATGTTTTTGGGAATTATTTTTGGAACTCCTTTTGGAACACCATCCATTACATTCATTGCTGAAGGATATAAACTAACTGCATCAAAGTCTTGAATTCTTCCTTCTACGTATTGTTTCTTATTTTCAGCAGTCATTGTTCTTCCACCACTAACACAACGTTGAATGAAGTTCTGTGGTTTTCCACTTAATTCATAACATCCATCAAAGCATCCAAATTCTTTAGCAAATTTATATCCAATTGAACTAATGGAAATAAAATTATGAACTCCTAACATTTCTGTTTTTGTTTCGCTGAATACTTGTCTCAAGTCATCATTGAACTTTTCTAATCCTTTCATTAATACTATACAATCCTTAAAACAATAAAAGAGAGCATATTTTATAATATCTATTTTTCCTTTTTCATAACAATTAGCCATTTTAGCATTCTCGATTAATTGCTTACAGTTTTGTTGAAGTTCTTCTGTGGTCATTTTATCGATATTCTCTTCAATGTATTGGTCTGTAAATTCTTTTTCTTCAACAAATTTTTTATCTCTGTTCTCTTTTGTATATAATCTATATGCCATTACTTCTTTATGTACTTCAAGATTGAACATATCAGCGAAATTCCTTAAAGCAGAAGGAATAATAGAATAGGAATTACGAAATGTTAATTGCTTAATTAATTTGGATGTGTTTTTTTCATCATATTTTAACATAATAACTTGTAGGACTGTTCCTGAACGTTCTGTAATTTCTGTTTTCCATCCTGGAGTATTAATGAAAAAACATACATCATATTTCAAGTTATGGAAGTAAGTTAAGGACCCATTCAATAAATAGTTTAGTAATTTTTCACCACAATTATTTCCTATAAATGATACTTTATGAATATTAGCTTTATCACGAAATACAGTACAATTTAAGTAAGGTTCATGTGGAGACACTGTTGGGTCTGTTTCAAAATCACTATAATATATACGACTCCATTTCTTTTCTTTTTTCTCTTTATCATTATTGGATATCAATTTTAAACATAAATCTTTTGGATATTCTAATGTTTCATAATCATTTAAATTATCATATTCTGTAGTATTTAATATATCCATTTCGCATGATTGGATTTCTTTAAATAAGTTCAATTCAAACATCTTTCGAAAAATAGTTAATGGATATGCATTACCATCAGAATATTTTTTAACTGTTTTACCATTAGGATGTAATTTCATTATTAAACATCTTTTTTCTAAAGGCATATTTGGAAATTTTTTATCAAGTTCTTCAAAATGTTCTAGATAATATATAGAACATGGAATTCTTTTATAAATCATATAGTGGTCTTTATATAATAGTAATTCGATTGTTCTTTTAAAATCTTTTGCCCAATCTTTATTCCTTGTATCAATGTGCATAACTTGTTGATTTTTTGTTCCTTTATTTTCATTAATACGTCTTATGACGAAATTACATTTGAATTGTTTTGCTACTTCTATTATTCTGTTATTTGGAATTGATTTTGTTTGAACAAAGAAACGTAAATGATTAATTTCATCATCTGTAAATACTCCTGATTTGATACAAGCATAAACGAAACAATTATCTTTATAATTCTTTGGGTCAACTGTATGAAATATTTGGAACTCACTTAAATCAATAGGAGACAAATTAACATAAGGAAAAAAACTTCCTTCTGGTGCTCCTCTATAGCTCGGGTCGAGTTCAACATCTTCTGTATAAATTTCATGTGTATCTGGGTCTTGTCTTCTTGTTTGGAATTTAACTCCATTACCTGTTTGGTATTGATTTATAAACATTACTTCATAGCCTACTGGAACAAAACCATTATTAATAACAGGACTAACATCTGATTGGTCTTCTACTAAATCAATTTCTCCACTAATATGACCAATTGTTGTTTCTATATTATTTTTATTGCTTAAAGTAAAATATTTATTTTGTCCATCTAATGTTCTTGCACGAACAATTACTTTTGATGGAGTTCTTTTCCTAGATAATTGTCGTAATGTTTCAGTGAATGCATATCTTTTGGAGTCATCTTGAGATATATCAGTTTCAAAATCAATCTCTTGAGATGCTTTTTGCATCATTTCTTTCATATTTTCTTTAAATTCATCATCATCCTTAAGGTCTTTAACACGATTTTCATATTCTTGACGAATTTGATTCTTTGTTGTTGTGTATAATCCTACAGGAACATCAAATAAATCAGCATCATACATGTTTTTATGTTTATACAAAAATAAAAAGTGATATAAAAAGTTTAGGTTTTTTATTCATCATTAACTTGTGATTCAACTGCTGATACTTGAGCTGATGGCATTATTTCTCCAAGTTCATCAATTGCTTTTCCAATTTCGAACTTTAATGTTTCAAGAGCTGAACCATAATCAGGAGAAATTCCAAATTGTTTTAATCCATCATATCTTTGGACAGCATATGTAATTGCTATCTTTTCAATAGCTTCTATTTTTTTCTTACAGGCATCAACCTTATTTCTAATTTCTGGTGGTATTTTGATTCCACAAACAATATTGCTTCTTCTGGACATCCTGAAAAATGAAGTGTTTTAATTTTTAACCGCTTTTTTTACCCCATTAAAAATGTCTGAAAATATCGTTAAATCAATCTCAGAAGAAAATCTTGCAAAAATCTGTGAACACACTCCAAGCAAAAGAGGTAGAAAACAAAAATATGCAACAGATGAAGAAAGAATTGAAGCTAGAAGGCAACAACAAAGAGAATATAGATTACGAAAGAAATTAGAATTAATACAATTAAAAGAACAATTAAAAGAAAAAACAAAAGAATCAAATTTAGAGTAAATTGTTTAATTATTCTTAGTAGTTTAATAAATCATCATCATCATCATCAGAAAAGTTATTTTTATCAAATGGGACATCTGATTGGTCTTCAATTAATTCAAATGGGAATGTTGATTGTTCTTCTTCATATTCTGGTGGTGGTAGTGGAGGAGGAGGTGGCGGTGGTAGTTCTTGTTCCTTTAATTTATAATAAGTTTTCCTTTGAGGATTATCAATACGAGGACGGAATTTATTACACCATTCTAAAAGGTATTGATTGAATTCATGTCGGCTTCGAACTTCTTTTTCATTTTGAATCGCCCATTTTGTGTATTGTTCATATAGTTCTTGTTTTTCTACGCCTCGTTTTAATTCATCTTTGTTATCATTAGCAAATGAAACAATATCAGGATATTTTGAACCAGCACATGCATCAATTATTGTTTTCTTTGCTTCTGTGAAAGGTAGTGTTTTTTCTGGATTCCAATTATCAATATCTTGATTGAGGAAGAATGTTAACAAGTTCTCGTAAAATCCATCAGCAGCGAAAGAATCAAATAATTGACCGAAATATGTATAATTTTCTTTATATTTACCATTAACCTGAAGAACGCAGTATCTTCGGTCATCTGGTTCTATCCTGATTGGAATGAAATTATTACTAACAAAAATAAAGTTAGCATAATTTAATGCAGTGAATGTTTCTTTATGCTTAGGGTTGATGTCAATGGATTTTTCCGTGATGAGTGTTTTTAAAATGTTGGAACTGTCTCTTTTAAGTCCAAAACTTGAATCGACTTCATTAACAACAATGAGCATTTTATTAAGAATTTGTGAGTTGTGTTTTCCAGTTATATTATTCAGATTTGCATTCTCTATTCCATAAACTCCAAGTAGCTGACAAATCGCATTCGTGAACATCGTCTTTCCTGTTCCTTGTATTCCAACCAGTACCAATGCTGTTCCAATTTTCACACCTGGTTTTTGAAGTAAGAAAGCAATCCAACTACATAAATAATGGAAAACTTCCATATTTTTACTGCAAATAACATAAATGAAATGCTCCAAAAATAATCCAATGACATTTTTATCAAATGTTCGCAATGGCTTATATGGGAATCCACGAAAAAGGGAGAAAATTCGTGGATTATCGCTGTAAAATGAAACTTGATTATATATAAAGAAGTTGATGTTTTTTCCATAATCAACAATATCCCAAACATTGAATATTTTATCCATGACTTTAATATCGATTGACTTCAACTTTTTTTTCATTATTGCATGAGGTACCTGGGATATTTTGCAAGTATTACCATTTTCATCCCATATTTTAAACAAAAATGGTGAATTTGCTGTATCGATTAACGCAATAACTCTCATTAAATCATGTATGAGTTCTTCTGTCTGAAAAACGCCTTGAACTGTATAATCTTTTTGTCGGATGTCGTCAATAACAAAATTGTCATAAATATCAATTCGGTATTGCTTCTTCATTTGTTCGGCGTTTTCTGTATTTACATTAAATAATGTTTTTTTTATATTTTGCTTATCGTCGAAATATTTGTGAATTTCATCATATATTTCTTTTGTACTTACATGTTCTAATTCTTCTGGTGGAATTCGCTTCATTTTCAAATTAAAAAATGAGTTAAAAACCTTAAAAAAATCTAAAAATTATTTGACCTTAACATTTGACCATTTTTAGATAAAAAATTAAAAAATCGAAAAAAATCCGTGACCACGTGACCAAAAAAATTTCGAGATTTTTAATAAAAAAATATTATTAATATCATAAATAAATGTAAATGGCTTAA
>CAJTRF010000025.1 GCA_910578525.1 uncultured Mycoplasmatales bacterium | reverse complement strand
TTTAATTTACAACAAATCTTATTTTTTTAATAAATTATTAAAAAATAAAGATAATAATAAATAGATATATTATCAGTACAACATAATATATTGATGCAACTTATATTCTTGACTTATTGTAAGGTTGTGGTATAATAAAAGTATAATTGAACAATTAAGAGTAAAATTATGAGTAATGCTATTTATGAACACATAAAAAAATATCCTGATTTTTATGTAGAGAAAGAGCCTGCTATTGTTGAAGTCTTACCAGATAAAAGAAAAATCTTTTTATCAGGTGGATCAGAAGCTGGATATAGTTGTTTTATATTACAGAATAGATTGATATATTTTTTATGTGATAATGGAAAAATCTTTAGGGCAACGTTAACTAAAGAAGGTTATAATAAAGCATTAGAGGTTAGAGGTATGGATCCTGATGCTAAATGGTCAATAGAACCTGAAGAAATTTAATTGTAGAGAAATATGGCAGAGTTTGATTTTAGTAAGAAAGATAGTAATAGCAGAAGCAAAATCATAAAAGATAGTGTGGGATTTGTAGATAGAAGAGATGATAGGTTGCTGCCCACTCTAAATAGTTTTTCTTACTTTGTGGAAGGTATTTTCATTAAAAACGAAACTTTAGTTATGTATAGCACTAAAGAGAAGACAAACTCATCCTCAGCCGAATATCGTTTAAAAGGTTTGAATTGTTGTTTTTTAGAACTTTCTTCATCAAAAAATGATACAGATTCATCTCGTAATATAGAACTTAAGTTTATAAAAGTGAAAGAAGATGTATTTCATGCTCCAGAAATTTTAAATATAAATTTAGATTCAGAATTAGGCAAGAATATTGTATTTAAAATGAGAGATGATGTTCTCAGAAATTATAGTAAAAGGATGGGGCATCTTTTAGCAGAAGTATGTATTAGAGCTGAACTTGGTACTAATACACCAATATTTTATTCTAGAATTGGTTGTGAAACAAGAGATGGACATTATATAAGATGTGATTCTAATTTATCTCAAGACATTTCCAATGCTGTTAGAAGCGCAAAGTTGTCAGATCCTTCTAAAAGTATAGCTACCATAATGGTATCATGCAGATATAGTAATTCCGGTATTAGTGATGATGGTCATACAATATGTATAGCCGTTAATACAAATAAGTTTAAATTTGATGAAAATGGTAAACTTTCAAATGATACTAAGTTAACTCCGGAAGATTGTGCTATAATTGATAGTTCTAGAGCAATTATTGATTATGATATGTATCACACTCAAAGAGACTATGGTATTAGAGAAATATATTCACAATTAAATCAACTTATTGATGTAAGTAGTATTAAAACATATTCTTTGTATCTTAAAAGTATACAAGTTGGTCCAAAATGTTCAGATTATGCAAGGCGTGCTTACCAAGAACTGTCAAGTGGACATTACACAGACATAGCAGATTTAAAAAATAGATCTTTTGAATTTGCAAATTCAATTCATGAAAGTGTTCAGAGAGATTATGAAAGGGTATTTAAAGGAGAAAATAATATTCCGGGACACATTAAAAATGAACTAAACGATAAGGCGCCAAAAGAAAATGATTATCCCGCTAGATTTATACCAACAACACTCAGAGCAAGAAACATTGGGCCATTAGCTTCTACAACATCTAAAAAAAAGCATGGTGGTACTTTCGAGCCGCCAACTAAAGAAAAAATCAAAGAACAAGTTAATGTAGAGAAGCTATCTCAGCCATCAGTTGAAGGGTTCACTGAAGAACAAGGTGATAATATGGGACAACTTATGCAAACAAGTCCTTTGATTAATACAGCTGATAACCCAGTATTAAATGCTCTTGGAAAATGTTCTATAGGAGAAAAAGTTGTAAAAAAACCATTTAATCAACATGTTAGACCACATAGTATAAATCCAAACGCGTATACCGGTAATAAAACAATATTACATAATCAATGCCTAATAGTTAAACCTAAATTACCAGATAAACCTGGACTTGCTAGATTTAAATAATAACTTAAATCAAACAATAATTAATCCACTAATTCAAAATCACATCAATAACAATACATTATTAATATGCTAAAAGAAACAATTCTAACTATAGAAGACAAAGATAGTCCTGACTATGGTAAAACATTCAAGATTAAACAAGCTCCCGTATTAGCTTTTGAGAAGATACTAAATAGATTAATAGGAAGTATCAATATAGAAGTAAAGAATAATATAAAAGAAAGTATAGATACAAAAAAGATAACTATAGACCATAATATAACAGAAGAACTATTAACTAAAGATATATTAAATTATCTATACTTTGTTAATAAAGAACTCAATCAAGATATACAACTTATTAACAATAGAGTAGATGATATAATAGAAGATATTAATACCTTAATATTACTACAGAAAGAATTCTTTAGTATCAATATGGTTTTTACGAAACTCGTAGATTCACTACTAGCAAAGACAACGATAAAGAAATAGAATACTACGAGTACAGATATATAGATAATCTATGTGGAATAATCATATCAAATAAGTTAGCTACTCTATATGAACTACAAACTATCTATTGTTATGAAGATGCACTTATACTTTATGATATAATAGAGACTGATGGTTTGAATGAGAGATTGGTTAGTGATAATGTATTTAAAGATTATAACTAAATGAATCAATTATTTTATTATTTGTTATTAGACTTGATATATAAATCTCCCTATTTGGAGATAGGGAGACTAAATCAACTATTTTACGGTTGATTTGACATTATTTGTTCATAAAACATACCAGTAACTCCTTTTAAAATTTGAACAGTTTCTTCTTTGTTTAAATCCATTAATGGTTTCTTTTGTAATATTTCTAGTTCAAAATTTCTTATTTCTTCAGATATTTCTTTACCATTATTATTTTCTATAGACTCTAAACATTGCTGAACTGTACCGGTTAAACCGTCAATTCTTGATTTTTTTAGAGTTTGTTTATCCATTTCAATAGCTTTAATTATAATCTCTTTATCAAGTTGCCTAGCATCATAATCATATCCTAATTTATTTGAAGCAGCTAATCTTGCAATAGCCTGTTTAATTTCTTTATATCCAAAAGGACTCCTTGATGCCTCTGCTATAGAAAATACATTTAAACATAACAAAAATAATAATAAACTACTTTTATTTCTTAATAACATAAATTACCTCACAAAGTTATTAGTATATAATGGCATATTAGCATATACAAATTATATATACAATAGTTATTATATATTGCTGCAATAATTACTACAAATAAACTAACTTATTTCTACTATTATGCTCCTAGACACCTTAACCATACTTCTTAATCTGGATACTAAATCTGCAGAAGAAAGTATAAATAAACTTAAAGAATCAATTAATGGTATAGCTAAAGTAGGATCTAATATCTTTCAAGCTTTTGGATTAAAGAAATTATTAGATTCTTTTGTAGCTGTTAATGCTAATCTAAATAGATTAGCTAATACTCTTGGAGAAGATTATGATACCATACAACTATGGGGAGAAGCAGTTAAAACTATGGGAGGAGATGTTAATAGTTTTAATTCTTCTTTAGTTACTATTAATTCTAATATGGAACAATTTGCTTTAACGGGTAACAGCAGTATTTTACCTATTCTTAATAGATTATCTATTGGTTTTACTAATGCTGATGGTTCTCTTAAAAAAGGAACAGAAATACTATTAGAACTATCAAATGTATTAGCTCAATTACCCGAAAGAAGATCATTTGCCTATGGTAAATCTCTTGGTTTAGATACTGGAACTATACTATTACTCAGACAAGGAGAAGAATACATAACTAATATAATAAACAAACAAAGAGCATATGGTATTTACACTAAAGAAGATGGTGAAATAACTTTAAGATTTAAGAATACTATTGATAATTTAGTTCAATCATTAAAATCTATATTCTCTCTATTTGCTAGATTAACATTACCTATTATATCTAAGTTTAGTTCTTCATTAACTAAATTAATATTATTTATAAAATCTTATGATAATTTTATAAAAGGATTCTTCATAGGTTTAGCTATAGCTATATCTTCTTCTCTGATACCTAGTATACTAAAATTAACAAAGAGTTTTCTTCTGCTACAAAAGAGTACAATAATCATAACATCTATAGCAACTATAGTAGGTTTACTGCTAGATGATTTCTTAACTTGGAAGAATAATGGTAATGCTTTATTTGCTACTTTATATAAAGGATTAGATAACCTATTAAATAAATTAAAATTATTTAAAGAATACCTTAGTAATAATATATTTAATTACATATCTAATATGTTTAATAAATTTAAAGATATAGTAGCTAAACCTTTTAAATTCCTAATTAACTCTAAAGAAGAAAGAGATGTAAATGTTAATAGTAGTAGTATGATACCATTACTGTATAGTCCAAATCCAAAGTGGAAAAGTAGTAGTAATAACATAAGTAATAATACCAACAACAATAGTAGTACCATAAACATATCTAACATAGATATAAATACTAAAGCAACAGATGCTAAATCTATTGTAGATTCTTTCTTTAGTGAAATGCAAAAGAGAAATATAATAATGAATCAGAATAACTACTATGGATTATATTAATGATAAATTTACAGATTTAAGAAGATTAATAAACAATGGTATCTATGGTGATTGGAATATCTATAGAACAGAAGATAAGATTAAGAAATCTATCTGTAATTTTACTACATTCTTATCTTTGTCTTTTGAATCCAGTTCTGAATTACCTAGTTATACTATACAATCCGGTTCATTTAGAAACTACAATAAGATCAATAATCCTAACAGTATTAAAATATCTTTAGCTGTAGATGGAAATAAGAATAAATTGAAGAATACCATAGATACTTTAGAATATTATAATAGCAGTATAGACCTTATTGATATAGAGACACCCTATAAGGTATTTATAGGTTATAACCTATATAATCTATCATATAGTATAACAAGCATATCAATGTTAATAGTAGAATTTGATACAAAAGAAATTAAACAATCAAGCATACTATTTAAAACAGTAGCAAATACTAACTATAGTCCAACTGTTAAAACCGGTAAACAACAACTTCAGGAAGGAAAGAATAACAGTTCTATACTATATGATAGGTTTAGAGGTTAACATGTTTTACATTGAACTACAAAAAATACCAAGTCAGATACTGAATATAGTTTTAGACAATCAGAATTGCGAACTAAAGATTCAACAGAAAGATAATAGAATATACAGTTCTATAAAAGTAAATGATATTATCATAACTAATGGTATATTATGTCTTACTAATGTTAATCTAATACCTTATGGTAGTAATAACTACCTTAAAGGTACCTTAAAATTCATAGATATATTTGGAAATGATGATACAGAACCAAATGACTATAGAGAGTTCAATGATAGATTTATATTAACATATGAATAATTTATTTAGTGAGAAACTAATATATTTTGAGATTAGAGATAGTGGTAACAGTACTGCTGATATCATTGGTAATGGCAATAACGTTATGGTTATAGAAGATTTTGCAAGTATAACGGAGATTAGTTGTGATGGTCTACCTTCTCTCAATAGTGCAGTTATTAGAATCTATGGATTAGCTAATGATATTATGAATAAGTTATCTTTTATAAAGTACAAAGGAAGAAATGAAGTATCTAACTATACAATAAACTGTTATTATCGTAATAATAACAGTTTAATATTCTCTGGTGATATAATAAATTCCTATCCTGACTACAGTAAGGTACCAGATGTTAGTTTCTACATATCAGCTATAACTAACTATAGACAAATAGTTAATCCTACTAAACCTACAAGCATAAAAGGAGAACAGAATATAACTAATATAGTAAATACCATAGCTAAAGATATGAATGTTAATTATACGGTTATTAACAATGGAGTAAATATATCTGATGCTAACATATATCTAGAAGGTTCAAATATACAGAAACTTATTAAACTATCTCAGGATTATGACTTTGATATTATCATTAATAACAATTCCATAGTAATAACTGACTATGATAATGTTATAAACAATAAAAATGATGTTGTAATTCTAGATTGTGCTAAAGGGGATAATGTAATAGGTTATATACAGCTAACGCAGGATGGAGTTCAATTGGAAATATACTTTGAACCTAGAATACAGTTAGGATGTCAGATTAGAATAGTAAACAGTTACAATACCATAGCTAATGGAGATTATAAAGTAACAAGATTACAACATATCTTATATAGTAAAATTGAAGGAAGTTTTAAAACATTAATTAAAGCTAACTATTACCATGTTTAAGAAATATACAACCGATAATAATGAAGTTAATCTACTAAGTTTTATCATAAAGAATAACATATCATCTTTAGTTAGAACTGCTTTCCTAGTAGAAGTTATTAATGTAGATAGAGATAATAATACTGTTGATGTATTGCCTCTTATTAACTTAGAATCAAATATAATCTATAATATACCTTACTTTATATATCAATGTGGTTCTAATACTGTTTATCTAACTCCCGAAAAAGGAGACTATGGATTATGTATAGTAGCAGATAGAGATATATCTAAACTTAAGAATACTAAGAAAAGATCTAATCCTAATTCCTATCGAATGTTTGATGTTAGAGATAGTTTATATTTAGGTTCTTTCCTAAAAGAAAATAATAATAATAACAATAAAGAAATATTAAAGAATAGTATAATACTGGATAAGGATATCGGTATTACCATATCCAGTGATAACAGTAGTATAACTATAGATAATAACAATAACATAACCATAACTGCTAATTCAAATGTTAATATTAACTCTAAAGAAGCTAACATAAAATCAGATACAATTAACATAGAATCAAGTAAAAATACAATCATAAACAGTAATTCCAATGTAAATGTTAAAGCTACCAATGTAACTATAGATAGTGATAATATTAACTTAGGTACTAATCCACTAAAAGCTTCTGTACTAACTACTAATGCTATAATAACATCTCCCAATGGACCATGTACCATAACAAGTTCTGGGTCTAGTAGTGTTAAGGTGGGATAGTTTAATATTCCAGGAGCTTGACAACTTGTATCATCAGCCGTGCCTGGAATCTATAAATAGCAAATATAATGGATTACTTAGGATTTTGTCAAGTAATTGAATAATGATTGAAATTATGTTAAAGTATTAGTAATAGATTTTATAATAGCAAATGAATAAAGAACTGGAAACATATATAACAGAAGAAAGATTAAAACCATATCTAGTTGTAACAAATAATGATTTTGATATGGCAATAGAACTATATTTATTATATACAAGAATAAATGAAAGCTTATATTTCCCTCTACAAAATATAGAACTAATAGTACGAAATTCTTTCTATAGAGTTATAGCTAATAAATATGGTAAAGATTGGATATTTGAGAAGAGGTATTTACTACAAGGTAGAGATAAAAGTAATGATCTATTAATAAAACAAATAAATTCTGTTATAGAATCTAAAAGAGGCAATATTGATTCAAATGATTTGATATCTAATTTAAACTTTGGATTTTGGACTAATTTATTAGATAGTAATTTTGAAGTATTCTTTTGGAGACCATGTTTGAGGATACTGTTTTGTAACTATTCAAAAGTTGTTTTAAGAAAGGAAATACAAACTAAATTAAAGTTTATTAAATCCATAAGAAACAGAGTATTTCACCATGAAAGTTTATTTAAGTATAATCTAATGGATAGTTATAAGGAGATAATATTCTTTATATCTTTAATATCTGATGAATTTTCTAAATGGACTGAAAAGCATTCAACATTTATAGATAGTTATAATAATCTTAAAAACTTTATTGGAACTAATAGATTAAAATTAAATATATAACATAAAAAAACCTGGGCGACTTGCAAGCAGAGGTGGACACCAGGTATCTAAACATATCATAACAAACAATAACCTATTTGTCAAGTTAGAGCAGTTACTACATCACAGAATAGATTAAATAGATATATCTATCTATCCTGTGATGCAAGTTAGCTTTAGGCATAATTAGTAATAAATAATCAACATAAATGATGAAATGAAATCCCTAAAACTAGATAGCAATACTTGGGATCTAACTTTAGATTCCATGAATAACATAGCTATAGTTTCTGATGAATTGGAAGAAATAAATCAAACAACTTGTTGTATAACTAAAACATTTAAAGGTGAATGTATATTTGATACCTCCAGAGGTATACCCTATTTGGATAATAATAATATATTAGGTAATAACATCAGTAGAACCAGTAATACTCTAGAGAACTATATGAGTTATGAAATAGCTAAAGTATATGGAGATATTAAATCAATAGATATAACTAATGTAGAATATGATAGCTACAGTAGAACATATAAAGCAGATATTAACATAAGTTTGAATGTATTATGACTAATAGTAATAATGACATAACAATAGATGATACGGGAATAACTATACCTGATACGGAAGAGATATATAACAACATATCTGATGAATGGAATATAGCCTTTGATGGCAATATGAACAGAGATATAACCACACCTCAAGGACAACTTATAACTAGTTTAGTAACTCAGATAGATAATAAGAATAATCAATTGCTATATATACTTAATATGCTTAATCCTAAGACAAGTAGTGGTATATGGCAGGATGCTATAGGTTATCTGTTCTTTCTAGAAAGGAAACCAGCTCAATCTTCTACAGTTAGATGTGAATGTATAGGATTAGCTAATACATTTATACCTAAGGGTTCTCTTGTGAAGAGTGATAGAGGGGATCTATTTGAATCAACAGAAGATAAAACAATATCTTCCAATGGTACTGTTACCATTAACTTCTCAAGTTTAGAAAAGGGATTAGTTCCAGTGGAAAATAATACCATAAACACCATAGTAACAACTATAGTTGGATGGGACAGTGTAAATAACAAATTAGAGAAAGGTATAATAGGAAGATTAGCAGAATCTAGCTATGATTTTGAAAATCGAAGAATAAACAGTATAGCTAAAAATGGTAAATCTACCGTAAGTTCCCTATATGCCCGATTAAGAGAATTGGATGGAGTACTAGATGTTTATGTAAGAGAAAATAAAACTAATTATATAGATGTATATGATAATGTAGAAATAAAACCTCATTCGGTCTACTGCTGTGTTAATGGAGGAAAGCCTATGGATATAGGTAATGTGATTGAGAATACCATATCTTCCGGATGTGGTACAAGTGGAAATACTGAGGTAGAAGTACTGATAACAGAAAATAATGTATTAGATATCATATATTATCAAATACCGGAAGAAATTAACATAGTAATTAGTATAGAACTAAAGAAAGTACCAGAATCCTATTCGGAGGATATTCCATCTATGATTAAGGATTATATCTACAATAACTACTATGGATTAGCTAATAATAATACCACCACAAGAGTATCTATAGGTGAAACTGTATATGCCAGTAGATTCTATCAATCGGTAGCCCTAATAGCTGGAGTATATATCATATCCATAAAGATAGGTAAAGTAGAGACCAATATAAAGAATAGAATTAAACTAAAAAATATAGAACAATTATCCGATAGTGTTTATATACCCATAGATAAAGTTGGAGTGTTAACTAAAGATAACATAGAGGTTGTGGTTAATGAATAATGACAATAGTAATGTAATATTACTACAATATCAAAATAGTCCTACTATTTTGAAACTAATAGATACCTTTAGATATTTAGATCCTAGTAGGAATATACAGGATATCTATAATCTGGTATTCAACATTAAAACAGCCAATAGCTATGGTTTGGATAATTGGGGAAGAATATTAGGAGTATCCAGATATATTAATCTAATAGGAGAAGATTACTTTGGATTTAAAGAAAGCAACTTTGAACCTTTTAATCAATCTCCTTTCTATACGGGTAAAAGAACAGGAAACTACACAGATTAGAAAATGAACAGTATAGAAAAGTACTGTTATTATCCTGTGTTAGAGCTACAACGGATGCTACCTTAACTTCTCTAAACCATATAACATCTATTCTATATGAAGGAAGAGGTACCTGTAAAGTAATCAGATCAGGTATAATGAAAATATCTTTTATTTTTAACTTTACTCCTCATCTATGGGAAACATCTTTACTAAGAAATAGTGATATAGTACCTGTACCTTGTGGAGTAGACTATGAACTTATAATTAATAATGACAATAATAAACAAACCCAAACAGATAAAACAACCATTTGCTGTAAATGGACTGAGAAATGAAATATTGGATAATACAAAAGAGGAAGGTAAAGCAAATTATAATACTGGATTTCCGGAAATAACTATGTTACCTAAAGAAGCAGGAGGATTACCAGTATTAGGGGAAGATATGAATGGTATACTCTATGATCTATCAGAGAATATAGTTTATAATCAAGCAGGAGGAACCTATGGTCTTAATGAAGA
>CAJTRF010000024.1 GCA_910578525.1 uncultured Mycoplasmatales bacterium | reverse complement strand
TCGTTGACCCACTAAATTTGAAGGAACCAGAAGATTCAAATGAATAAACCATTTACTAGCTAAACTTTTTTGAATTATTTATTTGTTTAAAAAATGACAAATCAAACTCTAAGTATATCATATGAATATCAAGGAATTTCGGTTACTTTTAAAGATCAAGATGCAAAGAAAGAATTTGAATTTTTAATTGGAATTTGTCAGGAAGTTGGAATTGATGAACCAAATATACAAACAATTCATCAATATTTTACAGAAAATCCAAATACAATAGAGGAAACAAATGAATTAATTTTATATACTCATTTAATGATAGAAACGTTAGCTTTCAAAGAACTTCATCTTGGTGATACAAATGGATTAACATTAGAGAATGTAAATGCTGAATATCAACAAAAAAGAGGAGATTTGATGAATTCGATAAAAGATATCAAAAAGAGAAAATCGGCTAAATTTGAGGAATTATTTATAAAATTTGATAGAAGTCATTATTTGCCAGTTGATCCAACAGATTATGATATATGTTTGAATTATAAAGAAACAAGAGAATTGTATGAATTGGTTCAACACGCTTTTCATATGGACCCAGTAAGAAAGTTAGATCAAGCTTTCGATGCAACTTTTCAATTAGGGGATCTCTATTATTATTCATTTAGTGGGAAACCTTACAATCCTCTTTATATGAGATTTTACATAGCATTTATTCAACCATCTTGGGGCGAATTGAATAAACAGGTTTTAATAAGTTTATTGAATTCTGACGCAATTTTTGAGGTTTGTGATGCGTTAAATTCAAAAATATCAAGAACAATAATATATGAAAATAAAGGAACAAAGGAACAACGTCAATTCCGATTCCTTCCGAAAGAAAGAATGGACATTCGAGCAGATGATTATATATCTTTAGCAGGAGCTGAACAAGACGGTGCAATGTATGTATTGAATAATCTAAAAGGAATTCTAACAGTTTTACAAAATTTGGAAAAAAATCATGAAAATGTTCAAACTTTATTCACAGTTGCATTAATAAAATATATTCATTTTGAAAATAAAAACTGGTTTGATCCTTCAGTCTTTTCAAAATATTTGAATATTTTATTAACTGATTGTGAAAAGTTTAATGTAACCAATTATAATGACCTGGTTTATGGTGATAAATGGGATGAAACGAGAAACTTTATTTTGCAAAAAGTATTACTTTGGAATAACGAACAAGATCAATGGACATTTAAGGCACAACTCAGACAAAAAGTGATTCATTCAATGGCACGACAAAAAGATATCAAAGATCTTTGTGAGAAATTATTAATTGAAAAGTTAACATTAGAATTCACACCGATATCTCCTGAAAACGTACAAGATCGAATGAAAATGTTGGAAGAAATAGTCGACAAGCAAGGGGTTGATATCGATGATAGATACACAACAATTTGTACCATGTTAATTCAAGAAATTGGGAAAATCAATCCAGAAAGAGGTGCAGCTTTAATGAAAGGGAGTACAGACGAAAGAAATGTTGCCTTATTACATTTGAATATTTGGTATGTTATCCAAGATTACATCCATGATACGAAAACTCCAGAAGATACCCGAATAAAAAATTGTGTTGAGCAATTTAGACAATATCCATACTCGTCAAAAGCAATAGAAAATATAATGAATAGTTACAACAAAAATGATAAAAATCAAGCTTATCGTCGAATAATTGGTGAAACTGCATATAATTTGTGTTTAATGAAAGCATATACAGGTGAAATAGGTTTGGATAATGTGATAGATTTATTACCACAAATGTTTTCAAATTTAGATAAAGACATAAAACAAGATTTACAAACATGGTTATCATCTGAACCCGATCTTGACCAGGATCAAGTGTTATTTGAGCTTGCAAATGACAAGTTATGGGAAACTCAAGTATCAATGGAGGAATTGTATGCAAATAACCCAGATATTATTAACATGATGCACAAACAATGGATTGCTGAAAAAACAAAAAAAAGAGAAAAAATTTGGATAGAGGAGGCAAAAGCTGAAGAACAAGAAATTCAAAATGAAGCAGAAAATCAAGAAATTTTAGAAGAAGGGGTTCAACCAATACAATTACCTGAACAAGAATTGAATCAAGGGTCAACAGATCAAGAAAGAGGAAATAACGATAATCAATGGGAAAGATTTTTAGCTCAAACAAGAATCGAACAAAGAGACACTTGGCAACGTTATTTACAGGTTCTTCAAGATGAAAATCCATTTTTTAATAAAGACAATATTGAAATAAATCAATTTCTGAGTATAATTGATAGAGAATTTCATAATATAAATATGAATTCAATAAAACAACCAAGTGAAATAACCGCACAATTAACAAAAGCTTATCCAGAAATGTATTGGATAATAATGATTGAATATATGAGAGCTTATTTAAAATGGTCATTAGGAACAAATGATCAAATAACAGATCAGGAATCAGTAGATGAATTGAATGGAAGAGGTTTTACAGAGCAATCAGAAAGATCGGTAAATCAGATGAGAAATGAATGGAATGGACAATTGAATGATTTGAAAGGAAAACTAGGAAAACTTTGGGAGATAGGATCTCAACATGAAAACTTAGGACCGGATAAAGATAGTTGGATAAATCAAATGGTTTATCAAGAATATCCAACAAAAAATGCATTAAGAGAATTTATTGATACAAAGACATTTCAAAATGAATTCTATCATGATTTTCAAGAATATGGAAATAAAACTTATGCAGAAATTCGAAGAGTTTTGGGACCATTCAATTTTTCAGAGAAATATATTCAAGAATTAGCTCATCAATATTGGACAAATGATGATGAATTTAATGATCGAAATACTCGTAGCAGAAGAGATAAAATGGAAAATAAATTCAATAAAGAAGGTGGTGTGAAATCGCAAATTCAAAATGAGTTCAGAAGGTGGAGTACAATTAAAAATAATCGAATGGAAACAATAACTATAACAATTGAAAATCTAGTAAGAGCTGAAAGGATAACTCAAAATGATATGAATTCAGAAAGAACAAGATTAATTGAAAATTATGTAAATGGTGATAATTTGAGAAGTGAACAGAAAGGTGAAGAGTTACAAAATATTAAAGAGGATTCACAAGATTATTTAGATCATCATAACGAACAAGCAATAACTCAAAGAATTCGACAATTGTATGATAATAATGGTATTGTATCAACAGACGAAGAAATAAGAACAAAATATGCAGAATATCTATCAAGTCAAAATAAAGACGGTTATTTATCTGAGTTAGGTAGAGAATTACTGCAAAGGCGAAATTCAGCAGTTACAAATTGGATTCAGAGATTCAATAATGAAATTGGAACAAAGATTGAAAATATTAATTTTATTCATGGAATTGTATCAAGTGTTGAAAAAGTGAATCTAACCGCTATCAAACAAAGTTTTATTAATCAAGTTCAATCAACTCCTCAAAATGGTGAAAATCTATTTAATGAATTGAAAAATGATATGGAAAGCCGAGAAGCAAATGCAAAAGATCAACAAATAAATCATTATGGAAATCAAATTCATCGATTAATATCAAATTCTGGTCGACCATTTACTGTTGAGGGAATTCGTGATACAGAGGTGAAACCGATTTTAGATATTGAAAATATTCAGGAGAGAGATAGAAAATTCAATGAATGGGTAAGAAATTGGGAAACAAAAGAACAATTAATTCAAACAAAAATTCAGAATTTGGAAAGAACTTATGTACAAAAATATCAAATAACAAATAAAGAAATTGATTCAGCATCAATTCTTCAACATATATTGAACAAAGTGGCAACAACTTACAATCAAGATACAGTTTTATCAAATATCAATGAAAAAATTGAAAGAAATACAGAAATTGTGAAAACCCTGAAAGAACGTTTAGAATTAAATAAATTAGAGGATACATTTCGAGAAGCATACGGTCAAGAATTTACACAGGCAAAATGGTATGATATTATTCGAGAAAATTCAAATCTCCCAATAGATCAACAAATTAATGTAATAAAAGCTCATATTCAACAAAAAAATAGAGAAACAGGAAATCTCATACAAAATGTTAATAATAAATTGACTGAGTGTTTTCAATCAGCATTTCCAGATTTCGATAAATCGTATATTAATGAAAAAGTAATTGAATTGTTATTCCGATCTTATCCTGAAGTTAACCGAAATTATTCACAATTAGAAGCAAAATTACAATCGTTATTACCTCAATTTAAGAAAATGGGAGAATTATTTAGAAAATGGAATTCTCAAAATATAAGTAATATCTATTTAGGAATGAAAACATTTCAAGATGCGGGTCATGAAGTTCCACGTTTATTTGAATTAGCTGATGAATATGAAGTTCGATTAGAAATAATTGAATATAATCCTTTGAATCTTCTGAAAATTACAAATGAGCCTGAAAACCAACAAAATCAAAAAATGAGAGAAGAATTAGAATTATTGAAACAAAAAAGAAATGCGATATTGAGTGATAGTAATTTTCGATTGAAAATTGATCAATATTGTCAAGGAAGAAACTCAGTTGAAAAAGAAACATTAATTAAAGAAATTGTTGGTCATTGTGATAGAGTTGAAGATGTTGATAAATTTATTGATGCAAAGACGAGATATATTGGTTTTGGAAAAAATTGGAGTCAGTTTCAAACAAGAGTCGATTTTGATAATTTTTATAAGAGCAATCGAGAGAGTTCAAATTTGAATTTGTTAATGAGATCAAATTTTGGTCAAATGTCACCAGAAGATAATATAAAAATTGATGAGTTGAAAGTTTATTTATCAAATACATATCCAGACATTTTCCCTCAAAGTGAATGGTCATATATTCAAGAAGACAAATTTGAGGAAGACGGAGCTAAATTTTATGCATATTTGCAAGGTGAAATGATGTATCAACAAATAAGATTAATGTATCCTCCAAACACAATGCCTGCCACTTGGGATCATGCTCAATATCATTCAAATATATTCAAAGCATTGGATAAATTACAAAAAGAATTTCTAAGAAAAGAGCCACTCTATCGATCAATTAAAACAGATCGGAATTTCAATCTAGCTTTGAATGAATATAATGAGATTGCTCCAGATCACGAAAAATTAACTGCTGAAAGAATTTTTGCAACTGCTCGTCCAACAGATGATATTCTGAAATTAACAGAGTCTTTACGTAATCAAATTCAATCAAAAATTAATTCTGTGGAATTCAATGATAGTTTAGAAAGAGCTATTCGTGAAGTATGGAAACCACATTTTCCAAATGATTTCAAAAGTGCTGAAGATTGGAGAACTGAATTTGGTGATAATTATAAGGCAAGAAATGCGATTTTAAAATTAACTCCAGGTTATCAATTTTGGGCAAATGTTAATCCTCATGAAGAGGTTAATTTAAAGAATTATATTGTTAATAATGGAGGAACAATTGAATCGGCTTATCAAGCGTTAAACAATTTTTATAGTCAATATTATCCGATTTATAGTCGACAATGGGTAGGGAATCAAACTTTATTACCTTATTTAACAAAATACAAAAATAAATTTGGAGGTTCTGAACAATCAGCGTTGTATTATTTATTTGGAAAATTTTATGGAGATTTGAATAGATGTTTACAATTCTTCGCAGCTTATGAAGGAAATCAAGAAATAGAAAATATGAATGGAAGTCAAAAATATTCAGATATTAATTCATTTTTGCAAACAGTTGTGAATCAAGGTGATGCAGTCAATCAATCGACATTTTTAAATAATATTCAATCAAGTGTTACCAATTTTTCAAATTCAAAATCAAATTGGGAATCAAATACTGATTTTCGAAATCATGTTTTTTATCTAGAAGCATTGAAAGAGGAAAATAAAACAGGGTTGAAATATGATTTTTCATGGGATGAAGACAAAATGTATAAAAATTATTTAATTCCATTAGCTAAGAAATATTACCAACAATTCGTTGGAAAAAGATATATACCTGATTCAAATACTAATAATTCAAATGTTTCAACAGAATACAATAATATTATTTTAGCCGCGGAAGATTATCGTAAAAAGAATGATGATTGGGAAAATTCAAATGTGAAATCAACATTAGAAAGATATCAAAATGAAGGTCGAATAAATTCAAAAAAGAGTTATGAAGATTTGAAAGATGAATTTGAAAAACCAGCTGATGCAATGAAATATTTAGAAATTGAGAAACATAAGAAAACATTATTGGTGGCTCTCGGAAGAAATGAAGACGAAGAATTACCGAGAGGAGATGTAAATTTTGCTCCATATCATGAGATTGACGAAAAAGATTTAACATCAAGATTAAATTGGTTATTAAATTTTGTTTCAAAAATTGAAGATGAGAACACAGCTTCTTGGAATTCACCAGCCTTTTTGAAAATTCATTCTGATTATCGATCAAATCATTCCGACGATAGATCAACTCAAACAATTAATCAATGTAAAATCAAATATGGATTAGATTATGAATCAGCAAAAATAGATTTAAAATATCACTATTTATTAGAAAAATATCGTGAAGAATTTCAAGAAGATTATTCAATAACAGAAACAGATCCAAGTAACGATCAAAAATTAGCACATATTCATGAAATTGAAAAGTTATTGAAAAATTTTAAAGATTATAAATTAGATAATGAATTACAAATCAAATTAAATTGTTATAATGCAGAGTCGGGTGAAGACACTATAAATCATTTATGGTTAGTGAAAAAGTTTAAAGATAATGTTCAATCAGCAAAAATTTATTTAGAATATTGGACATATGTTGGAAAAATAAATGCAATTACGTCAGATAATAAGGATATAAAAGATGTTCCAATATCTTTATCCGGTATAACAAAATTGAAAGAGATTTTTAATAATGTCTCAAAAGATGATACGGCATTTCAATCAGTAAGTTTTCAACAATTATTAAATCAATATAATGATATTAAACATTCACATCATGATGTTACTGATATTAAACGACTTTATGGAAGTTATATAAATTGTACAAATGCAATGAAATGTGTATTGTTAGAACATGAACTAGAAACTACTTATCAGTTGACAAAAGAGAATTTCCCTAAAAATTTTGATGGAAAATGGGAAACATATTTGAAAGCTTTAGAGAATAAAAAGAGTGAAATTGATATAAAGAAAAATTCAATACTTTGGGATAGTGAAGTTCGAAAATGGTATGATTTTGCAAAAGAGAACATAGATTCGACTCTTCCAACAATAGAACAAATGATGATCGATGATAAGTACAATAAAGATATTGTTTATTATAAAATTTTAACGAAAATTTGGGGAAAATTTACAGGTAAAGAATATCCAAATTTCGAAACTAATTATCAAGTAACAAATGCAAAATTAGCTAATAAAATCAATAATTACATAAAACGATATGATAAATTTCGGATTGATGGTGAAATTCTGAGACTATTAGCCAATCAAAAACAAGAAGTTTCTATAGATGATTTATTGAATAAATATATTGATTCTGATAATCCAGATAATGATGTGTTAGACGCTAGACGATATTTGCAAAATGAAATTTGGGAATCAGAATACAAAGAGTTTTGTCAAGAAGTAGGATTGAAACCAGATACAAAGATGAACAAATTCCAAAATGAAAAAGAAAGATATAAATTTTTCGATTTGAAGATGAAAGAAACAAGAGATATTAAACCAAAATGGGAAAAATTAATGCCAGAGGTAGAACATTGGAATCGTTATCAAGAACCGAAAGATCAATTGCATAAATGGGAAGAAGTTCATAAAAAATATGACGGAAATATTGATAAAGTCTATGAAGAAATTGTATTCGAAAATAGAAAAAAGAAATTCGAGGAAGATTTTCCAGGTGAGACATGGTCTTCAAAATTATCCAAAAAAGATCAAATAGAAAAACTTGATGAGTTCTTTCGAATTTATAATACATATTATTATACACTTCCTAACTTCAAAAACACATTAGATGAATATAATAGAAGATTTAATACAGAAAAATTATCAGTTCAAGATATCGTTACCAAATATAAGACTGATTCTACGGGTTGTTTGAATATGATGAATTACAAAATATTGAAACTCAAATTACAAAAATTAGATAAAGATTTTAATGAAAAAGATTATGGAGAAAATTCGGAAGATATTAGTAAAATGCAAAGAGAATTAGATAGATATGAAACAAATCAAAATCAATTAAAGACTTCAACAAATATAAACGGTCTCTATAATGAATATGAAGACAAATATAAAGAAACTGCAAAGAAATTAGAAGATATTGAGAAAGAACAAAAATATAAAGTAAATAATGTTCTCAATTTTTTGAAAATTATGATTAAAATCAAAGACTTAGAAACCAAATATAAGAAAGTTTTTAATTATGAAGATCGTAAAAGTTGGGGTTCAACACCAAGTGCTCAATTCGAATATTTAGAAAAAATTGAAAAGAGATATCAGAAAGAAAAGGAAAAATTAGATAGTTTCAGAGGAATTGATAAATTAGTTGATTTATATAATGATTCACATGGTTTAACAGGTGATAATGTCAAAAGTATTGATGATATATTTGCAGAAAATGAATACCATTGTTATAAGACTTATCAAACATTATTATTAACGAAATACAATTATTTGAATCCCAAAGCTCCAAAAGATGATTCATATACAGGAAGTCCAAAGAAATTTTGTGAAGAATTGGAAAAAGAAATATCAGAAATTGAACGTGTTTATGACAAATTCAAAGGAAAAGATGGTTGGATGAAATTATCTTTGGATGAACGAGAGAAAATCATTCAAAATTATAAAGATGAAGATACAGGTAATTATAAAATTGAATTGCAAGGTGAATTGCAAAAATATAAGAAAATATTCAATCTTGATTTCCCAATTGATTCAACAATTAAACAATGGAATAAAGAAGGAAGAGATATCAAATATCTTAAAAATTACTTAGCGTATGTCAATAAATATTCAGAAAATAATGAATATCACGAATTGATAAACAAATATAATTCTAAAAATAAAGATAAGCCAATTCCAGCCGAGTATTTTACTCCTTATGATAAAATGAAATATGCTACCTTAGAACCTCTCAGACAAAGATATGAAACAGCATTTGGTATGGATATAACAATAAATCAAATGATGCAATATGCAAAATATTTAAAAACAACTTACGGAGTCAATTGGAGAGTACAAGATGAGAATTTAGATTTTGATTTCAATATTGCAAAAATTGCTAACAAGGCAAATATTGTTTGGAGAGAATATGAAAATTATTTAGGGCATACGAAAAAGAATAGAGTTGACTTCGATACTGCAATAAAATCATATAAAACTCAAAATGGTATTGGAACGTTAACGATTCAAGATATGAAACAATTTATAAAAGAGGTGAAAGATTTATCAAAGAAATCAAAAACAGATTCGAAGAATAAATTAATAGATTCAATAGATTCAATCAATAAGAACAAAGATAAAGATCATCAAATTTCAACCGATATGTTGGAGAAGTTAAGTGTTAATTCTGATAATTTGGAAGCGTTACAAACAATTATTGAGTTCATTCCTGATTATGAAAATCATTTTAATAAGAAAGTGAATCCAAATGATTTAAATAGTTTTCATGAAGATCCTAAGAATCCAAATTGGATACATGTCTTAGAAAAGATAGCATTTTTGCCATTAATTGACGATCATAATTCAATAGAAAAGAAAAATGGAAAAATGTCAAGAGATTCTGTAGAGAGTGTAGTTAAAAAATATATTTTGAATAAAGATCCAGCAAATCCATTGAAAGATTCAGATGTGAAAATAGATCATATTAGACCTGCTTATGAAGAATATAAAAAGGAAGTCACGAAAGAAAAAGAAGAGTATTTCAAAACAATGTTATCAGAATATCATAAGCATACAGATGATTCTTCAGAAACATATCAAAATTTGGTTCAATTATATCCAAACTTAGATGATTTAGAACGATACCTGAAATTGAATAGATATATCTTTAAAACAAATAGCATTTATAAAAAACTGAAAGAACATTACAAGAAAGATCATACCCCTTTGAATTATTCTGATTATAAAGATAAACCAGTTAATAATTTAGAACCAACAATAATAATTTTACAGAATTTGGAAAAAGAAGCTCAAAAAGAATGGGATGAAGAGAAAAAGAAAGATGATAAAGAGAAAGAACATAAAAAGAAGGTTGAATTAAAACTAAGCGATTTGAATTCGATGAGACGAAAAGTAGGATTAACTGAAATTGGATTCGAACGTTATAAAAATATGGAAACCGATACTGCATTATCTGACATTAATAATATGATGAATGAAGCAAGACAAAAAGAATCTGAAAAGAATTCAAATAACAATACATCTGTTGGAATTGGTGGTGCATTAAGAAATAATTTCATAGGCACAACAATGAATAAACCGGCAGCAACAACAACACCCGCAACGACAACAACAACGACAACAACGACTAATACGAATACAATGCCTACAATTAATGATGGAAGTGAAAAGAAAGAAGAAAGTGTATGGTCTAAAAATTATGAAGGTGGAATAACTAGTTTAATTCAACAAAGTGCAAAAGGTATATCAATTAGATCATTATTAATGGAACAACAAAAGAAAAATAAATTAAATGGAAAAACATCAATAATGTCTCAATTTA
>CAJTRF010000023.1 GCA_910578525.1 uncultured Mycoplasmatales bacterium | reverse complement strand
TGTCATTTCCCCATATTTACTCCAAAGTGGCGTAAAATAGGTTTTACAGTCTATAGAGAACACAATGGACATGATGTTAGTCAATTTGAACCACAATCTGTTATAGGTCAAGATTTCAAGTATACTGCAGACAGTATGAGACCTTATTTTGTAAATAATTTTTGACCTGAAAGTGAAGGAATATATACAGGAGATGATAAAGTTCCTTATACACAAGAATTCCCAACATACGGTTTTTATTATGACAAAGCTAATGACCAATGACACTTCATGTTTAAACTAGCAAAAGCAATTCCATGAGATTTTAACATCAAATTTTCTATTAGTGTTGGGGTGCCTCAATCTTCAAATCCAGATGATAAAGAATTCTATGTTACTAATAGTGAAACTTTATATTTTTATCCATCCGATGATTCTAAAACAAAAAGTATTGAAGTTGGTAATTTAACTTCTGTTACATATAAATTTAATACAGACTTTTTCGCTAACGAAAACCATACTACACCTGCAAAAATCGCAACTGATTTAAAAGCTAAGATGGACAATATAACAACTGGACCAACAACCAAAACATATAGAGGTTGAGCAGATTGATTAACTCAAGAAATAATTAATTCAAGCAATCCTGAAATAAACAAATACAGATCTAATATTTTATCTTATTTATTTGTAATGGAACAATATTGTTTCTTTGAAGAGCTGTCTGATCCTTCAAAATTTTCTTATGAAGAAACACCTTTAAATATTTCTGATTATAGAACATCAACAAGACATACTGATGGACTACATTATTGAAGTATAGGTGATTCATTAACACAAGAAATTGCTGACACTATAAACGGTACTATTCATATTTCTTTTTCTAAAAACAACGACGATCCATCTACTTCAGAAAAAGATATTACTTTCTCAGTTGTTAATTCATTTACATCTAATGATTCATTTTTTGGTGACACACCTATTGATGGTCTAATATATTGAAAAGGTGCATCTTTAAATAACAGCCCAATAGAATGAAGAGTTATGGCGAATGCAGCAACGATTTCAAAAGGAATGGGTTCACAAATAAGATGTATTGGTGCTGATGGCGATCCACAAGCAAACTTCTTCATTATTGATATTGAAAATTTTGATACTGCTTTCCCAGATGGTGGAAGAGAAGATACTTTTGGCTCTTTCAACTACATAACTCATTGATGTATAAACAAACAAGGGATAATTGATTTACTACAACCATTATTCCCTAATCTAAACATCGACGTTACTGAATAACATCGTCTATTCTCTAATTGCAATTAAATCAAGCAATTCGATGCTTGATTTTTTTGTGTTTTTCTCAAATTTGTTAAAAAAAAAAAAAAAAACAGTTATAAATATTAAAAATAGGAGAAAAATATGAATAAAAAATTACTAAAATCAATAGTTTGCATTGCGTCAGGTGTTGGAGTTGCTACATCAATTCCGTTTACAGTTTCTAGCTGTGGAGAATCTTCAGAAAAAATTAATGCATTGCCAGAAAGTGTTTATAAAATAAACCAAAGCACTCATGATTTAGAAGGTTTTAAACCTGGAATCAGTCTATCTATATATGATGGTAAATGTGACACAATGTTGATTCCAGATGAAGTAACTAGTATTACTGCAGGTGCATTTAGAGATAATGTTGTTCCTCCTTTTATTAACAAAATAGTTTTTTCTAAAAATTCAAAATGTAATACTATTAATGGTAGTGCTTTTAAAAATTGTTCATCAATAACTTCTGTAACTCTTTCAGGTGCCTTATATGTTCATCCAAGTATTTTTGAAGATTGTTCTAATTTAAGTAGTATTACTTGAAATGCATGTGTTGTAACTTCTGTTGCATCATCTTCATTTGAAAATATTTCACAATCAGGAACAATTAAAGTAACTAATCCTGTTAACGGTTTTAATAGTGAAGCATTGCTTAGATATTTAAAAGCGAATGCTGGATTACCAAATAATTGAGCAGCAAGCAACTAATTCGTTTAGAGACATAAAAAAATCAAGCATTTAATCGCTTGATTTTTTTATGTCTGTTTTAAGCTTTTCCTTTGCAACCGAAGATTTCAAATTTTTCGATAACCATGTTCTTGATTGCTTCAGTTCCTGGTTTTAATAATTTACGAGGATCAAATCCTTTAGCATTAGTGTCTAAATCTTTCTTTTCTTCAATGTATTTTCTTGTAGCAGCAGCAAATGCTAATTGACATTCAGTATTTACATTAATTTTAGCTACACCTAAAGAAATAGCTTGTTTAATTTGATCAGTTGGGATTCCTGTTCCACCATGTAATACAAGTGGTTTGTTATTACATACTCTTGTAATTTCACTTAAACGTTTAAAATTTAAACCTTTTCAGTTTTTAGGATAAATACCATGAATATTACCAATACCAGCAGCTAAACATGAAATAGAAAGTTTAGCAATTGTTTCACATTGATTAACATCAGCTAATTCACCATTACCTACAACACCATCTTCTTGCCCACCAATAGAACCAACTTCTGCTTCTACAGATGCGTTTTTGATCATAGCATAAGCAAGAACTTTTTTAAGTTTAGTAATGTTTTGGTCAAATGGTAAATGTGAACCGTCAAACATTACTGAGCTAAATCCAGCTTTTAATGCTGCCATAGCACCTTCATATGATCCATGATCTAAATGTAATGCAACTGGTTGTGTAACTCCCATTGATACAATCATGTTGTTAACCATATCAACGATGTTTTTAAAACCACACATGTATTTAGCTGCACCTTCAGATACACCTAAAATAATAGGGGTATTAGTTTCTTTTGCAGCTGATAATGCACCTTTAATTCATTCAAGGTTATTAATGTTAATATGAGCTATAGCATAATGACCCATAGCAGCATCTTTAACCATTTGTTTAATATTTACAGTTTTTCTCATTATTCATTTTCCTCCTCGTCTTTTGATATTTCAGCCATTCCTTGTAATGTTTGAATAGCTTCATCTTCTGTTTCATCGTAATACATTCCAGACTCTTCATCAAAACGTTCACTTAATACATCCATATCTTCAATGTCTTCTTCAGTTAATGATTTATCAAAATCATAAAGTGAAGATGCTAATGTTTTTTTAAGTGTGTTTTGATCAACAAACTCTCTTAACTTTCAATTTTGTTTACCAATGTAAAGAAAGTTTGTATCTTGCATTATTTCAGAGTACAATTCGCCTTTAACAGTAGCTTGTTGTTTTGTAGGCGTTTTAATCCTACTTGCAGTTTTGCTTCATAGTTGGTTAAAAGAGAAGACTTTGTCTCCAAATTCTTCTTTAGCAACTTCGTAAGCAATGTCATTAATTTGTTTTGACATAATTCTTTAATAATATTATTGCGTTATTATATATTAAAATTTATGTTTTATTAATTTAGAATTAATAATTAATAAAGTTCTTTCTTTTTTAATGAATTGATTTTTTGAGACAATATTACTTAAAGTATCAAAATTTTCAATTTTTTTAGTTAGACTGTTATAAATTTTTATTGGTTGTTTATTTGGATCATATAAACAAATTGCTTTGTGTTTAATAATGTCAATGTTATATTTAATTGGCATTTTTAGTTTTTTTGCTTTTGCAACTGCTAGTTGGTAATCTTTTTTAGTGTAATCTATGCACACATATTTATTTTTAGTATCTCTTTCTTCTAATAATGTTTTTAGAATCAGATCTTTCTCGTGTTTAAGTGAATCTAACAAAACACTTAGATTTCAATCATCTAATTTAACAAATTCTTCTACAGTAAATAGTTTATCATTCAATCAATGATTAAATAATTCTAATAAATGGTTGTGATCAACAAATTTATAACCAGATTTGTACAATTCTTTAACTCTAGTCATAATTTGTTGAATAATTCATTCGTTAGCAATTGTATGAACATTTTCATAGACTTGTTCATACATATGGAATCTACCAATTAAAAAATTCTCAATAGTTGAAATAGCTTTTAAACTAAATACTATCTGGTTATTCATAAACATTGCACGTCTAGCAATCATTGATGAATCAATTTCGCCATATGTAGCACCAGTGTAATGAGAGTCACGTTGTAAGTAGTCAATTCTGTCAACATCAATTTGACTACTTACTAAAGAGTTCATTCATTCATTTTTACTCTTTTTATCTAAAATGTCTAATACATCTTTAACAGGAACATTATTTTTAGTTAAGATTTTATAAATACTACCATTCTTATTAGAAATAATCATTTTTGTATAAGTTTCATGAGAAATGTTTGTATATTTTTCAAACGCATGGGAATTAGGACCGTGTCCAATATCATGTAATAATGCTGCAGCTAAAATTACTTTACGTTTCTTAGGTGTTAAGTTTTTAATTTTTAAATTGTCTATAAATCTACGAGCTGTTTCATACACACCTATAGAGTGAGAAAATCTTGTGTGAGTTGCAGAAGGAAATAATTGATAAGACAATCCTAATTGTCTTATTCTATTTAGTCTTTGAAATTCATTAGTAAATAAAATTTCTCATAATCAAACATCATTCTCTGAGAAATTAATTTCACCATGAATAGGATCTTTTATAAATGTAGATTTCTTTTTTAACTGCATACTATTTTGTTAATGTATCAATATTTTTCAATATTTGATCTTTGCCAATTATTGTTAATATTTTATTCATTTCAGGACCATGCTCTTTCCCAATACAAGCAATTCTCATTGGTAAAAATAATTCTTTACCCTTTAATCCTGAAATTTGTTTTACATTGTTAACAATGTCTTTTGCATTTTCATAAGTAATTACATCCATTTCTGAAATAACTCGTTTAAATGCTTCCATGTTCTTTTTAAAGAAATCTTGTTTAACTGTTTCTTGTAATTGAACAGGTAAGTTGTTAATGTCAGACATAAAGATGTCAGTGACTAATTCATTAATTTGTTGACCATATTGAATTTGTGGTTTGAAAATTAATAAAATTTCATCTTTATGTTTGGCATATTTGTTTAAATCAACAGTTAAAAATTTTTTAACAAATGTTAAATAATCTTGATCATTCATATTTTTTAAATATGAATTAGAGATTCATAACATTTTCTTAAAATCAAAAAATGCTGGGGATTTTGAAATTCTATCAAAATCAAATTCTTTAATAATTTCATCTATTGATAAAATTTCATTGTTTGATTTAGAACTCCATCCAAGTAAAGCTAAGAAGTTAGTAATAGCTTCTGGTAAAACTCCCATATCTTTATAATCCTGGATAAATTGTTTTAATGTTTTATTTCTTTTAGATAACTTTTTACCTGTTTCATCAATAATGATAGACAAATGTCCATACTTAATCTCTCTAGTATCAAAGCCTAAGGCTTTCTTGATAGCAATTTGATATGGAGTATTAGATAAATGTTCTTCACCACGTAATACATGAGTTATTTCCATATCATAATCATCTACTACAACAGCAAAGTTGTACATAGGAATACCATTAGATTTAAGGATAACAGGATCTGTTAAAGCTGATGTGGGAACACTCATGTGTCCTCTAATTAGATCATCTCATTCAATGTTTTCGTTATCATGCATTTTTAATCTAATTACATGAGGAATATTTTGACTTAATTTTTCTTGTATTTCTTCTTTTGACAAGTATAAACACTTACGGTTATATTTAGGTGTGTGTCCTTGTTTCATTGCAATTTCACGTTGCAAATCTAATTCTTCTTTAGAACAAAAACAATAATAAGCCTTACCTTCTTGTAGAAGTTTATTAGCTAATTCACGATATCTTTCTAACTTTTGTGATTGAATATATGGCCCAAACTTACCAGGGTTTTTTATTGATTCATCATAAGGAATTTTTAATCATGTTAAATTATTTAATTGTGAATCAATACCACCTTCAACATTTCTTTCAATGTCAGTATCTTCAATACGAACAACAAAATCACCATTGCAATGTTTAGCATATAGATAGTTAAATAAAGCAGTACGTGCTCCTCCAATATGGAAGAACCCTGTAGGGCTTGGTGCATATCTTGTTCTTACCTTGTTACTCATGAATAGTTAATATTGTCCCTCCAGAACCACAAATAATCTTATTTTTTGAAGATATTTTGTTTATATTTTCAAGTAGTTTTTTATCACTAACTTTTAAAATATATGGATGTAAATCATTATATACATAATGATTATTAAAAGTTTTATTCAATAATGAATCTAAACATTTAGAAAAATTTACTTGAGATTTATAAGGTCTGGTTTTCTCTAATTGCTTAAACACTTCTTTAGTAGAAACTTTGATATTATTCGTGTGAATTTTATATGAAATTTTTTTAGATAAATTAAACTTTTCAACCTTATTTCCATAATCTGAAACAATGGCGCTATTGTAAGAAGATAAGAAGAAAGGAATATCACTACCTAATTTTAAAGCAATATCTTTTAAATTTAATTTTGCCAACGATATTTTATTATCTTTCATTACATATTTAATTACAGTTGCCGCATTTGAGCTTCCACCACCTAATCCAGACATTATGTTAATATTCTTTTCAACTTTAATTGAATAATGTTTTGCAATATTAAATTCATTTTTTAAATACTTTAAAGATTTAATAATTAAACAATCATTTAAAACAAAAGTTTTATTTTTATTTTTATAAATAACTATGTCTTTTTTTGAAGACTTTATAGAAATTAAATCAAATAAAGATTTATCCAAAATGAATAAACTTTTAATTTTATGTTTTATTTCTTGTTTGTTTTTTGGATAAATTTTTAATATTAAATTTATTTTTGCGTATGAATTAATTTCCATTGTTCAAAGTTGTGTAAAGAGTGTGAAGTTGTTCTGGTGTGAATTCTTCTGCACGAGATGTTAGCTTAAAATTTAAACTATTAAGAACTAAATTTAGTTCATCAATTTTATAAGTATACTTTAAATTATTAACCAAAGTTTTTCTTCTGTTTAAGAAACAAGTTCTTAAGAACTTATCAAACTTTTCATCATAGATTTTATTATTTTTTTTAATTTTAATAAATGTGGAATCAACTTCTGGGATAGGATAGAAATTGTTTGGTGAAATATTCATTAATCTTTCAATATTGAAATAATATGTTGCAAGTGCAGTTAACCCATTATATTTTTTAGATCCAACAGGAGCCATAATACGATCAACCATTTCTTTTTGTAACATACAGTAAAATAAATCAATATTAGAACACTTTAAAAATTTCATTACTACAAGAGAACTAATTGAATATGGTAAATTAGAAACAATTACACAGTGCTTATAACCTTTAGAGATTTCGTTAAAATCCACTTTTAATACATCAGAATTAATGATTTTAATTTTTTTATCTTTATATCTTTTAGTTAAAAATTCATTAAGCCTTTTATCTAACTCTATAAGAATTAAATCAAACTTTTTATCAATTAAATGATCAGTTAAAGAACCCAATCCCGGACCTATTTCAATTACCAAGTTTGCTTTAGATAAATCTATTTTTTCTACAATTTTTTGTGATATTTCTTCATTAACAAGAAAATTTTGACCCATTTTCTTTGATGGGTTAAATTGTCTACTTGTTATGTATTCATGTGTTTTTTTAAAATCCATTACTCAAGGATTAAACGATTAAGTTTAGATTCAAGAGAAGAGTTCTTGCTTCTACTATGCATGATTACTTTATGCATAATTCATGATTGTAAAATAGAATATAAAGCATTAAAGAATCAATACACACCTACACCGGTAGCAGAGAACACAACAATTAACGACATTACAGCAGCAAAGATGTTTTGAGTCATATTCATCTTCTTCATTTGTTTACCACCTTTGCTTGAAGAAGAAACTGCATTTCTATTACGTTTCTTAGCTCAACGTTGTGGTAACTTCATAGATAAAAATTGGATAGGAATAACTATTGCAATGAAGAATATATATGTCCACCCGCCGCTAGCAAAGTTACTGAAAATTTGAGACATTGGAGTATAAGCAAAGTTTCAAATACCAAATAAAATAGTAGATTTAAATGGTCTAACAATAGTAACAACACGATAAATAATCAAGAAAATAGGTAATGTAATAAACATTTGTTCAAATGCAGCAAATGGCTTAACATTGTTTTTCTTGTATAAATCCATTACTTCTTGTTGTTTCTTTTGTTTAGATGCTTGGTCTGTTAGTCCTTTATATTTAGCATTAATTTCAGACATTTTACCTTGCACTTCTGTCATTTTTTCATTTTGAAGAGTTGACCTTAAAGTAACTAAAATAGAAAAAATACGGATTATTGTAAGCAATATAAAGATCGCCAATAAAGCATTTAACCCACCAACTCATGAATTAGTTGCTCACATAATTTGTAGTACTAATCATGATCCTGGTCAAACAAAGAACGCATAAAATGGTCCATAGTCTAGTGATCAATCACTAAATGTATGGAACTGTCCATACAAACTTCCAGAAGAAAGATCATAAATTCAATTACCTGTAGTTCCGAAGTTAAAACCAAATTCAAGACCACTGCCAATATTTACATCAGTAGATACAGTATTGTCTCCCATACTTTGGAAACAACCTCATAAACCCATTAACATAAAGAAAGCAAACAATAAAAGTTTTGATCACTTTCAAATAAACTTTAAAACTTTCTTAGCTTTACTTTTTTTAGTCTCAGGTTTAGTTCAAAAAGGACTAGCTACATTGCTAGAATTTTCAGTATTTAATTTAAAATTTAAAGCAGATTTTTGAGACATTATTTTATTTTTTGAAAAAGTGAATTTAAACTTTTTTGCATTTCTGTATGATTTTTATAATCATATGTATTTTTAACAATTATAAAAATATTTTTTTGTGGAATATTATTACTACTATAAATAAAATTTCTTATTTGTCTTCTAATTTTATTCCTTACAACTGCTCTCTTAAAATTTTTTTTAGAAACAGTAATTCCGACTCTTGGATTATCAGAAGCAATAAATCTTACTAAGTAATAACGATCACTAACGATTTTTGCTGTAGAAAAAATTTGTTCTATTGTTTTTTTATCAGAAATAGAACTAAATTTCTTATTTTTCATCAGAAACTGTTAATCTTTTACGTCCTTTAGCTCTTCTTCTTTTAAGAACTTTCTTACCATTAGCAGTAGAAGATCTGTTCAAGAAACCATGAGTTTTAGCTCTTTTAGATTTATTTGGTTGATATGTTCTTTTCATAATTACAAATATTAGATATTAATAATATCAAAATATATTAAATTATTATAATAATTTTTAAAATGCCAATAGATAAAAATACATTAGTTGTCTTAAATAATAATTTAGATATTGTAAAAACTAAATTACAAGATTCTGGTATCAACCAAGTATTTTTTAATGAATATATCTCTAATATTTCAGTTGTTGATGCTAAAGAAAATGTTTTATATATTAAAACAAAAAATATTTTTGCCAAACAAACATTAAATACGGATTATAAAAATCAAATCCGAAAATTATTTAACGAGATTAATAAAAGTAATTACTGTTTAGAATTTATTGTTGAAAATGATTTAAATTTAAAATTTAAAACAAACCCCATTCAACATCAAACCATTAAAGAAGATAATAACAGCAATATTAATAAACACTATCAATTTACAAATTTTGTTGTTAGTAATTTTAATAAATCAGCTTACAATGCAATTAGAACTATTTTAACTGATGCATGCTGAAATCAAATTTTTATCACTGGTGGTGTTGGATTAGGAAAAACTCATTTATTGCATGCAATTGGTAATGAATATAAAATACACTTCCCAAATAAAATAGTTAAATATATTCCAATTGATGATTTTATTAGAGAAGTATATAACGCTTTTTCAATTGGTGGTAATAGTGTTGAATTATTAAAACAAAAATATGAATCGTATGATCTTTTATTGTTTGATGATGTTCAATTTTTAGAAAAAAAAGAAAAAATAAATGAAATTTTCTTTAATATTTTTAACAAAGCTACAGCTAATAATAAAATTATTATTATGACTTGTGATAAAGATATATCACAATTAAAAAATCTAGAAAACAGAATGAAATCTAGATTTTCATCTGGCTTAGTTGTAAAAATTAGCAAACCAGATTTGAAATCTGTAAAAACTATATTAGAAAATAAATTAAAAGAAAGTAATACTAAAATCATTTTAACTAATGATGTAATTAATTACATTTGTGGAAGATATTCAACAGATATTAGACAATTAGAAGGATTTTTACATCATATTCTTTTTTACTGTATTAATAATGATTTACCACCCAATGCAATTATTAATTTAGATTTAATTAAAAAAATTACAATGGAAGAAAATAATGAAAGTATTAATAAATTTGGTTTTGATGTAGACCCTAATTTAATAATTGATCAAGTTTGTAGTTTATATTTTGTAGATCCAGAAATTATAAAAAGTAAAGATAGAACTAAACAAGTAACACAAATTAGACAAGTGTGTATGTATATTTTAAGAAAAAAATTTAATATGAATTATGCACAAATTGGTTCTTTCTTTTCTGGACGTGATCATTCAACAGTAATGGAATCAATTGAAAAAATTGAAAAGAAAGTTAAATCTGATGTGGAATTTGAAAATTTTTTAACTAATTTGTATAAAAAAATATAAGGGAAATTTGTGGGGAAAATGTGGATAAAAAAACATTGTATTTATGTAATAAAAATAATAAATAAAGGAAATTTCCCACACTTTAATTAATATATATAATA
>CAJTRF010000022.1 GCA_910578525.1 uncultured Mycoplasmatales bacterium | reverse complement strand
TCGTTGACCCACTAAATTTGAAGGAACCAGAAGATTCAAATGAATAAACCATTTAATTTTCATTATTTGTTGTTTTATGTTTATTTTTATTGAAAAATGGATGAAAATCAACAACCTGAACAAAATCAACAACCTGAACAATTAACAGATGAACAACTCCTCGCAAAATATCAAGAAGCAAAACAAGATTTATTAAATAATAAGGGTGGTGTTATAAGTAAATATGGCGGATATATATTTCCTGATGAAGATAGTAGACAAGAATTTGATTGGTTGTATGATGCATGTTGTAAAGTATCGAATGAACCACCGAATTTAAATACAGTAATTAATTATTATCAAAAACATCCAAAGGAAATAGAGAATGAATGGATTGATTTGATTGAATACACTCGAGTAGTTTTAGATTTTACGATTAACAGTGAAGTCAGAAATATTTATTGCCCTGGATTCGGTATTGCAGAAATTGATAAAGAATTTCAAATATGTAAAACCAAAAATAAATCTCTACTGGATAGTTTGGAAAATTTTCGAAAATATAGATTGGACAGACTTTTTAAAGTATTTGGAATAGATGATGAGGAAATAAAAGAATGGAAAAGTAATTATCAAAGTGGTGGAGAATATCTTGGTTGGACAGAATTGGAAGCTGCTTTTTGGTGGAGTGTTTGTCAACGCATTTATCGATTTAATGGAAAATATGAAATTGATTATCTTGTTAAAATTATAGAAATTAGAGATCCACTCGCAGATATTGTTTCATTTCGTGGAATCAGTTATCATCAAGAAATGGTCAAATTTTATTTAACAATGAAGGATGATATTCTGAATATTAATTTCGACATTTTGACTGGTTTAATTCAAAATCAAGATTTGAATGCAATGGTTAATTACTTCAGATCAAAAATAACTCGAACAAGTCCGGCAGGAAATCAAATTATTTGTCCAAAAGAATTGTTTGACATAAGAGTATGGGATTATTATCAAGATGCAGCAAATAATACCATAAAAGACGTATTTTCAAAATTGAAATTGTTAGAAGAAAAATTTATTGAGTTGGAAGCACTCGGATGGAAAAATCCATATATTGTTTACACATGGATTTTTTATAAATTGAGAGAGCAAAACATTCGATATCTCGAACCTGATACAGCATATCAGATAATGGAAAATCTTGTAAAATTATTAACTACACTCGGAACAGATGATTGTTTAAAATTATTATATGTTCCAGAAATCGAAGCAACATATAACGCAATCACTAAGCTGACTGATACACAAATAACAGCATTTAGAATCGACACTCAAAAATCTAAAAATTATCAAAGAATTTTAGAAGCTCAAAGAATAAAGAAAAGAGCAATTTATGATTTAATTAGAGACATTTATGCTGCAAAAAATCCAAACGTACAAGGTCAATTAACAGTAGACCAAGTAGATCAAATTTATTATACAAAATTCAACGAAAGATATAAAAATAATCAAGATCCATCTCAAATAAATGAACATATTCTAGATGAATTACAAAATGAATATAAAGAAATATCTCCTGAAAAAGCAAAATTGAAAATCGAAGAATTCCAAAAACAGAGGTTATGGTCAAATGAAGAACTTTGGAGATTTTGTGTTATGTTTAACTATGCAAAAGGCATTGAGACAAGTGGAGATGCTGATATATTATGTGATTCGTTAAGTCAAGAATATGATTTGAATTATTATGCTGCTAATGAATTTTTGAAAGATACATTGGATCAATCAAATCCGATAGAAAAGGAAAAATATATCGAAGCAGAAATCGTAGCAATGCATGTTAATCTAATATTTATAAAAGAAAAGGATGGTTATTCTCGACAAAAATTTTGGTTCGGCTTTTATAATAATATCCCACAATTACAAGAAACAAAAGAACATGAAGTAAATGAAGCAATTCAAGCATTAGGTCCGCAAAATTTGACAGATGAGCAACAATTTATACAAAAACATAATTTGACAATGAAGTGGTATAGGGCAGAATATCAGAGAAAAAAGGATGAATTCAGGAAATTTTTAACAGATCATCCAGGACAACAATTTGAAACATTCGCAGTTTTCCATGATCAATATCAAGAAGAAATGATGAAAAGAGAAAAAAAGCAAAATGAAGAAGATGATGCATTTGCAAAAGAAATCCAAGATTCAATAGAAATTCCAGAAAGAAAATTAGAGGCTATCGTTCAAGAATCAAATATGGAAATAGAGAATCCAGAAATGGTTAAAGAAATAAAAAAACAATCTTTGCTTTTAGAAAAGGATGAATTATTAGAAGAATATAAGCAAAAATGTTTATCCTTTTTTGAAGAGAACTCATATGGTTTACCATGGATTCAAATATCGAATTGGGCAAATTTAGATAACGAAATATCAGGAATTCAAAAGTTAATATCAGATAAGACAATACAGACGATTGACGAATTACGAGCATGTATGAGTGATCATTCACGAAATATGATTGATAATTGGATAAAAGTGATTGGAAAATTTTATTTAAAATTTGAGAATAACATTCAAACTACAAATGAAACATTGGACGCAGAATTGGGAAAACTAACAATTGTTAAACAAGCAGATAATCATTATGCGAAAGATGACTTAGAAAAAATATTAACTTTATTGAATAGATCATTTCAAGATATTCGTTTAATCGTTAATGAAGAATTTGATTCATTATATCGTATGACAGGAAATACAACAAATTTAGATGCAGAATCATATTATCAGAAAAAAATAATTCAAAAATTAAATAATGATTTTATAACAAGAGGTGAAGTACCAACGAAAATAGAGGTTATTGAACAATTACAAAAAGGATCGGGATCAAAAATAGAAGAAGTAGAATTTCCACGATATCTTGGATTATATCAAAGTGCTGTGAACGAAATATTAAAGCCGTTTAATTTAAGTAAGAACAAGTTAACTGAATTTTATTCATTATTTGTTAAAGATGGATCTTGTCAAGCTTTGTTCAAAGCAGATAGAGAAAAACAATGGGAGAGCAAATTAAATGAAGCCTCAGAAATTGTTAAAAATTATCGAGATAATTATGAACAATCGTTATCAAATCGAAAGAATATGATAAATGATCTAATTCAAATAGAACAAGAAACAAGTAAATATCGTCCAAATTCAAATTATAATCAAGCAGTAAGAAAAAGTGAATTGGAAGCTTTTTATATAAACGGTGATCAAATTACAAAAGATTTGGACGAGGATTTATCTCGTAGATTGAATCTCGCAATTAAAGAGAATGATATCGAACAGAAAGAAAATAAGAAAAAGAAGGTGTTGTCGATGTTAAATAGTCATGGATTACAAGTTGATGACGATACTCTGGAAAGATATACGGCAATGTATAATGATAAAGAAGGAAAACGAGCCGTGGAACAAGATATTACAAATGCAAAGACTACATTAACAAATCAATTAAAATCAGATGTACAATCAAAAATAACAGAAAATCTTGTCAAAATTAATCAAATCGCTGAAAAAGTTCCAGGGGTTAGTTCAGTTGATGAAAATACAATCTTACAAAATGTTACAAATAAAATTTTATCAAATCCTAATCAAATAAATACAATTATTGATGAAGAAGAAGAGAAATGGAAAGAAAAGTTGGAACAAGCATTAAAACAAGAAAATGATTATATGTCAGCAAAAATCGTCGAGATATTAAGACAATCAAAGAGAAAATTTGACCAAAATGATGTTTTACAAATAAGATCTCAATTTATTAAACAAAATGATATTCCAACTAAAGAAGCACAATTTGAAGAATGGCAAAGATCATGGATTGCTTCAAAACAAGATATTGATAAGAAAATGGGAGAAATAATAACAATAATAGCACAAAGAGCAAATCTAGAAGGTAAACCATTTGATCAACAGAAAGAAGAGAATGAAATATTTATAAAGGATATTGAATCAGAAACAGAACAAAGTAAAGCCTTAGAAAAATTACAAAATCGACTCAATAATGAAAAATCTCTATTGAAATCTGTTCAAGATAAAAAGAAACTTGAGAATTTAAAAGTTCAAGTACAACATGCTTATGGAAGTGAATTTACTGATAACTTTTGGAATGGAATATTAGTCGATCAGAAAATTGAAAATAAAGAAGAGTATATCAAAGAATTAATTAAAAATAAGAATACAGAAAAAGGAAAAGAAGATGAGAATTTGAAAAATGCTATTAACGAAAGTTTTACAACTCTATTTCCTGATTGGGATATCAATCAATATCGTTTTGATCATTTAGTTCAATACTTAGTTTTGTATACACCAAATGTAGAAACAAAAGCTGATTTATTAAAATATATGAATGATCATAAGGAAGATTTCTTAAGGGGAGGAATTGTAATGAAACGTTGGAATAAATATTCATATAACAATAAAAAAATAGGGTTTCAATCATTAATTGACTATCGTTATAATTTAGACGAAATCTTTAATATGTTAAAGAGATACGAAGCTGAAATTCAAATTTTCGAATATTCACCAATTAAAATTATTGAATTGAAAAATGTTTCACCTCCGTTAAAATCAGATGGTCAACCAGATTATAATCAAATTATAACTAATTACCAAAATATCGTTCAACAATACCAAAATTTAGAAAGACAAAAGAAAAATGATCAGGCCTTTTATCAAGAATTCAACGAACGAACAAAAAAGATTCATGACAAAGAACAAAAAGATGACTTATTCAAAGAAGTTGTTGGTCATTGTAATAATTCAGGAGATATTCAACAATACTTGAATGCACGAACTTATTACATTTCTATGGGTCATGATATGGATAAGTATTTTGATAGATTAGAATTTGAAAAAGTTTATAAAAGTTATGAAGGAAAAGAAAATATGAATTTAAAAATGGACGTTATCATTGGAAATACAAAAGCAGAAGATATTCCTCAAATTAATATGCTCGAACAAGAATTACATAATCTTTATCCAACTCGATTTACTGACAAGAGATTTCGTGATGTAAAAATGACTTATTTCCCTCAGAATGGTTCTGCATATAAATTTTATTTAGAGTCTGAATTAGCTTATGACAAATATAAAAAATATCATGAAAAACAAAGTCATTTTCCAACATTTATGGATTATTTTCAAAATCAGACAAATGGTGATTTTTCAACTCATGGACAGTATTTTCAAGATGAGGTTGCAGATATCGAAGAAACAGAACGTGTTTTATCTTTGAATGATAACATAAATAACAAAATAAGAGAATTGAATGAATTTTTACCGAATGATGATCAATATTCAATAAAAAGAATAGCAGCTGCTTGGAGAAATAAAAATGTTGTTCAAGTTGGTGAATCTTTACAAAATATGATTAATAATCAAATCAATGGAAGAGATACGAATGCTAATTTGGATCAAGCTTTAATGAATTGGAAACAACATTTTCCTGAGGATCTCAAAAGTCCATCTGATTGGAGAATGGAATGGGAAGGAAATTATAATGCTATCAATGCAATAAATAAATTAGGTGCGTTGTATGAATTTTATTATAAAACTCATCCTTGGGAAGGTGTTAATTTAAAGAAATTTGTAAGAGAGAAAGCGAAGGATTCAATCACAGAAGCTCAAAAAATACTTCAAGATTATTATGATAAAAATTATCACAATTATTCTGTCACTTGGGATCAAAGTAGTGTGTTTCATGATTATCTTGAAAAATATTCAAAAGCATTTGGACGAAATTATGTTGAAGCTTGGGGGCATTTGTATGGAAAATTCAATGGAGATTTGAATGAATGTAATGATTTCTTTGAGAGTTATGAAAAAGTGAAGAAAATAAATGAGAAATTTCCGAAAAAAGGTAATAAATTATATAACGACGTCATTCAATACTTTAACGAATACATGAAAATGACAGATCCAACAGTCAAATCTGCTTATCGAAAGAATTGGCAAGAGAAATATGATTCCTATAAGAAAACTTCAAAAACTTGGTCAACTGATAGTAACTATAAGAAAGCAAGAGAATTGTTAGCGAAAATAAAACCACAATATGTTTCTTATATAACTCAACCTGATTTAACTTGGACAAATGAAGAAATGTATGCAAACTATTTAATTCCTATTGTTTCAACATATTACAAACAATTAAACAATGGAAAAGATTATTCAATGACAGGTCAAGAAAAAGATTCAACATTATTTGATCAAATTTTGGCGAAAGTGGAAGAAAAAGAACAAGATGAAGAAACGTGGGGAAAATCAGATGTTGAAGCAACATTTGAATCATATAAATCAACAAATCAAATAGATTCAACATTAACATATAAACAATTGAAAGACAAATATAAAACTCCTGAAAAAGCTCGAATTGCTATTGAAATTGATAAATATAGAAAATTAATTAAAAATAGATTCTCTATATTTGATGAAGATTTGCCAGGTGATACTCGTTTTACTGGATATCATGAGACAGCAATAGATTCAGAAGAAAGATTAGCTTGGTGTCGAAAATTTTATAGTCAAATAACACAAAATTATGCACAATCATGGAATTCACCTGCATTCAATGATATTTGGCATAAATATCGATATTATCATAATGATGATGAACAAACATCTTCAATAGAAAAGACAGCCGCGTTATATAATTTTGACTATAATAAAGGTAAAACTGATTTAAATTATAAATATCATTTAGATTTATATAATGACACATTCAAGAAAAAATATACTGTTAAAACAAAGAAGGATAAATATCTGTCATTAACAAGTGATAAACCAGGTGAGTTGACTGATGAACAGAAAGAAAAAGTGATAGATATTATTCAAACAGCTGTTCGTGGTTATAATCAATATCGAAGTGATGAATTTCAAAATGCATTATTAACGCTTAATAGACATGCTGATCGTGAATGGACAATTCATGATATAGTGCTTGAATATGAAGATAACTATCAAGGAGCATTATTCTTTTGTCAATGTCAAACTTTGAAATACAAATTAATTGCTTTACTTCCAGATAAGGTCACAGAAATAAACGAAATTCCGAATTCAACGGATGGAAAGACAAAATTAGAAAAAATGTTACGTGAAGCTGAACGAGATGATAGGTCATTTCAAACAGAATCATTTCAAGATCTACTTCGTCGTTATAATAATATAACACAAGATGTTAACGATATTGATTCAATCAGAGATAAATTAGGAAAAAATTTCAAAGATTGTTCAAATCGAATGAAGATTGCATTAATGAAAGATCAATTAGAATTCAAATACGAATATCCAAAAGTGAAACTTGATGCAATAGATGGTGACAATTGGGAATCAATATTAGATAAATTAGAACGATTACAAAATGAGGTGAATTTAAAAATTGAGAAATTCCGACGTGATACAATTGTCAATCGATATTGGAATGTATACGTCAGAACAGGGAATGCATTTAGTGATTGCATAGAACTTTTGAAAAATAAAGAATATGATATTGATGAGGCGAGGTATGAATTCTTATCAAAAATATGGGAAAAATGTTCAGGACAAAAAGATGATATCAAAGGATCAACAACAAAAGAAAAAATCAAAAACTTACAGATATTATGTGATGCTCATTACGATAAAGAAAAGAGATTTCAAAGTGATCCCGTATTGATAAGATTAATGAATGATGGTCAAAATAGAGTTACTTGGGATAGTCTCATCAACAAATTTCAAACAGAAACAAATGTAGAAAAAGCATTACTGGATGCAAGAGCGTATGTCGCGAATGAAATGAACAAAATATCATACAACAAAAATTTAGAAGAATTGGGTGAAACGGATACAAAATATTTAACAATTTCAGATCATCAGCAACTTGATGAATATTTGCGTAATAAGATGACGAAACAGGAAAAAGACAAAACAGATTGGTTAAAATTGGAAAGAGATCGAGAAATATGGAATTTGAATCATGAAAAAGTGGAAGAGAAACTACCGAATTGGCAAAGTGCCTATAAAAAATGGAAAGGAGAGTGGAAGGAAGCATTTAATGAACTTCGTGCAAATTCTTTACGTGTTTGGTATGAAGATGAATTTAAAACGGTATATAAATCAGATAAATCGGATGGAGAACAAGTCAAACTATTATCAGAATTGGCAAAAACATTTGAAGATCATTATAAAGGAGTTGGGAAATGGAGGAGATATTGGAAAGATTATGACAAAAGATTCGAAAAGAAAACGACTTTTGAAGAGATTGTTAACAAATTTAAAGATGATGCTGACGCTGCAGAAGACTATTTTCTTTATCATATTATGAGAAGCAAATATAAAAATCAATTTGGTAAAGAGTTTGATGATCTGACGAATCCAACACGAGAAGATATTAAAGATTTAGAAATTGAGGTGAAAAGATTAGATAAAGCTAAAAATAAAGCAGCTAATGACCAAAAACTCAGAGACTTATTTGAAGAATATCAAAGAAAATATCCAGAATCCGATACTGCTGTAGTTTCGACAATACGGTCAATGTTGAACGAACATAATATGAATGTTGAAGAAACTAAATATTATCTAGAACTGAAAAATATTATCAAAGATTTTGAAACGAAATATAATTATGTAATTTCTGATCATGATCTCTTAGAAGGTGGGTATGGATCAACAAAAGAAGCTCAAATAAAGAAATTAAAAGTTGAATATCAAAGATTTGAAAATGAATATGATAAATTACAAAACTTTCCAAAAATCAAAGAATATTTAGAAATTTATAATGATGATTTAGGTGAAGGAAAGAGTTTATTAGATTTGTTTAATAAAGAAGAGAATGATCATAATGCTTACAAAACTTATTATGAAATATTGATAACTGTTCATAACAAAAAGAATCCGAATAAAGCTAAAGATATCAACCAGAAACCTCAAAGTTATTCAAGAGCATGTGATGATTTGAAATTAGAAGTTGAAAATATTCTTGAAGCAATTAGAAAATTCGGTGGAAACAAACAATGGTCAAAATTAACAAATGCAGAGAAAGATGAAATTGTGAAAGAATATAAAAATACTGAATATGGTCACGTTCGAATGGCAATGAAGAAAGATATTGAAAATTATAACAAAAAGAATGATAACGAATTTAATTTCGAAGTCGAACGGAAAAAGTTTGAGAAGAAAGGGAAAGATTTATCATTACTTAATAATTATGTGAAAGCTGCTTTACAATATTCATATGATGAAAATTTAGATGATCTCATAAGTGAATTCAATGCAAATATTGACGATGAAAAATTGAAATTAGATTCAGAAAAACTTCAAACATACACAAATGCTTATGAAATTGTTAAATATTGTAAATTAACTCCATTACAGAAAAGATATGAAACTGCTTTTGGCCAAAAAATAACTTTGGATCAAATGATGTATTACCCATATAAAATTCGTGATAAGGTTCAATGGAACATTCAAAACGAGAAAGATTTACAATTTGATATCGATACAGCTTATCATGCAAATCTCGCAAGAATTGTTCATAAGGAATCTCTAGAATTTCAAGGAATACCAAGAAAAGAACAAGAAACATATGAAGAATATATTGATAATTTACGATATAATCCGGCTACTCAACAACATGATAAAATTTCAGAAGACGAATTGATTGGTGAATATCAAATAGCGTTTAAATCCTTTGAGAAAGAAAAAACTGACACAGAAAAGAAAATAATTGAAAACATCGATGCAATAAATAAAAATTTGGAAGAAGGTTCAAAAGTGACAAAAGATGAGTTGAAAGGATTAACATATTCAGCAAAAGATTTGGATTATGTGAACGCAATTTTAGACTTCAAACCGTTATATGAAAATCATTTTGGAAAAACAAAAATAAATGTAAAAGATATTGTTAATAAATTTGCACCAGATAAGAAAAATATTGATTGGGTATATGTTTTAGAAAGTATTGCATTTATACCAATTTTAGATGATCATAATGCACTTCAAAAGAAGAAAGGAACAATGAAAACAGAAGATGTTGCATTTGTTCATCAAAGTTATATCGAACCAGAAATAGCAAAAAGAACAGATAAAAAAGTGACAGTAGATGATATTCGAAATGCATATATCAAATATAAAGAAAAAGTCAATACCGAAAAGAAAGAATTTTTCAAGAATCTATTAGAAGAATATCATAAACATATTGATGATAGTTCTGAAACATATGAAAAGTTAGCTGAATTATATCCGTCATTGGATGATTTAGAAAGATATTTGAAATTGAATCGCTATATTGCAAAGACGAATAAATATTATCGAGATCTGAAAACAAATTATAAGAAAGAAAATACTCTCTTAAATTATGATGATTATAAAGATAAACCATTGAATAATTTAGAACCAAGTATCATTCTTTTGCAACAAAAAGAGAATGAAGCAAAGAAACAATGGGATGATGAGAAAGCAAAAGATGATAAAGAGAAAGAACATAAAAAGAAAGTCGAAGAGAAATTAAAAGATTTGAATTCGTATCGTCGAAAAATAAATATGACAGAAATTGGATTTGAAAGATTTAAGAATCAAGATACTGAAACTGCATTACATGAAATTCAAAATATGATAAATGAAGCTCAAGAAAAAGAAAGACAACAAAATCAAAATAATGGTAATACAATTGGTGGTGCATTAAGAAATACTGGATATACAAATCCATTCAATAAGCCCGCAACAACACCAACAACAACACCAACAACAAATACAACAACAACAACACCAACATCAAATACAGATTTAACAATTAATGATGATTCAGAAAAGAAAGAAGAAAGTGTATGGTCTAAACGTTATGAAGGTGGAATTACAAGTTTAATTCAACAAAGTTCGAAAGGTAATGTATCAATACGTCAATTATTGTTAGAACAACAAAAGAAAAATAAATTAAATGGAAAAACATCAATAATGTCTCAATTTA
>CAJTRF010000021.1 GCA_910578525.1 uncultured Mycoplasmatales bacterium | reverse complement strand
CTTTTGAGGTGCCTTCTTTAATGTTGTTTTCTTAACTGGTTTCTTCTTTGGTGGTTCATCTTCTGATTCATCATCAAAATCATCATCTTCTGATTCATCATCATTTGGTTCATCTTTATCGGAATCATCTGAAATATCATCTTTCTTTTCTGGAGGTGGTGGAGGTGGTTGACCATTTGCTGGAGTTGTAATAATTGGTTTTTCTCCTGGACCTGTAAAAGTTCTAACTGGAAATGGTTGATTGCCATCTGTTCTTGGCATTAAAGGTGGTGGTGCTGCTCCTCCTTCTTTTTGTCTTTTTAACCATAAACTTCGTAAACTTAAACCTTTTTCAGTTTTTTCAACTAAATTGATTACACCTCCTTTATAATTTGAAAATGCACTATTAACTGGTTTAAACTGAACACTTGAATTTGATGGTTTATCATCGTCATCATCATCACTATCTTTTGATGGAACACTAGGAGTTGTTGTTGATGGTGTTGATAATAATGGATTAATTGTTTTTTGAGGTAATAATGAAGAACCAGTTGACATAGTAGGCCCTGTTAATCTCATTGGAACCCCAGAACCACCAGAAATTTGTGGAGCAGAAGCCCTATTTTTATCATCTTCTCTTTTTGTAGCATCACTAATATCATCATCAAGCATTTTAGAAGCTTCTTGTATACTCATATCTTTATATCTATCCATATTATATTCATTTAAACCTATTCGTGCTCTAATTCGATTTAATTGATTTAATTTACCTCTAATAATACGATTTCTATCATTTGTTTCTTTTTCTTTCTTTTCTTCTTCTTCTTTCACTTTTTGTAATTGTGTCAGAGTATTATTCAAAACAAATTCAGCATTTGTTAAATCTGTAATTTCCTTAAAATCAGAATATAAAATATCTTTTGTTTCTTTTTTATATTTTGTTCTTAATACTTCATTTATTTTATTAATTTGTTTAATAAATGTTTGTAATCTTAAGAATTTCTCGGATTCTTTGAAATCCGAATGTTTTTCAAGATAATCATCCAAATTTTTAAAAGATATTGTATCTTCAGTTTTTTTCAAATACTCATCAAAATATTTCTTTAAATATTCTTTCTTAAATGCAACAAGAACTTTCTTCATATTTAATGCTTTTTCATCAATTGTATTGATTGAAACATTAAGGCCATCTATTTCCATATCTTTTAAAGCTGATGCATAAGATATTTTTCCTTTATTCATTTTTTCAGTAATTTCATTCGTATCCGCAATAATTGGTAATAAAATAACTTTCTTATATGCATTTATCCAATCTGGTTTTTGTTTATTATTTAATAATGTTCTTATCGTACTTTTATTAAGATTTGTGTTAAACTTCTTATTATATTCATCTATATGTTCCAATATTTTTGTAATAATACTAATATCTTTCGGATTTGAACTTAATTCTAAAATGTCTTCATTTGTTAATTTATTTTCTTCATCAGTAATATTTTTATTAATATTATTTAAATCTTGTGTTAAATCATTTTTCATTAAATTTTCAAATTGTTTTAATTCATTTTGTAATTGTTTAATATTTTTTTCAACTTCTGGTTCATCACCAGTAAAACCATTATCTGTTAAATATTTTTCATATCTTCTTGGAATTTTACTTTTTGGAAATTGTTTTTTGTATTCATACCATATATTCTTTCTAGAAAATTCTCGACATGTTTTTGAAAGGTCAAAATTATATTCTTTTAATGCAAGATGTAAGTCAGAATAACTACCACCATAATATTGATTAAATTTATTTAGTTCTGGTCTTAATTTTATATGTGCAAGTATTTCATAAGGAGTTCCAAATTTAGCTTCTAAAGATTCTGGTGTTTCTTCTTCGGTTCTGTCTTTATTATAATCTGCAAGTGCTATTTCAAAACTTTTATCGAAATTGAATTGTTCAACTTGTAATAAATAATTAAGTAAATCATTTTCATTCATACCTTTTGATTTAAACTCCCTTAATAATTTATCATCGTATAACGTATGAGATTTCCCATTTTTTTGAAATGAAAAAGTGTCTTCGTCATCTTGTTGAAAACCTACTGATTTTGAAGATAATTCAAATGTTGTGTTAATTTCTTTTATTAATTTCTTTATTTGTAATCTTGTTATTAATTCTTCAGGTGTTTTACACACTGCCATCAACTGTTGAACTTCATCTGGATTTAATTCTATGTCTTGGATTAATTCTTGCACATCATTATCTAAATCAAATTTTGCAACTCTCTTATTTGCATTTTCAACTTTTGGAAAATACTTTTTATTTTTCTTAGCAATTGAATCTATTGGTTCATCTGGATTAAATTTAAGTGGAGTTTCTTTTGGATAATAAAAATTATACATATCAACTAATAATGACCAATAAGCTTTTTCAGCATTTTGAGTTTTATTGAAAAATTGTTGCATATTTTCACCAGTATGCCCTTTTTGATAAAAATCCCATAACATATTTATTTTCTTCATTTCATTAAACTTCTTCCATTCTTGTTTATACAAATATAAATCATCAGTTATTTCTTTTAAAAATTTAACATTTTCTTCATGTGTTTCTTTTTGTGTGTTTTTATCATATTTAGATATATTTGTAAACTCATTATATTCTTTCATCTTAATTTTAATTTGTAAATTAATTTTGGCTTCTTCATAATTATTATGATATTCTAACTTGATTGATGTAGGACTAGCATTAGAATCTGGATAAGCAACTTTATATTCAGCAACTAATTTTGCAAATTCTTCTGATTCAAATTTTTTTTCTTTTTCTGTTTCAACTTGATAATCTTGCATAATTTCATTATATCCATCTTCATTATCTTTATATTCTTTACTAAAATTAGGATTTAAATTTTTTAACTTTTTCTCAGCGATTTCTTTTTTAAGAGTTCTAACACCTTTTTTTACATTATCTTTATATTCTCTAATAAATGTTTCAAGAGTATATTTTGGATTTGGGTCTAATTTGTTGTTATATTCATCAATTAACGTTATATATTCATCTTCTTTTTTCTTATAATATTTTTCATAATTATCCATAAATTCTTGAATTTCTTTATAATAACTTTCTATTTTCTTTATTTCGGAAGAATCATCTGTTGGATTTTTGTATGCAAAATCCGTGTGAAAGTTTTCATTAGTTTTAAATTTATACTCTAAATTTTCTTTCAACAAAGTATATTTAGCTAAATCATAAACGCCATTAAATTTTCTATATCTTTTCTGCCAAGTATTATATTGCCCAGATTTATCAAATGTATCTCTTTCTTTTATAATATCTTTCATTTCTTCAGAATCGAAATCATCTGCTACTCTTTTTGTATCTCTAAGTTTTTCTTTCAAATATTTTTGTTTTTGTTTTTGTTTTTCATCTTTTATTTCTTCTAATTTCTCATCTTTCTTATCAGTATCAAAAAGATGTTCTTCATATTTCTTTTGGTCTACTTGATTTTGTAAATATCTAATTGAATCTTCTAATTCTGTATTAACATTATATTCTTTTGCATTTTTGTCTATTCTCTGTAGTAAATCAATAATTGTTTGGTCATATGCTTTAGATAAATTACGAACTAATTCTTTTATTTTTGGACTTTCTAATAATGTTTTCTCTGTTTCATCAAAATGATTTATAATTTTTACAAGATAAGAATTAAAATCAGTTATTGTTTTAAAACCTTTTTCATCCATTATATCTTTATCACTTTTTGGATCGCCAGTTTTTTTCTTATATTCGTAAAAGAGTAAGAAATTTAAAACTTCTTCTTGATTATGATGGCAAACTTTATTATATAAATCTTCTAGTGATACTACTTTAACATTTTTATCTTTATATCTATTATATAATGTTATAATGTTTGAATCAAGTTTAATTTTACTATCAAGAGTTTTTTTAACTTCATTAAATTTTTTTGCAAGATTATTCCATTGTTGTTGGGAAGTTTCATTTTTACCTTTTATTTCATCAATTTCTGAATCCGTAAAATTATAATCATTTCTTAATTTTGTTGAATATGTTTTAATTTTTAAATCAAAATATGCTTCATAATAATTATAATTATGATTTAATTGAAGTTTATCGATAGTTAATTTATCATTACAAACAGTATTATAATCCTTTAAAACTTTTTTCATATCTTCTGTATAAAAGTTTTGGTCCTCTCTCATATATTTTTTCAAATTTTCTTGTAATTTTTTCAAACCTTTTGCTGTTCTTTCATATTGTGGTTCTTTTTCATATTTCTTAATTTTTGCTTCTTCATTGTCAAACTCAATCTCGAAAATTGCTTTATTTACTGATTTATATTTATTGGTTTTAATTAAATCATCTATATCAATAATTTCTTGTCGACATTCTTTTGCATTTTCAATTACAACATCTAAATCAGGACTATTATAAAATTGTGAATGTTTTTTATTTAATTCTTTAATTTTTTCAATTTCTGCATAAACATCATTTGGTTCGACTGTTTTGAAATTAAAAGTTATTGGATATTCATTATGCCACTCATTTAAATATAAAACTCTAAATTTTTCCCACATAATATTTGCTTTTATTTTTTCAGCATCAAAGTCATGTTCTTTCATTAAAGCAATCATAGTAAAATCATTTAATGCAGCAGCTTCTCTTCGTCCAATTCGAAAAGCTTCTTGCACATCCTTGTCATCAAATACTTTTTTACAAATATTATATTTGTCAATTTCTTTCCCAAGCCAGTAAAATTTTTGGTCTTCAGATGTTTTATCATGAGGATAACTAACGACACTTGTCTGAAATAACTTCTTATAATCTGCTTCACGAATAAGTCGATTCATTAATAATTTAATATCACTAGTACTCCATTTTTTACGAAAATATGCATTAATATCAAAATGAATTGATTCAAAAATTTCTTGATGGTCATTATATATTTGTTTCAATTCACTTTTTCCTTCATTATAATCATTTTTAAATTTTATTATTTTATCAATACTCTCTTTCAAATCCTCATATATTTGTTGTTGTGTTGTCAAATTACTTTTTTCTTCATAAGGTCCTTCTGCTACTATAAAATAATAATTTTTAAGATGTGAATTAATTTCTTTTAAAAACTCTTCTGATGATTTAAAAAAGGAGTCTTTTGAAATATCTGGTAAACATTTTTTCTTATCATTTGTTTGATATTCTCTATAAATACTAAATGATGGAGAAATAACATTGTTCTTTAATTTATTATATTTATCTTCTAAATCTTTTTCATATACATCTAATTTATCTAAATAATTTGAAGGTTTAAAATGAAAACTATAATTATAATCTTTTATTTTATCATTTGTTGTCAAGATTTTTTGTATTTCTTTTACAAAATGATAACACATAAAATATGATTCAAATTTATGTATATCTTGTTCTAAACGTCCATAAATAAAATAAACATATTTCAAATTGGATTCATCGTTATCTAATATTTCATATTCTGAATTTGCATCATTTTGACTTAATTCCTGAATATATTCTTTTATATAAGTCATCATATAAGATTTTTCCCTTGTTAACTTAAAAATATCATTATGACCATTTGTAAATTGTTGTTCAACATCATATAAAGCATTTAGTGATGCATCTGGAAAAGAAGAATTTTCGGAAGAATAACCATTAATAAATTGAAATAGTTTAAAACTTGTGATATTATATAAATCGAAATAACCTTTAATAGTTTCAAAATTTTTAATCCACGGTTCGAGAGCATTATAAGCATCAGTCTTGTTATTAACATAATTATATAAATCACCTTTAGATACTTTGAAATTTTGAAAATTTTGATTCCATGCTGAAATTAATGCATCAACTTCTTTTTCATTTCTTGAATTATCTTTAATTTTATGTAATTCATTTTCTAATTTTGTTTTTATTTTAGAATAATCATCATGAATAACAGTTGGAACAATTTTATATATTTTGTCTTCATCATCAGAAATAGAAGCTAATTCTTTAACAAGTTTATTTAAAGTTGAATCTGCCATTATCATGTTAAGTTTTTTAAGATATTTTTTATGGTTATTTATAATTTTACGAGCTTCATCCATAAATAATTCAATACTAAATTCATTATTTTTTGTATATTCATCCAATCTATCACCAAAGAATTTATATTTATGATTTGCAGTCTGTCCAATAAATTTTAAATATTCTGCATAAACGGATTCCGCATGAATATATTCAACACCAAATCGACCTTCTAGTTGGTGAAACCATCTATTAACAACTTCTGGAAGTTCATCTAATCCAGTATTGTTGAAAAAATCTGATTGATATTGTTTGGCTTGTCCTTCTAATTGAATATCAACATATCCTCCACCTAACATAAGAGCTTGAAAATTAATAAATGAACCAGCATTTATAATTCCTATTTCAAATTCATATTTTAAATCGACACTCCAATCTTTTGTGCCTTTAATTCCAGCAAAATCGTTTTTACATCCCATATAATCTTTTACTTCATCTTTTGAATTACAATGGCCTGCAATTTCTTCTTTTGTAAAGAACTTGTCTTGATTATTAAGACTAAATATTTTTTCAACTTTATCATCCATAAATAAAGTATCTTTATGTTGTTCTGCAATATTAATTTTTTCTTGAATTATTTTTGCTTGTCCTTCTAAATTTGCTTGGTTTTTACCTTTAAAAGAACTTTCAATATTTTTGTACAATTTTAAACTATAATTACATAAAGTTATTAATTTCTCATCAATTGATTGAACATATTTTAAAACATCTGAAAAATCATATTGAGCTGCTTTGAAATAAGATGTTAAATTAAATGGTCGTTCTTTTATAATAACAGATTCTTTATAATTACTATATATTTTTTCTATTTCTCCAATACATTCACGTTCTTTCTTTAAAAATTCTTCTAATCCACTTTTTTTCTCTTGTTTTAAATCATAAAATCTTTGATTAATAATTGTTTGTTCTTCTTCACTTACTTGAAAAAACTGCCGAATAAATTCATGATTATAATTATTTTCAAAAATCTCCCCTATCTTATCTGATTTTGTATTTGTATCTTCAAATAATTCTTGCGCTTTCGATAATTTATCAGTTAATTTTTCAATATCTCCTAAAAATTGTTGCATATAATTTTTAACTTCTGAATCATTTGGTTTAGTTCCATTTTGTACTTCAAGAATATCTTTAACAACACTTTGGATTTTATCTGTAATATTTTTTTCTTCTAATTCGAATTCTTCTCTAATTCCAACTTTTATTTTATCAAATGATTTATATTTAGGCAAATAGGTGTTGTCAATTTCAGCAGTTGCATCTTTAGTAGAAATTTTTTCACCTAATTTTTGTTTCATATCTACAAGTAAATTCGCTAATTCTGTCTTTTGAGGTGCAGTTAATATATCTTCCTCTGTTCCCCAAACACCTCTTTGTTTAAAATATTTATCCATAAGTTCCCATAAATCTTCTCTTTTTCCATAATTATCATACCAATAATCTACTTGTTCTTCTAAACCTTTTTCCCAATCACTCCATTGATATTGTTTATAATAGGCTTTTAATTGTGCTCTAATATCGTTCTTTTTTTCAAATTCAGTTTGACCTTTAAGTACTTGTGCACGTGTTAATTGGTCATCAGTATGCAAATTTCTATCGAGTAAATGATTATCTTTTATATATTTCTGAACTACAGAGACCTGTATTTGTTTAATAAAACCTCTAAAAGTTTTAACTGGATTTTTCGAATTTTCTAAATAAGTTGGTAAATTCTTAAGAATCAAATCATTTAAGTATTCGCTTAAAGAATTTTCATCTGTAATTTCTGGAATTAATGAAATATCATCTATTATTTCATTTAATGCTGTTTCATAATTATAGAAGAAATCTGGGAAACATTTAATAACTGTATCAATATCTAATTCTGGTATACAATCTTTTACAATTTCAATAGAAACATTTGCTGGTGAAAGAGTTAGACCTTTAAATGCTTCATTTATTTTTTCAAATCCTTTTCTCATATAAAGACAAAAATCAATTGCTTTCGAAAACATATCTATAGCTTTAGCATTATAATTTGAATCTAATTGTTCTTTCGCAAAATCTAACCGTGCATTCAAATCTCCTTGATTATACTCCAAATTAAAAATTCTATAACACACCACAAATTGGGTTTCCAATAGAGAATTAAAATGGCCAGCTCCTTCAAATTGAAATATTTCATATTTAATTTGTTGTATCATTTCGTCTGATAAATATTGGTCTTTATATTCATCTGAGTGGATATGTAGTATACCTTCAGAATTTATAAAAGTAAAATAGTTTTCTCCAGGTTCTGGGGTATCTTTATAAATTTCATATTCACTTTTATCTTCTACTCTTTGTTCTGCTGGTTGAATAACTTTAGGTTCTTCTTCTTTGGTTTCTTCTGTTTTGTTTTCTTCTTTTGCTTCTTCTGCTTTTCTCTTTTTTTCTTCTTCTGCTTTTCTCTTTTTTTCTTCTTCATTTTGTTTTTTCCATTCTTCGTCAGTAATTATATCACCAAGATTCGATTCCATTGTAGGCATTTGAATTGTACCATTCAAGTATCCTTCTAAATTTAAATCATTTAGATTCGACATTTAAATTTAATTTAAAAATGATTTTCGTAAAATGATTTTAAATAAATGTTTTTTTATTTCAAAATTATGACTAGATTTGAAGATTTAACAAATGAAAGATTAATTTCTATTTTTGACCTTTTATATAAAGAACCAGCTATTTTTACAGATTTTTTAAAACAAAATAATAATGATACAAATAAAGCAAGACAAGATATAATTTCACAAATTAAATCTGGTTTGAAAAAAACAAATTATGATGGAAACATTAATAACTCAGAAGCTATATATTGGTTTTGCAAAGGTTTAAATCAAGCTGCTCCGAAATCTCCTGTGAAATATCAATTGAATGATAATGAAATGTTTGAAAAAGTTAAAAGTTTATTACAAAAAAATAAATTAGCACGAGATGATAGTGATGCCTTAAGCGAAATAATAAAAAGAAGAGTTTCTTATAAACAATATTTTACTGGCACACCTATAAATAAGCAAAAAGAAATTGTAAATAAAATAATGGGTAAATTAAAAGATAATCCAACAGATTGGCAAATAGATTTTGATTTATTAACAGATGAAGGAAAACGAATGATTTTCCCTCTTTTAACAAACTTTTTTAAAAATATATTTTCAAATATAGAAGTAGCACAATATAAATTGCAATATAATGTTGGTGGGGAATGGCATTCTTCACCATTAAATCCAGAAAATATAAACAAATTACTTCAAAGTTTTAAAGAAGAAAATTTTATATTTGATATGGATAATAAACCAGCTGAATATTTTTATGAAAAAGACTCGATGGAATTTCCAGAATGGTCTTTATTTTCATCAATTAAATTATCTAAATTAAAATATTATAGATAAAATGATTTATTTAAAGAACTGGAGGAATAATATTTATTTCTTCTAATAAATCACTAAATCTGTCGAACCATTTAATTTCACAAGAATCTTCATCGGGATTGTAAACATTTAGAATTTGTGTCATTAAATCTAACTCTTTTAATTTTGCATTTTCTTCTTGCAAATCTTTTATTTTTTTATCTGCTTTAATTAGTTCAAAGCCATTTTTTTCAAGCTTCTTAGTTAAATTGTTTTTGTCAATTTCAAGTTCCATTACTTGAAGTTCCAACTTTTCTATTTCATCAGCATCATGTTTCATATGTTTGAAAATCAATCTTCTCCAAACGAAACGTTCATGAGCTTTTATTTGTCGTTTGTGTTGAATTGGATGCATAATAAAAAAATGAAGTGGAATACCTTGGCACTTGTTTTATTCAATTTTCTGGTAAAATTAAATCATTAATTTTCATTTTTTCAATCGTTGTGGTTCCTTTTTCTGGATTATAAACTTGTACTAAAATTTCTTCATTTTCACTAGCGTCAAAATCTTCACCTTCATCATAAATTTCATCATCATCATCATCATTATCATCATCATCATCATTATCATCATCATCATTATCAAGAATTTCTTCATTAAATTCAACATCTTCCTTTTCTTCTTCTTCTTCATTATGTATAATTTGTGCGTCAAAAAATGGTTCAAAATTAGCTTTTGAATTAATTCTTTTTGATGACCTTTTAGGTGGCCTTTTTGGTGGTTTTTCAACTTCTTCTTTTTCATTTTCTAAATCCAATCTATAAAGTAAAAATTCACTATTTCCCTTGCATTTTTTATTAATATGTCCTCGTTTTATATCAACTGTTTCAAAACTATCAATATAATGGGCTTCGCTTAATAAAAAGTTAATAAAATCAATAGTTCCAGCTTTTGTTGTGCAGTAATAAATATATCCATTAGTTGTCATAACTTCAAGAACTTTCAAACTTGTTGCTATATCCCAGTTATCTTGTGATGGATGTTGGTAGCCTCTTCTATCTGTGTATAAATAAGGTGGGTCTGCTATAAAAACGACATTTTGCAATTCTTTAAATTCATCAAATAATATCTTCCAATCACATTGCCTAAATTCGATTCCTTCAATATAATCATTAATATTTGGGTCATAATCAATTTTAACTAAAATGTTATAATATTCATGGTTTAAAAATTCTATCATATCAGTAAGTGTATAAGAAGAATATAACAAATTACTTGATAAAGTTATTAAGTCAATAAATCCTTCGTGATGTTTAATTATTTCATCAATTTTTGCCTTTGTTTCTGGGGTAATTTTCTTGTTTCTAGGTTCAACAACAACTTCTCTAATTTTTCTAATTAATTCTTGTGTGCTTGGAATTTCACAAAGTCTCTGCATATAATTATCAAAATCGTTACAAATTATTCTAGCATTTGGATATATCTGATGTATCAAATATGAAAGATAAAAAGAGCCTCCAAATAAGTCAACATAAATCTTGTTTTCTCCATCTTTTATTCGTTTAATGATGTCAATAAATTTCTTTCTTCCTATTGATTTATTGCCTTGGAATGGTAAAGGTGGTGTAGTTCTATAATTAGCGCGTTTTCCTTTATTTGCCATTATAGTGCGATTTGAACAAAAAATAAAAAGTTAATTTAAAAAATGATTTCTCATAAATGATTTCAAAAAAATGATTTTCAAAAAAATGTTTGTTTATTTATGAATTTTGTTGCCTTGGGAAATATCGATTTGTAAGAATTACCAAAAGTCGGTAAATATTATACCAATCATTTCGATTTTTCTTATGCT
>CAJTRF010000020.1 GCA_910578525.1 uncultured Mycoplasmatales bacterium | reverse complement strand
TTTGAATCCAACTGTTGAACCAAAACCAAATTCATCAGTTAAAGTGAAAAAAATTAAGAAATCAAATCCATATTCAATAGATAATATGTTGAATGCATCTTCAATTGATACACTTTTAAATAATTCAAATGATAAAGTTCAAATCAAAAAAATTAAAAATTCTTCACAAAAAGTTAAAAGCAAATCAGGAATGAATGAATTATCAAGAGTTTTGTTAGGAATGAATAGAGATATCAAATTCAGTAAAAAAGCTTCAACACCAAATGGAGCAGCAGAAATGGTTGCAAAACATAATTCAACAAAAGCTAAGAAATGGCATTTGAATTTAATTAATCCAAATGGTCCAATTGATGCAAATAATTTCACAGATATTAATGGTGATGGAATACCTGATATCTTAATTTTGAATGAAAAAAATTCACCAGTTTATATCAATGGTTTCACTACAAAAATTAGTAATTCTATGAAAAAGAGAGACCAAATTGAATCTTCAAATGGAAATTCTGCTTATTCAAAATTCAAAAAGAAAGTATTTTCAGCCAAAAACACTGCATTAACAGAAATGGGATTGAATAATGCTGATAAACTTCAACAAATGGGATTATTGAATAAAGCAATGTCAGAAATTTGGCAAAATGAAATTATTCAAAAAGTTTATGATAAATTGAATTTAACAACTCAAAAAGATATTAATAAAGCTAAAAAGACACCAGCATATAAAAATGAATTGATGGCAACAGTTGATGAAAATATTGCACAACATCGTGATGATAGAACATATTATCATTCATTATTGACTCATGCAATGGTTGATGTTCAGAATAATAGAACTCAAACTCCAACAGAAAATAATTCAAAATCTGTGAAAACCACAAATAATTCAAATCCTTATGATATTCCAATAATTAATCCAATTACACCTCATATTGTAAATCATTCTGATTCTTTGAATAATGGTTTTCCAATAATTAATCCAATTACTCCTCATTATGTTTAAATGATTTAACTTTTTTAAAAAAATTTAAATGTCTTCAAAAAATAAGAACCTTACAAAAATAAAACAAGAAATTAAAGATAAATTGAGAACTTCGAAGAAACATGTTGAAGGAGCTTTAATAAATGAAATACATCCAGATATTTTAATTAAATACAATTCTGTGAATGTTATTGTTGGTAAACAAAGTTTCGGAAAAACCGTTATTGCTTTAGAAGAAATTATTAAAATCAGTCAATTGAATACACATCATTTATTAATTTATATTACTAAAAATGGTGATGAAAATGATAGAAGCTTTCAATCTTTGAAAGATTTATTGAAAATTCCTTATATAACTGTTTCTGAAGAAGATAGTGAAAGTTGTATTCAAGAATTAATTGATGCAAAGAATTTATATTATCAAGTGAAAAGAGAAGGATTAGAAGAATTAATGGATGACACTCAAAAATATCAAATGTTTGATGTATTACATGTTGAAGATTTTGAAAGAAATTATTTACATTCAATTGTATTATTTGATGATATTAGTAATTCAAAATTATTTTCAAACGAAGAAAACTTTTTCAGTCAACAAATTAAAAGATGTAGACATACAAATATTTCTTATTTCTTATTAATTCAAGGATGGAAAGGTATCAAACCATTTATTAAAAATGAAATAACAACTTTAATGATTTTCCCTTGTTTCAATAAACAACAATTACATTATATTTTCAATCAATCTGCTTCAAATTTAAGTTGGGAAGAATTCTATCAATTGTGTTTAGATATGGTTTCTTATCGTCAACAAAATAAAGATGCACATCCATTTTTAGTAGTTCAAATTACTGATGGTGGTGAAACTTTCTTAAGATTAGAATAAATTTTTTTTCATTGTTCTCCATTCAAAACTGTAATAATTGAATTTATAGTTTCTTTAATTTGTTTTAATTCTTTTTTCATTTCTTCTTTAAATTCATTCAATTTATCTTTGATAGAATTTATTTCTTCTTTAACTTCTTTCAATTTATTTTGATAATATGATAAACCATCTTTGATAGAATTTATTTCAATATCTTTATTTTTCAAATTATTTTTAAATTCATTCAATTCATCTTCATTTTCATTTTTATCTTTATCATCCCACTTTTTTAACATTAAAACACCTTTTATTTTTGTAATTCTATATCCTTCAATGAAATACATTTTGTTTAATTTGTGAGTAGTCATTAAATTCATCTCTTCTTTATTTTTTGTATAGAATGAATTGAATTCCTCTGGAGTATTAAAAACTTTTGAATAATTTTTAATTGGTTCAATAATTTTAATTTCCATTTAATAAAAAATAAAATATATTATTTTATTTTAAAATAAAAAAATGTCATTAACTAATTTCTTATTAAGTAGTCTATTGATAATTGAATCATTGAATCTATTATTGAATTTAATAAAGACTTCAATATTTATACAAAATGAAACAATACCTCCAATTGATAAAGAAATTGAAATGAAAATGTATTCTTAACCACCTTTTATCTGAAGACCTTTCAAATTTTCTTGAGGACTTCTTGAGTACCATTTATGAATATTATTACCAACATTTTCCATTGTTTGACCAAATTTTTGAAGTCCTTGACCCCATTTTGAATTTTTATTAGAAATTGATGAACCTAAATCTTCAACAACTGGTGCAACTTTTTTTGCAATAAATTGAGCAGCTGAATCAATTATTGGTAAAGCCGTTTTTGCAAATTTACTAATCATTTTAAAGAAATGACCGAAACCCATTTTTTTTAAGAGAGAAAAAAAATTTCTTTCTTTTTTTAATCTTTAATTAAAAAAAAATGAGTTTTTCAAACGCTATCATAAAAAATTTAAATAAAGAAGGTGATATATTAAATTATTTCAATAATACTTTAAGAAATTATATTTCAAAAAATGGAGGTGATAATACTTTTTCAATGATTACAGAAGATTTTCATGTTCAAGACCCTCCAATGAATGTTGGTTTAAAAACAAAAATTAAATTAACAAATCCAACTCATTCAATTAGTCAAATTGAAAAAGGTTTTATAAATATCACTTTAGATTTAATTTTATCATTGAATTATTTACATTCAATCAAAGGAAAAATTAATGACCCAAATGAATTTTATCAAATATTTGTAGGTTTTAAAAATGCTGTTGAATTCTTTTCAGAAATTCGATTTTATATTGATGAACAATTAATTGATTATGCTCAAAATGATGCAATTAGAGAATCATTTGCTTATAATTCAATTAGACCAAAAAATGTTAAGAAAAATTCAATAAATTCACATTCTTTATGGGAAGATGTTCAGAATTTTTCATCAAATGTTTGTGGAGTTTATGTTCCATTAGTTGAATTAATTAATTCAAAGAAAGTTAAAGTTCAATTAGAATTAATAATTCCATTTACTGACCAATTAGCAATTCATTCTTGGCAATTGTATCCAAATAGAATTTTGGGAGAAATTGAAGAAGAAGTCAAAACGTCATTAGATGCTTTAGTTTGGTGTTTTGTTTCACCTAAGAATGTTTGTGAGAAAAAAAGAAAATTATGTTTAATTAATGATTGGGAAAATATGATTGAATTTCCTGATTTTATTCCATTTACTCAACATTTTACTCAAATTGGTAATTATGCAAAAATTATTCGTTCAATTGAAGAAATTTCAAAACCACATCAAGGAGACGATGAATTGTCTTGGAATAAAAATTATGATAATTATATAACATCAAAATTAGGTCCACTCAAATATTCTGATGTAAAACAAAATCATTATAATTATTGGCAAGTTGGTTTTGCTAAATTAAATTGTGAAGGAGGTAGGATTCAAATAGCTCGTTCAAATTGTTGTGGTTTTGGATTGAAAAATGATGTTGAACAAAATTTAATGTCAACTTTTGAAGAACCTTTAATAATTCCAACTCAAGAAATTAAAAGAATTGTATTTGACCAAAGAGCTGAAAAAAATGGTTTTACTCATTTGGCAAAAACTTTACCTTTGAATAATGTTTCAAAGATTTCAATGATGTTTCCAAGACATTCAAATGATTGTACAGTTTTTCAAAATATAATGTATGAAAATTGTCAATTATTTGTTGGTCAAAGATTATATCCAGACACAATGTTTGAAACAACTTGGGACGGTAGATTTTTAAATTATCAATTAATGTCAAATCAATTAGATGGACCAATTGAAGCAACAGATGAATTTATTAATTCAATTTGTTTACCATTGAATGATTCAAAAAGAATATTTTCAGAAACAAATGACCCAAATACTGATAAACCTCCTGCTGGAGATAGATTAAATACAATCACAGATAATACAAGTTTTCAAATGAATTTTCAAATTGAAAGAGGAAATTGTGGTTATACTTTTGATGGTATTCAATCAAATGAAAATCCAATAATTATTCAATTTAAAGGACAACCAAGATTTCAAGGTGAAGATGATTCATATTATTATCCAGAAATCAAAGAAAAAGTTGACCACCAAAATGTTATATTTGATATTGAAATAAATGAAGATATTCATCCACCTCCTCCAGAAATGTGGTTATCTCAAACAACTTATTGGGTTTGGTCAATTCAAGATGGTGTCAAATATTATCAATATGGAATTCCAAGTGGTTATAATTAAAAAAGGTTTTTAAAAATAATTTTTTATTTTTTTTCTTCTATTTAAAAAAAAAATAAATGACATTCCAAAACGTTCAATTGAAAAATTCAGGTAATGATGAAGGTGATATTTTGAATTTCTTTGATAATGAATTACGTTCATTAGTTCAGAAAAATGGTGGAGACCATACATTTTCATTTGTTTGTGAAGAATTCAGAGATAAAGACCCTCCAATGGCTTTAGGTTTGAAAACAAAAATGAGATTAACTCATTCTGCTCATACAATTAGTCAAATTGAAAAAGGTTTTATTAATATGAAAATTGAATTTAGAGTTAAATTTGATAAACCAATTGAGGAAGCTGCATTTAAGAAAGATTATAATGATTTAAATCAAATTTTCATTGGATTTAAAGATGCTGTTGAATTATTCTCTGAAATTAGATTTTTCATTGATGGTCAATTAGTTGATTATGCTCAAACTGAAGCAATTCGAGAATCTTATGCATACAATGTCATCAGACCAAGAGATGTAAAGAAATCTGCACCTCATGCACATAGTTTGTGGGAAGATGTTTCAAATTATATGCCAAATGTTTGTGGAGTTTATGTACCTTTATCAAAATTCCAAGGAGGAAAATCCGTTAAAGTTCAATTTGAATTAGTTATTCCATTCACTGACCAATTAGTTTTACAAGCTTGGAGATTGTATCCAAATAGAATTTTGGGAGAAATTGAAGAAGAAGTCAAAACGTCATTAGAAGCTTTAGTTTGGTGTCAAGTTCCTCCAAAAGCAATTGCAGACGTTCAAAAATTCTGGGGATGTGATTTGACTGAAGAAGTCAAAAAGCAAGACGAAATAGAGGAACAAGCACTCAATGTTGATGGTGATGCTGATTACACAGAAAAAGAACCCACAAAAATTCCAACGGTTCATGATGCTCCTCCTTTCGTACCAATCACAACCAATTTCACTCAACTTGGAAATCCTTCTCAAATTGTTGTAAGTGTTAAAGATTCTAACGGTGTTGAAGATTTGAGAGATAGACCGTTAGATAAAGTTCTTGGTTCTGGTGATTTTTTAACAGATAAATTAACGGTTTGGTCTTGTGAAGAAAGAACGTTATCAGTTGTTGCAAATTCAGGTCATATTTCAATGGCTCGTACAAATTGTGCTGGTTTTGGTATCACACAAGAAGTAATTGAAGGTTTGATGTCATCTTTAGAAAATCCAATTATTATTCCTGCTCAAGAATTGACAAGACATATATTTGAAAATTCACCTTCAGCAAATGGTTTCTCAACTTTATCAAAATCAATTCCTTTACATAATGCTACAAATATTACAATGATGTTTCCAAGAAGTACGTTAGATTGTACAGTTTTTCAGAACATTATGTATGAAAAATGTCAATTATTTGTTAATAAGAAATTGTATCCAGATATGGAATTTGAAGACACATTTGGAGGTAGATTTGTTCAATATCAATTGATGGCAAATGAATTAGATGGTCCAATTGAAGCAACAGAAGAATATATGAGGTCAATTGATACACCTTTGAATGATGCTTTTCATAGATTCTATCAAGATGGTGAAGGAAATGGAGATTTGAAACCAAGAGGTCAAAGAAGAAGGTGGATTGGTACTGATAATACTAATTTTGGTATCAATTTTCAATTGGAAAGAGGGAATGCAGGTTATGTATTTGATGGAATTGATACAGGTACTCATTCAATTACTGTTCAATTCAAAGGAAGCCCAATTTATTCAAATGAATTAGATTCTTATTATAATCCAAGATTGGCATCAACTTATGATGGTAAAAAATTGACTTGGGATTTGAAAAATCATCATCCACCTGCTCCAGAAATGTGGATTTGTTCAGATACCTATTGGACTTGGTCAATTCAAGATGGTGTCAAATATTATCATTTAGGTATTCCAGAAGGATACAATTAAAAAAAAAATTGAGTATTTTTTTATTGAATATTTAAAATGACTAGACCAGTTGTCAATTTTACTCAACCAATTGAATATTATGAACCACCTACTAGAAAAACTTATTATCCAATTAGAGGTTGGAAAACGTTAGAAGAAATTCAAACTTTTTGGGGAAATAAAATTGAATTATTTCATCCACATTTCAATCCTGAATTAATTGATTTTAAAGTCATCACAAATCTTGATGATTTAACTCCAGAAGAATTGAAAAAGTTAAATAATTTAAGAGTATTAGTTGATTATTATAATAATAATTATCCTAAGAAAACTTTTCAATATGATTTGAATACTAAGAAATTTAAATTTAATTTTCCAAGTGCTTTTATTCAATCTAAACGTCAAAAATATGTTGTTTTTCAATATTGTAGAGCAACTTGTGATGGTTATATTGATGGAGAAACTGAAATTCATTGTGATTTTATACCAAGAGATGATTTTTGTGATGGATTGATTTGGTATGCAAATGTTGTTCCACCAGATGATAATAGAAAATATGAAATGATTAATACAAAAACTCATTTTCATATTTGGTTCACAAATGCAATTGGTCAAGTTATTTGTCCAGACAATTTTGTATTATTCTTGAAATTGATTTACTAAAAAGAACATTTTTTTATTTTTGTATTCAAATGACAGGTATCATTACTAAAGAAAATGCCACAAATTATGCTTTTTATAATACATCAATTTTAGGAGGAGGAGGTTCAAGTGGTGGTTCAAGTGGTGGTGATAGTTCAATAAATGGAAATATTGTTTGTAATTCAATTTCAATTGATGAAGTTGCTAGATTTGATAAAACAAAACAATTAAAAGCTAGAATATTATCAGATTTGTATTGTGATAGCAATATTTTTATGAAAAATCCAGAATTTGATGAAACAAAAGAAGAATCAGAAGAAAATCCAAAATACTATTCAATTAATAATTTCACTAATAATATGAATGATTATGTTCAATATATTCATGATTTAAAAGAAAAGATTGAAATAACTGATAATAAAGAAGTATTATTGAATAAAAATATTCAAATTAATTCACCAGATGAAAAAACAATGAAAAATTGTTCATTAGATGAAGTTTCTAAACAACTTTCAATTTTGAAAACAATTAATGGTTTCAAAGATAATTTTGAAAGATATTTTGAATTTAAAGCAGGTGATTGTTATGTTAAACAACCATTATCATTTATCGGCAATTATTTCAGTGAAACAAAATATTGGACAACAAATAAAATTTGTTCTGTTTTGAGTGCAATTATTGATGAAAATTATAAAGAATTGAATAGAATTTATACACAAAGACAAAATTATTTAGACCGTAAAACAATTCCCAAAGAAACAAGAGATATTGAATTATTAGCTGATGATGAAGATGAGGTACCAAAATTGTTTAATGATTTTTATGAAAATGATTATTATTTAAATGAATTGATAACAAGTGCTTCTGAAGTTATTCAATATTTAGGTAAGAATTCAATTTTAAGTGAAGCTTTAAAAAGTAAGATTTCAAAAACTCCAATGAATTGGATGATTTTATATTCAATTGGTTATTCAACTTGGTATGAAAAATTTTCTTTAACAAAAATTGAAGAGAATAAATTATTATTTGAAATACCAGAAACTTATCTATATTCAAGATTTTTAATTTATGTTTTCGATTCAGAATTACATAGAATTGAAGATGATATTAGTCATGTTCAATATATCTTTGAAATATCAAAACTTGATAATAATTCTTATGAATTTCATTCAAATATTAATGCAATTATTATTGAAACAGAAGAAAATAATTTTAAAGTTAGAATTGAAAGTGATTCATTTCAAAATGAAATTAATGATTTAACTAGTAGATGTCAAATGTATTATACTTATGAAAATGATTCCACTTTTTCTGAATATTTTTCACAATTTGTTAAAAAAGATGAACTTGATTCATATTTCACAATTTCTCCAGGAATAAATAATTTTGATATTGAAAATAAATATATTTCTCATAAAACTGAAACAATAAATGGTCTTGAATGTAATTTATTAATTATTGATATTCCAGAAGAAAGAAAACAACAATTCTTAAATTATCATCGACCTATATTCAAAATTGTATTAAGAAAGAAAGTAATTTTTGATGAACAAGGTCATTATTTCAATGAATTTTATATTTCAACCAAAAATAATCAAATTCATTGTCCAGTTATAATTTATGACCAACTCAATAAATATTGTATTATAACTGATACAACTTCAATAGTTTCAAGGGCAATTGGTGATGCGGATGAATCTTTTTTATATAATACATTTTATATTGCTTTTGATAAAAGATTATCAATTGACCCTTACAAATTATATTTGAATGGTGAATTAGCAATTTATAATCAATTTGAACCAACAACTTTAAAAACCGATAATGCAATTAAATGTTCAATTATTGAAGCCGATAATGCATTGAAATTACATAAATCAGATAATTTATATTTATATAAGCCAGATATAATTACTGAAGATAATGAATATTATAAAATGGTTTTCAAAATTCCTTCAAATTATGAAATTCCAGATAAATTAGAATTTGTTTTCAAAGATTATTGTTTTTTAAATGAATGGTTTTTAAGATGGAATTCAATTGAGAATCAATGGGAAGGTATTAATTGTTTAGGTAAATTAACTGGAAAAATAATTTCAAAATTACAGAAAAATAATTCAAAACAAAATTCTGATGGTGCTCATGGTAGTTTCATTTTAATGAAAGATTGTGAATCAAATAGAAATTTGATTCCAAATAATGATAAAGGAATTTTTATGGATTTTATTGAAAATAGTTCAATTAAAACAAAAATTTGGTTTTCAAATAAAAAAGATGAATCAGAAGATGGTGATTTATATGATATTAAATGGGATTTTGATAAAAAATTGAATGGAGAAAGTTGTGAAGGTTATGATTTATTAAATTGTTATTTCTCTTTTGGAAATTTATCAAGTGGAAAATTTAATTATTTAAATTTAGCAAAAGTTGAATTAATTATTACACAAAATGGTTCATTAACTTCAAATACTTTAACTTTTATTAGTTTAGGAATTAGAAGAACTACTAAAAATGATAGAGCTTATATTGAATTAAAACCTCAATATGATTGTATTGAACAAGTTGCTTTTACTTGGAAAGATTCAAAAATTGAAAAAGGGAATAAAAATATTGAATTATATTTTAAGAAAAATTTAGTTCAACCAATTGAACAATTTGATTGGGATTCAAATACAAATCCATTTCAATATATTATTCAAAATCAATTCTATGAAATTTCACCAAGACCTGATGCTGCAACAACTTTATATACAGATTATAACATCACTAGTTCAAAAATAATAACAGCCGATAACATAACAACAATGAGAAGTGATTTAAATATGGTTTCAAATAATGTTGATGTTATTAATTTTGATATGGAAAGAGTTAAAAGAGATGTTGATATATTGAATTATGAAATGGCAATTCAAATTTTGAAAACTCAATATTTAGAACAAGAAGTCAATAAAGTCAAAATCCGTGCAAATGTTGCATTAGGTTTTGGAATTGCAGGAACTTTTTTAGGGGCAACAGGTTTATTATTGAATCCAAATGTTATTGATTTTGGCAATAGAGCTATTGACCAAATCAAAAAGACGGATATTTCAAATACAATTCAAAGATGGATTTTTGGTGAACAAGATGATTTACAAGAACTTATATATATTCCAAAAGAACCAAATTCAGTACCACATCCACCTCTTCCAGGTGAAATTATTGACCCAAGCAATATTTTAATTGAATCTGGTGGAAGTGCTCAAAGATTGATTGGACAATCAAATCTTGACCGTTATATGGAAAATTTGAGATGGTTGGTCTCTCAAACATCTCTCCCAGAAAATTTCCCTTATCAAGAAACTTGGATGGAGAGAATATGTAATTTATGTGGTAGAGTCATTGATGAGTTTCCAAATATAACACTTCCTGAAGATTTTTTTGATTTGTATCAAATCGGAATTGTTGGACCAAAAGTTAGAAGTGTTCAATTAGATATTGAGGATAAAAATAAATTGAAACCTTTAATTGATTGGTGTGATTCAAAAAATGAAAATTTGTTAGATTCTTCAAAATTTGAAGATAATTGGATTAATCCTGAAAAAGCTTTACCATCAATTTCAGTTGTTTTAGAAATTTGTGAAAATTATCGTAATTCATTGAAATTCCCATTCAAAATGTTAGCTTATCAAATATTAGAAAATGATTATTTGACAAAACAAAAGATTGAAAAAATTGATACAAATGATTTTGTTAAAAATTCAGAAATAGATTCAATTATTTCAAATAAAATAACTGAAATTCAACCTTCTGGTGAATCAAATTTCACAATTCAACCAGGAATAAATGATTTCTTTATTGAAAACAAATATATTTCTCATAAAAGTGAAACAATAAATGGTCTTGAATGTAATTTATTAGTTATTGATATTCCAAATAATAGAAAACAACAATTCTTATCTTTCAATAGACCAATATTCAAAATTGTTTTAAGAAAAAATGTCATTTATGATTCAAATGGTAAATATATTAAAGAATTTTATATTTCAACCAAAAATAATCAAATTTTATGTCCTGTTATAATTTATGACCAACTCAATAAATATTGTACAATTAATGATACAACTTTGATAGCTACAAGGTCAATTGATGATGCTGATGGAAACTCATTAGATGGTAAATTTTATATTGCTTTTGATAAAAGATTATCAATTATTCCTTACAATTTATATTTGAGTGGTGATTTAAGTATTTTAAATCAATTTGAACCAACTTGTTTAAAAA
>CAJTRF010000019.1 GCA_910578525.1 uncultured Mycoplasmatales bacterium | reverse complement strand
TATTGAATGGATTGAGAAGTTATTTGTTTCCCGCTATTAATCTATTGAATGGATTGAGAAGTTAATTGTTTCCCGCTATTAATCTATTGAATGGATTGAGAAGTTATTTGTTTCCCGCTATTAATCTATTGAATGGATTTCTATTGGAGAATTTGGTCGGACAATTTATTTATTCAATTTTCTATTGGAGAATTTGGTCGGACAAATTTTATCCTTCGATGAAATTAGCGAGAAGCAAAAATTATTCCAATCACTTCATTTTTTAATTCCGATGTTCCCAAACAACATGACCCAAGAAAACAACAATGGCTCCACAATTTTCAGTTCCAGTTCAAGTTCCAGTTCCAGTTCCAGTTCAGAAAAGCCATTGTTGACAAGTACAGAAAAAGTTCCTAAAGGTAGAGATTTCCATGCTCAAGTTATGAAACAAGTTGAAAATAGAAAAGTATTGAATTCCAAAGCCCAAGAAGTAGCAAAATCCGTTCCAGAACCGTTTCAGAGACAAGAATTCGTTCCATTGAAAGTTCCACAAAGAATTATTGAACCAAATGTAGTATTCAGTCCAAGAGATATCAAAGGTGTGAAAAATCCAATTGTACTCAGAAAATGTTCAGGTCAAAGGTTCCAAAGTTGTGATGAATTCAAAGAAAAAGTTCAGTTATATTTCAGTAATCTTGAAAAAGAAGGTCCCATGATTAAAGATGAATACGTTTATTTGATAACTTACCTGAACAAAATTGTTAAAGAAGAAGTAGTCAATGGAACAATTGAAGGAGCTCAAATGTACCCTTTGCTAGACAATTGCCAAATTATGGTCGATTCATTTGAAGGAAAACTATTCGATGAAAGACAAAAGCACTTAAACCACATTGGAAATCTCTGGAAATACGTTTTTGGATTAGTGATTCAATCCGTTTCTGTTTTCTATTACAACAATATTTGTCTCAGCAAAAGAGGTAAAGAATTCATGAATCTGCTCTCAAAAGAAGTTTCAATGAGATTCATGAATTTTGATAACGACGAAGACCTAAAGGATTGGAATTTCACAATGTCTCTCCCAGTTCCACAAAAAGTTCTCCCAGTTCCACAAATTAGTCCAAAAGAGAATGAAGAAGAAGTTCTCAATGCTACCAAACAACTTCAATCCCAAAATGAAGAAGCTGAGAAAAAAGTTGTTCAACAAAAAGAAGTTGTGGAAGAGGCAAAGAAAACCAAGAACGAATTGTTGGATATGGTGAAAAAATTGACCAAGATAATTCATTCAAATCCAAATTTGATGAAAGAAAATGAAAAAGAGCTCAGAACCCATATTCAAGGATTGAATGATGAAATATCCAACTTTGAGAACGGTATTCAAGACTTGAAGAACCAAATTGAACTCAAGAGAAGAGAAATTGAAGAACGAAAGAAGAAGATTCAAGAGATTCAAGGAAATCTTTCTCAGCTCCAACAAATCTTCAATATCTTGAATCAAACTTAATTAATAATTTTCAAAGTTTTTCAATAAACTAATTTAATTTTTAAATATTTTTATTTTTGTTTTGTATTATAAATTCAAATTTTTAATTATTTTTTAATTATTTTTAAACAAAAAAATGACTTTAGAAGATTTTCAAAATGCATGGAATTGGATGAATTCAAAATATCCTGATGAAATGAATGATATTCAATCTTATTTCAATTCACACGGTATTGAATTTAATCAAGAAAATTTTATTCAAACTTCTCAAGCAGATAATCGTGAAAATTATACTCCTTCTATAGACATTTTAATTGCTTTACCTTCAGTATTGAAAATTAATAATTTGTTAGGTTTACAAGAAAATAATCCTAATTATATTCAAAATATTGCGTTATTTATTGAAACATTTTATACAGGAACTTCAAAAACTCCAGAACAATTTCATGATTTTTGGAAAATGGTTAGAAAAATAATTGAATTATATTCTATTGTTGTACAAACCCCAAATTATGATGATGCAATGAATTATTTGAATGATTCAATTCAACCAATATCAAAGAATTTTAATAATGATTTTTCTCAAGCTAATCAATTTTTAGATAAATCAATAAATTATATAAAACAATGTTCTCAATTCGAAAAAGAAATAAGAGAAACTTATTCAGTAGAAGAATTGAAATCTGACAATTTTTTAATTACTTTTGCTGCTTGGTCAGTTTATCAAAATGAACCAACAAATATAATTAAATACTTTATTGCATTCCTTCTTTACAAAAAATATTGTGAAGCTTTTCAACCTTCTCAAAAAATTCCTTTTCAAGATATGGTTCTTTCACACAATAATAGTTTTGATGATTTAATTCAATTTTTCATTAATGAATTTAATAGAAATGGTATTAATGTTTCAACTCAAAATTCAAATTTGATTAAAAATTATTATTCAAATTTTAATAATTCAACTTCAATTAATAATATTTTGAATAATAGAGGTTCTCATATTACTGCTCAAGAAGTAATTGTTCAACCAAAAAAGAGAAATTCAAGGAAAATTCAATTATTAAGTATTGATTCACCACCTCCTCAAGACCCAATGATTTTACTACAACAAATGAAATCATATATTGAATTATGTTGGTTATATAATAAAGATGAAAAACCCACTCAAATTGATATATATTTAAATTCAAATCAAGGTTCTCCACAAGAAAAATTTAATGTTATTCAAAATATTTATTCAACTTTCAAAAAATGGGAAAATATTCAAATAAAAGATGATGATATCGATATTTCAGGGGCTGAAACTGATAAAATTAGAAAGTTCCGTGAATATTGTGATAAATTGTATTTCAATATGAAAAGTTATAATATTATGAATGTCAATTCTAATAATATTTCAATTATAGATTGTTTTATCAAATTTGGTAATCTTGATAATGCATACAATCAAATTGAATTATTTAATCAATATATTTCTCAACCTCGTATGAATGAAAATCTCTCAAATATGTATCAAGTTCTTCAGAAATATTTCAATGATGATGATAAAATTGGTGATATTTTCTGGAATTATTGCCCAGATATGACACAATTATCAAAATTATTAAATTCTGCATCCACAATTTTATCCGATGAACAACTTTGCTCTCAAACAGGTCAATTATTTATATTTTACAATTCAAATTTAGCTCCACCAATTTCATTTTTTGCAATGTTGAATCGATTTCAAAATATTCAAACTGTTTGGAATGAAATTGCAAAAAAATTCAATACCACTCCAAATGAATTATTGAATAGAATTCAACATCAAACTCAAGAAAATCAACAAATTGCTTCTGACCAACAAACAATTCAAAATTCAAATAATCCTTTGGATGTTCAAAATCTTTTGAATCATCATCCAACTCAAACAGACCAACAATCAATTCAAAATATTCAACCAGTTTCTCAACCAACTCAACAACCAACTCAACCAACTCAAAATTCAAATAATCCTTTGGATGTTCAGAATCTTTTGAATCAACAACCAACTCAACCAACTCAACAACCAACTCAACCAACTCAACCAACTCAACCAACTCCTAATTCAGAGAATTGGGAAAAACAAAATTTATCAAGAGATTGGTCAATTTTTCAAAGCAAAAAACGAGAACTTTTTTCTGAAGCTGTTTCATTATTTGGTCGAATTTATTCTGCTCAATCAAATAATCAAATTCAAGATGAAAATGAATATTATCTTGTAATCATTGATGAGTTTAGAAATTTAATTCCAGAACTTGTAAATATGACTTTTTGGTCTGATGCACATCAAATTTTTGAAGATGATTTGTTAGGTTATAATAGATTTGTTAAATTATTCCCAATTGCAGTTTTATTCAATATATTGGTTTCAAACCCTCAACAAGTTTTCACAACAAAAACAATTCAACAATTATTTTCACAAAATGATTCAATTTCAGATGAAAGTCTATTTCATGCATATTCTGTAATTGCAAGATATTATGAGTCATTAATTCAAAATAATCCAATTTCTCAAGTCAATACGTTAATGTCAGAAACTCAAAAAGATTATAAAAATTCTTGGAAAGATGTTTTTATCAAAATTAATCAACGTTGTCAAAATGCAATTTTACCTGAAAGTAATCCACAAACAAATCAACAAGTTATGAATTCAATTGAAAATAATCAACAACAACAACAAACAATTTTTTCTGAAAAAGATTTCAAATGGATTATTGATTATAGTTATTCAATGTATTCAATGAATATGAAATTTCCAAATAGAATCATTGAAAAATTATGTGATGATTATTATCAATTTTATCAAGAATATCATAACAAATTTGAAAGAAATGAAGATTCTTTACAAACAAAAGAACAAATAAATGGTCGATTTGGTGGTGATATTCATTCAATTCCAAGTTATTTATTATCTTATCCAATAGTTAAATTTTTGAATAAATTATTTGCAAATTCAGGACCAAGTGTTTTAGATTTTTCAAGTCATTTATTTGATTTGAAAGATTGGATTTGTCAATTAAATAATGAAATTTTGTTTTATTATTTTCATATCAAAAATAATCAACCACTTTTTTCAGATTATTCACAATTACAACAAGCAACAAATACTAAAAAAGGTGAATCAAATTCTGAACAATTTTATCTTTCACAAATTAATGAATATAAAACTCTCAATAATATTGCAGATATTGCACCTTTTCGAACTGAATTATCACAAGAAGAAAGAAATCAATTAGGTCAAAATCCTTTGCCATACACAAATAATTTCTTAAGACAATTCCAACCACAACAAAATCCAATATCAAATGTTGTTTCTCAACCAATTTTGAAAACTAAATCACAAGCACCAAAAGAAAACCCAGAAAATTCAGTTCCTTTACAGAATGTCAAAATTCATAATTTGGTTAAAGATTCAATTGAAAAAGCTGTTTTATCAAAATATCCTTCAACAACAATTAAAAATCCTCTTGTTCCTTCTACAAAATCAAATGGTGTTATGAGTGTTCCTGTTAAAAATTCAACTTTTGAGATAACTAAACAAAATACAATAAATGAATTTAAAAATGAAAATTCTTGGTTTTCACAACTTTCAAAAATTGATGATAAAGTTAATTCAATTACTTCTGAAAGTGATTTAAATAATTTTTTAAATGATTTATCAAATTCACATGTTAGACTTATTAGAACTGAACAAATATTATCAGATTATCAAACTGCTTATCCTGATGTTCCTTTCAATATTGATGCAATTAAATTTTGGATGCTACAAGGTACTGAAAATGATTTGACAAAATATTGTGAAAATACAGTTTCACAATATTATGAAAAAGAATATAATAAAATTGTTGAAGATTTGAGAGCTTTATCAAATACAGATGCAGTTAATTATGCTGAACAATGGAAACAAAAAAGAGATTCAGGTAAAAATCCTAAACAAATTTATTATGAATTGAGACAACATTTTGATGAAAAAACAAAAGATAAAAAATCATTGGATTCTCTGAAAGTTGGTTTTCTTGGTAGAATTAATTCAAAATATGGTACAAATATTTCAATAACTGAATTATTACCTTATAATACAAAAGATGAATATGAAAATTATGTTTTCAAATATTTGTATGATATCAATAAAGATAAAATCAAAACAGTATTGAATGCAATTCGTAATTTATTAGGTGAAAATGATTCAAATTATCAAGAATTAAATAATGATTTTCAAAATTTTGAAGTTTCATCATTTATTAATGAAGCTGCAGTTGAAAATATTAAAAGTTTTTATGATTCCATTCAAAATAAATTAACTAAATTTAAATCAAATTCAACTTCTAAAAATGCAGCTATTGAAAATTTAAGAAGAAGATATCAAAATACTGATTTAACGAATGATGATTTGAAAAATATTCAACAAAAAGATTTAGATGATTATTTCAAAGCTTATTCAACATTAAAAGAATATAATGATGAATTAAATTCAAATATTGAACTTGATGATTTTTTACCTCAACAAAGTTATCAACAAAAATATTGGTATATGAAAGCAATGATTGAAATTCATAAATATTTGATTAAAACAAAACAACCTGCTTCTGAAACAAATTGCAGTGAATTTAAAAATCAACAAAATTTTCAAGGAAAAGATGATAAACAAATTTTTGAAGAATATACAAAATTAAATGGTGATGAAGATACAAAAAAGAAAGTATTTGAAACCACAAAACTTCAATTATTAACTCAAAATGCAGAAATTTATAAAAAATATCAACAATATATTGATTCTCTTGATAGTGTTGATTTAATATCAAGATTTTTCAAAGTAATTCAAAAATTAACTGCTTTACAACAACAAGACAATTTTTATAATTCATTATCTTTTGAATATTTAAACAATTTTGTTAGCGCTTCATCTCAAGGTGAAAATATAAATCTATTAGATAGATTGGTAAGAATTGAATTTGTATTAGATTATTTACCAAAAGTTAGAGAAAAACATAAATTGAAAAAAGAATATCCATCAATAGATGATTTATTAACTGAAATTCCAACTGTAAAATTAGATGAATTAAATGATGAAATTGAAGAATCAAAAACATTGAATGCAAATACAAAAGCAGCTCGTGAAGCATTAATTCAAAAATTTATGACTGAACATCCAGATGATTATGATGCTTCTGAAGTTCAGAAAATTAAAGATTTGAATGATTTAAAAATTTATTTTCAAATTATTCCAACTTTGAATAAATTCAATCATGCTTTTTCTGAAGACACTCCAAAAAGTTGGGAAACATTTACAACAATTGGACCAAATGGTAAAAAAATGTTAGATGATATTAATCTTGAATATATTGATACATTGAGATTATTTAAAAAGTGGAAAGAACTTCAAAATGCTGAAGAACTTGAAGACGGTACAAGACATGTTGTTGAAACTTTACTTGAAAATTCACATTTAATTAATACCAATCAAAATGAAAATCGTCAATCTCAATTTCATATGCTTCATGAAAATTTGAAACAATGGATTCAACAACAAGAAAATAGTAATCAAAATGAATCAACTTTCAGAAGTTCAATTGATACAAAATTGAAAGAACAAGGTATTAATAATAATTCTAATGATATGAGTAAAGTTAAATTCAATGATTTACAAGATTATTATGATTTTATGGTTGCTGCTTCAAAATTCAATAATTATTTCAATTCAACTTATGAAACTCCTTCAAAATTCATTAATCATCCAAATAAAAAGTTATTTGTATTAAAAGTTTCAACATTTCCAAAAATTGATGAATTTTTAAGTTTGAATGACCCTGAAAATTATAAAACTGCAAATGGATTTGAAAATAATAAATCAAAAATTGAAGAAAAATTCAAAGAATTTCAAAATAAATATCATGATAATTTATTACAAAATATTGAAAATGAAATAAATCAATTAAAATCTTCTACTGAAAAATATAAAGAAAATGCCAAAAATATAATTGAAACTTTTATGACTCAAAATCAAAATAAAATTAATATTTCTATGAAAATTATTGATAAATATAACAATATCACTGATTTACAAAAATATTTAAATAAAGAAGCTGAAAAATATTGGAAAGATAAAATTAATGCAAATATTGATGTTTATAACACTTTGTTTGGTGTTAGTTTGAATTTTCAAACATTAAAACAACAATATGGTACAAATTATCAAGAATTCTATAATTCAATGATTCAAAATATTCAAGAAGAAACAACAAGACAAATTCAATTATATATGAAAGATATTAACATTGAATTAAAAGCTTATAAAAATGCAAATCCTTCTTCAACAAAATATGATGGTATTGAAAAATTTGAATCACCTGATTTTACAAATGAAAATATGAGTGAAGAAGAAAAAAATAGGAAAATTCAAGAAATTAAAGAAAATTTCAAAAAGTTTGGAAATTTTGAAGATAGATTTTATAAATTAAAAATTGAGAATAATTTAAATGAATATAATAGATGGTATAATCGTTGGACACCAAAAGGTAAAAAACCGTTATTTACTGATACTTTAGAAACTTTATTACAAAGACATCCAAAATTGTATGATTGTTATTTACATGTTTTAGTTTCATCAAAAATTGTTGAATATAATGATACAAAAAGAGCAAATGAAGAAGAAATGACATTAGAAAAGTTGAAAATTCAATTCCCAGCATCAAATTCTGAAGAACGTAAAAATCAACCTGAATTAATGAATAATTATTTGCAAACAGAAATTGATAAAATGTCAAAAGAAAAGAAAACGGATTCTTATGAAAAAATTATTAAAGATTACAATTTAGATAATGTTTCTGTAGAAGAATTGAAAAAATTAGGTGAGACACCTAAAATTGCAAAATTTAAAATCTTAATTCAAAGAATTTTACCAACTTTTCTAAAATGGTATCCAAATTATAAAAATAATTCAGTTGATGATATAATTGAAAATTTGTGTAAAACTTGGAATATTAGTTCAAATATTAATTCTGAACCAATTGAAAATAAAGAAAGTCTTTTGGAGGATTGTTATTATAACTTTCTATTTAATCCAATGGCAAAGAAATATTATATTGCTTATGGTAAAAAAGAATGGAATCATGAAAATGATTTTTATATGACTAATTTTCTTGTCGATAAACTATCAGAAAATCAATATTCTGAAGATATAGATGGAATAAAAAATGTGAATCCAATTGAAATTGAACCAATTTTGAAAGATGAATGTCAAAAAATTGATAAAGCTTATCAAATTTTACAATCTCAATTTAATAATTTAACACCTGAATCAAAAGGATTTGTTAATGCAAATTTTGATTCATTAGATGATTTTATTCAATATTTCGGTTCAATTAATGAAACTAAATGGTTAATTAAAATCTTAGAAATTTTACCAATTTGGAATCAATATGTAGATGATTTTGGTGTTGATTCAAAAATTTCTAATCTTCAACAAATTATCACAAAATATTCAAATAAAGATAATGAAAATTCAGAAAATTATAGACAAGAATATTGGAATAAAATTTTAACTGCTTTATTTGAAAATTATAAGAAAGCTTATCATATTCCAAGAGAAGAAAATTTAGATTCATTCAAAGAAAAAATATTAAAAGGAAATAATGACGATGATGATTTATTTAAAGGAATTCAAACTTTAAATCCTTTTAATTCTTCAATTGTCAATTCAAATGATAAAAAATTAAATTCAGATGAATTCCTTCAAAAAGTTAAAAGTCAATTAGAAAAATTCATTGAACAATCAAATATTTCTTATACAAATTTACAACAAGAATATCAAAATGTTTTTGGTAAAGTAGTTGAAATAAAAGATTTGAAAAAACATAGTTGGATTGAAGTTCATTATTCAATTGAAATTCAAAGATATCAAAATTCACATCCAGATGAAAAAATAAATGTTAACAATTTAGTTGCAAAATATAAATCATTTGAAAATGCTTATTGGAATTTGAGAACAGAAAAAGATAGAAAAGAATATAATAAATATTGTTCAAAAGTTAATGAACAAGTCAATAATTTTGATGATATTAAGAAATTATTAAATTTCACACAAACTTTTGAACCAAAATCTTTAAATGAATATGACCAAGAATTTGAAGATTTAGTTATTAAATTTAATCAAAAAGTTGAAGATTTAAAATTAAAATATTATCAAAGTGATTTAAAAAATGCTGCTACTGAATTTATAAATATTGATGATGCAAAGAATCGATTAAAAATTGCTGACCCAGAAAAATTATATTGGGCTTTAAAAACTAGACAAGCTTTGAAAAAATATAATGAATATTTCAAAACTCAAACACAAACTTTTGAAAATTTAAGAGATAAATCAAATGAAGATTGGGAAACATTATATTGGAAATATTCTTTAGAACCTGAAATTGATAAATATAAAAATGTTTTTAAAGGAACTGAAGAATTAACCGTTGAAAATTTGAGAAGAAAATATTCAACTGTTGAAGATGCAATTAAACATATAACTGCATTAGAAACAGAAAAAGAAACAAAGAAAAAATTTGAAACAATTGAGATGAAAAAATTATTAGATATTTATAATAATTTACCTAAAACCGATAATTTAGATACAAATGATTTGATAAGATTATGGGAAACACCTGAAAATGCAAAATTTCATTTATTAATTGAACCTTATTTAGAAGAATACAATAAATTATCAAATTTCAAAACTTTAACTCCAGAAGAATGTGATAAAATTGTTTCAAAAAGAGATGAATGGGATAAACAAAATCCAAATGCAACAGAAGAACAAATTGAATCTATGATTCATGATTCAGAACAAGGTTATTTAAATCGAAATGAATTAGCTTATCAAATTATTGTTTATCCAAAGTTATTGAATGCTCAAAAAATGATTCCTCAATTTGATGTTAATAATTTCACAAAACAACATCCTGACCCATTAGATGCCAGAAAAATTTTGGATGAAATTATTCAAAAATCAGAAATTGGAATGACAAGTTTAATTCAAGAGTATGCAAAACATTTTCCTAATTCAACTTTACAAACATTAAAAACTTCTTATCCAGAACCTTATGAATTAGATGCTCATTTAAGAATTGACCCATTATTATTTGAAATTCAAAAAGAAGGTGAATATAAAAATACAAAATTCAAATTTGAAGACATTATTCATAAAAAGTATGATAAAGAAGGTGGTTATCAAGAAAATGTTTATGAAATTCAAGATAAATTATCTGAAAAATTAGATGAAATCAAAGAAATTAAACCATTATTAGAAAAATATGAAAATGAAACAACAATTAAACCAAAATCAATTGAAGAATGGGAATCAACTTTTCCAGATAAAATTGACCCAGAACAATGGAAAAATTTGAGAAGAAATTTATTAAAAGAATTAGAAGCAATTCGTCAATATAAATTATTATCTTCAGAATATGAATCATTTACATTAGAAAATACAGATTCTGTTCAAGATATTGCAAAGAAAAATAAAGGTTTTGATTCAATTGATTCAAAAATATTTCAAAAAGAAAAAGATGAATTAGCTAAAATTTGGGCATTCATTTCACCTTTAAAGTTAATTAATTCACAATACAAAGAAATTATGGGTAAAAATTATCCATTCAAAAGGTTATATGAAGATACAAATCATAATATTTCTTTAGCTAGAGAAAAATTACAAAGAAAGGTTGACTTTTTGAGAGAAGTAAAACCATTACATGATGAATTATTAAATATTACAAAAGATAATATTTCTTATGATTATTTAATTGAAAACTATTTTCAAGATATAACACAAGATGATTTAGAAACAGAAATTTCAAAGAATAATGAAACAAAACAAAGAAATATTAAAGATATGGCACAAGGAGCTAAAGATTTTTTGAAAGGAAAAATTGACCAAGCTCAGAAAAAGAAAAGAGATGAAATGAATGAAATAAATAATTCAAATGCTTTAAGAAATTCTTATTCTGGAGGTGGTGCAATAATTCGACCTTTAATTGGAGGAGGTGGAGGTGGAAGTTTTAATAGAATTCAACCACCGAATCAATTGAATCAACAGAATCAACAGAATCAACAGAATCAACAACCACAGAATCAATTGAATCAATTGAATCAAAATCAAATTCCACCTTTTCATTATGATAAATCAAATCCATTAAGTTTTCGAATTCAAAAATTGAATTATATGAAAATGATTGATGGATTGAAAAATCAAGGTACTAATTCAGAAATTCAAACATATACACAAATAAATCCATTAATTTCAAATCCTCAACCAAAAATAACTCCGTTAACAATTAATCCAGAACCTCAAATAACTCAACCAACTCAACCAACTCCTCAACCAATTCAAACAACTCCTCAACCAATTCAACCGATTCAACCGATTCAAACAACACCTCAACCAAT
>CAJTRF010000018.1 GCA_910578525.1 uncultured Mycoplasmatales bacterium | reverse complement strand
ACTACTGCAGAAATTACAAAGAAAAAGAAAAGAGATGCAGGAATTGAATTATTAAGATACTTATTATTTATGACCATTTTATCGGTTCACACTATGCAATACTATTTTGGTTATGGTGAACAAGGATGGTGACTAATGATCGGTGTACCTGCATTCTTTATGATTACTGGTTGATTTGGAGTTAGAAGTACAAAATCACGTTTTAAAAAATTTTTATGTGAAGTAATTGTTTATATTGTTTTAGGAATCATAGTTTTAGGTTCTTTATATTCAGCTAAGTTAGTTGGAGCTAATCCGTGAGAAAGAATATTTAATTTAGGTTTTTTAACTGACGATGTAGCTTCATGATGATTTATTTACATAATGTTATTTCTAACATTAGTTTCTCCATACCTAAATAAATTCATCTATTAAACAGTTCTCATTTTGAGCAATCATTTTCTTTATCATATTAATAAATTATTGACAAGTACTGATATCAAAAGGAGAATATCCAAGTGATGGATGAAACTTTTATTTTACACCAAACAAGATATGTTTAGCAATTAGTTACTACTTGTTCACTGCTTGAATTTCATATTACTGAAGAGATAAAATTCAACAACATCTTTTGTATGTTTTACCAGTGTGTGTAGTTTATTTAGTAGGATACATTGTATTTAGCCGTTACTGATGCGATATTAACAACATTTTCGCTAAATGAAATTTCTCTTGCTTTGCAATTAATACAAGAAACAATGATGTTTCATATTTACATTATTTGGCTGGAATGAGTTCAATTATCATATTTATTAATTTACCTAAATTCATTCAAAAAAATAGTGTTTGTGGATTTTTAGGAAAATTACCATTATTTATGTATTTATTCCATGGTTCAATTATGGCAATAATTGATAATTATTGAAACTACACAGCTGCTAATCCAAATGTATTTAATGCTGGATGATATTTTGCTATTTTATTTGCTTCTACAGTATCAGCAGCAATTATGGTTTATCCAATCCAATATCTAACAAGTAATTTATATAAATTTGTTAGCAAAATTGGTGTTAATACACAAAATAAAAGTTTATAAAAGAGGATAGAATACTTCCATTAAATTAATTTGAATCTTATGTCAGAAGTTAAAGTATTTAGCTGCTAATTTTTTATCAATTGGTACTGAATTACTTAAATAAGATTTAAATGTTTTATTAAGATTATTTGCTAATTTAAGATCTTTGATGATTAAACCATTTTCAAAATTAATTCATAATGAACGGTAGTCTAAATTAAAACTACCAGTAAAAATAATCTTGTTATCAATAATTAATACTTTTGAATGAATAAATCCATTGTGTTCAAAAATTTTAATTTTTGCGTCTAATAATCTTTGATAATAACTTCGATTAATAGTTCTAGTAAATGCTTTATCATCACATTTACCAGGAAATATTATTCTAATCTTAATACCAGTTCTTGAAGCAATGATTAATGCGTCAAGAACATCTTCTGTTGGCACAAAATAAGGAGAAACAATATCAATTGATTTATTAGCTTTTAAAATTAAATTAACTAATGAATTTTTGACAGACTTACCTTGATATTCAGGAGAAGAATCAACTAACTGACAACATGTAGTGTTTGTTGCTTTTTTAGGAACTAAAATTTTATTTAAATTCTTATATATTTCATCAAATTCTTTTGACTCTTTTTTAATTTCAGAGAAAAAACAATAATGTTGACAAAACAATAAGTTAAGACTATTAACAATTTCTCCTGAGATCATAAAATTAAGATCTGAAAAGTAATTGTAATTTTTAGATACCGATAAATATTCATCACCTATATTACTTCCACCAAAAATTGCCTTTTTATTATCAACGATAATAGCTTTACAGTGAGAACGGTAATTTGTGCTTCCTTTAAAAACATTTATACCATGTGGATTAAAACTTACTATTTCTATTCCGTTTTTTCTTAAATTCTTAATATCTTTTTTAGGAAGTTTATTTAAACATCCAACTCAGTCATAAATGATTCTAACTTTAACACCTTGCTTGGCTTTATCAATCAAAATTCTTTGTACAGTCTTTCATCAAAAACCATCATTAATAATGTACATTTGAATGTGAATATGATCTTGAGCAGAAAGTAGTAATTTAATTGACTCTTTATATAAATTTGAATTGTTTGCAATAATCTTAATAATATTTCATTTATATATTGGCCTAAAAGAATTATTTTTAACGTATGAGAATACATTGTATTCTTCAGTTGTTAATGGTAACTGATTTCTAGGATAAAATTTCTCATGTTTAATGAAATGAGCTTGGAATTTATTGTATTCATTTCATTCTTTTCGTTTAAATGGAGTTGTACCAAAGATTAAAAAAATAATAACCCCAATCATTGGAAAAGCCAACACAACAAACACTCAACACAATTTAATGATTGTGTATCTTTGACTCGCCATAATGTAAGCAGCAAAAAAGAAATCAATAACAATGATTGCTAAAATTGTGCCAAGCAAAGTAGCGGGATTATCAAAATCATAAACAATTAAAGCTACTAATCCTACAAAGATTAGTATGAATAATAAAGCCGCAAAAGCATAGCCTCAAATTCTTTGTTTATTATTTACCATTTTTCTTTACTTTCTTTGAATTAAGTGGAGGAGTAACAGCATTAGCTGTAGTAAATATCTTAATTATTTGATTTGTTAATTTTTCTGGAACATTCGAAAGTTTGCTAACTTCATCCAAGTGTACTTCAGTAATTTGTCCTGTAGTTTCACTAACAACAAAAGCAAAACAATCAAATTTTTCTGTAATACCAAATGCAGCACGATGTCTTGCTCCATAAGAAATATTTACAATTCGTTTACTTGTAGGTAAATAGCTTGATACTGAAACAATTTTTCAATCTCTTACAATTATTGCACCATCATGTAACGGAGATTTTTTGTTATAGAAAATTGTATAAATTAGTTCTGGTAAAAATTCAGATTCAATTTTACTACCAATATTAATGTATTGTTGTAAACTTTGGTTTTTTTCAATAACAATTAATGCACCAACTTTGTCTATTGACATTTTTAATAGAGCACTTGATAGTTTATTAGCAAATGAAACCATTTTGTCAAAATTATCATCTTTCTTTTTTCTAAAATATTTAAAAAAAGAATGTGTTTCTAAATGAGAAAAAGTATTAATAAATTGTAAAAACAATACGCATGTTAAGATGATAATAACAAATATTAATAAAACTAAGATTGCAGTAGACATATATAAAATTATATATTAATTATCTATATACTTTAACTCCGTATTTTTCTAATTCAGAAATTTTGTTGCTAACTCTATTTAAATCATTTATTTTTTCTAGATCTAATGTTAAGATAACATTCTGTATATTTTGTCTGCCAAAGTTATTAACAAATGAGCTAACGAATTCAGATGGTTTAAAATCTGAAGAATCAAAATATTCAACTGGATATGGCAAAACTAATAAATAATTTCCGTGATACTTTGAATAGATATATGAATAAATAATGTTATTAGAAATTAGTCTATAAATATCGTTTATTTCGGTAGGATAATTTTTCTTTAAAACATCCTCATTCAAATCAATTGGGTATGAAATTTGAGGAATACAAACTTGTTTTTCATTTATTGTGTCTATCGTAAAATCAATGTTAATTCTATTTAATTGAAGGCTTTTATTTAACAAATAAAATTTTTGGACTTGACTAGAAACTTTATATAAAATTTGTGGTTCAAAAACAAATGCTTGATTTGTAATTTCTGGTTTAGTCATTAATTTAGCATATTGCACTAATTCATCAAAAATGCACGAATGAATCCCGTATATGGATATTAAGAAATCAACTTCTATTTTTTGAGTGTGCAATAATCTTGCAATATAAGTTAATGTTTGATCTACTCGCTTATCTTTAGTGGCTTCTATAAAAACAAAGAAGTTATAAGGATCGGTTTTAAAAAACATATGTTTAAATCTAGTTAAATTTTCTTTAATAGTTTTTACCACGTGTTCTAAATTATCAAAAGAATTCTTGCTTAAATCAATCTTTGTAATGTATCCCTCTTTGATTTTATTTTCACTCATAAAATCAATGAAATATTCTTTAGCGTAAACAGGGTTTACAAAGTAAGTATTTTCATAATAAATCTTTGATCTAATTACATTCAATTGATCAAATAGTGAACTAATTAATTTACCAATTAAGATGTATAAATAAGCAAAAACAATAAATATTACTCAAACTGAATATTGAAATCAATCAACACGATAATCTTTAGTTGATAAAATCAATATCAACATTAATCCTGCAGAAATTAAAGGAGCAAAATAGTAAAGTTTGTTTGATTTAAATGTTCCAACAAATGTAATAGAAATTGCAAACATAATTAAGATGTATAAAAGATCAAACATTTCATCACAATTTCATGTTTTCAAATAAATTAACCATGCTATTAAACATCCGAAACAATATCCAATTGCTGTTCTTTTTGAATATCAAAAAGCAATAGCAAATGTACAAGCTATGAAAAATATTGCATTTAACAGTGCATGATTATCGCCAATAGGATCATATGGTTTAATCTTAAAAATTAATTCAAAAATTAAAGATAATACAACACCAAAGACAATCCCAATTAAATAATTGAAACCAATTATTAGATATTTTTTTCTTTCAATTTTGTGAAGGAAAACACTTTTTATATAAAACACCAAAAATAAAAATATTAGTAACGATAAAACAGATAGTGTTGATACAGCAAAAAAAACTTTAATGAAATTAGCCATTTTATTTTTTCTTTTTTAAATTTGCTTTAGTGACAAGATAATCGTTTTTATTGATGTATTTTAGCTTATAAAGTCATTTAAGTTGTTTTTTTGAATATTTTGTTAAATTAATACCTTCGTATTTTTTAACATTATTTTTATATTTGTTTGTATTAAAATACAAAGCTTGACTAGCTTTAAATAAGTAAACAAGATAAAAAGAAAGGAAAATTCCTAATATCAATGTTAAAACAAATAAAGTGATACCAAACCCAAATAACAAATTGTTTGATACATATCATCCTTTATGAGATGGATCAAAATCATCTTTTCCACTATTTGGAAATTGTACACCTTTAACACACATGATAGATGCGCTGATTATCAAAACAAATAAAATGCAAAAAATTAAAGTGTATGTTAGACTAAAAATTATTCTATTTCGTTTGTTGTAATGAATGTGTATTAACTTATCAGGTTTGATCATTTTAATATGCCCTTCCAAAGTAAACTAAGTTCTTTGCAGGTTTACCTGTAAAGAAACATTTTGCTCCAGAGATTTCTGAATGAATGCATCTTGGAGTAATTCCATTAGATTTAACCTTTAACATTTTTTCTTCTTCCGGCGTTCCACCTCAAGGAGCTAATGCCACTTTGTGATCATTAACAATACTTAACACTTCTTCAAAAGTGTTAGCTTTTACAATTGACTGATCCATTCTTTGCTTTGCAGTAGAAAATAATTGTTTGTTGTATTCAATTGACAAACTTTCAATTGAATTAGCAACTTGATCTATTGACATTTGAGTTTTTTCTTTTGAAACTCTTGTAATAACTGTGACACAATTGTTTTCTAATTCTTTTGCACCTAAAACTAAACAAATAGGAGTCCCATTTATTTCTTGTTCAGAAATTTTAAATCCAAATGATTTATTTGAATCATCTAAGTAAACAGAATACTGTTTACTTAATTGATCTGCTAATTCTTTGGCTTTATTTAAAATAATTGGATTCTTGTCAGAACCAATTGGTAATATTGCAACTTGAGTTGGTGCTACACCAAAAGGTAATACTAATCCATCATTATCTGCATGGGACATAATGATTGCTCCAATGATTCTTGTTGATAAACCAACTGAAGTTTGATAAACATATTCTAGTTGATTATCTTTGTTGGTAAATTTGATATCATATGTTTTAGAAAAATTTTGACCTAAATAATGACTAGTTCCTGCTTGCAAGCATTGACCATCTTTCATAATTGTTTCAATTGTGAAGGTATTGTCTGCACCAGCAAATCTTTCTCCTTCTGTTTTTTGTCCCATTAATGTTGGAATGCATAAAAAATTTTCTACAAAGTCTTTGTAAAGATTAATACATTCTACAGTAGAAGCAAACGCTTCTTGTTTTGATGAATGAATTGTATGTAATTCATTTCAAAAGAACTCGCTAGTTCTTAAAAAAGGTTTAGTGTTTTTTTCAGCTCTAAAAACACTACATCATTGATTTACCTTAATAGGTAAATCACGATAAGAATTAGTGATAGATTTAAAATAATTACAAAATAATACTTCTGAAGTTGGTCTAACTACATAAGGATCAACAAGATCCTCTTTTCCTTTTTTAGTTACCATAAATACTTCAGGAGCAAAACCTTCTACATGTTCAGCTTCTTTAGTAAAATCTGATAATTTAATAAACAAAGGTAGTTGAACGTTTAAAACATCAATTTTCTTAAATCTCTTATCTAATTCTTTTTGAATGTTAGTTCAAATAGCTCAACCATTTGGACGATAAATCATTGTCCCTTTAATAGATGAATAGGAAACTAATTTAGCACTTTCTATAACACTAGTGTACCACTTAGCAAAGTCTTTCTCTAGTGGTACTATTTTTGAATTAGACATATATTAAATAATTATATATAAGAATTATTTTGATATTTATTAGTATTTATAATAAAACTATGTTTTGTTTTAAAACAAATAAATCTTATAAAGGAACAATCAATAAGTCAAAATTTATTTGTCTGGCATTTAATATTGACGATTCTAACAAAGTTAAAGAAATTTTAAAACAGTTGCACCAAGATTATCATGATGCAAGCCACATTTGTTATAGTTATATTCTTGGTAATAATCAAGAAGAGTTTTATTATTCTGACGATGGAGAGCCTAATAAAACTGCTGGTTTTCCTATATATAACAATATGAAAAAACATAATTTATCTTATTGTATGATAGTTATCATTAGATATTTTGGTGGAATCAAATTTGGAGTAGGTCCTTTAAAAGAGGCATTTAGTAACTTATCAGAAAAATTAATTAATTCTAACAAATTGATAAAAGCAGAAATGGTAAGTTTATACAAAATAAATTTCCCGTATGAACAAATAAAGAAATACCAAAATCTTTTTAATAATTCTATTATTAAAAAAGAATTTGATGAAGAAGTTTCTTTCTTTGTTTATGAAAACAAAGAAAATAGTTTAATTTTAAAACAATCTAAAGCAAACTTAATTAATAAAAATTATTTATTAATTGGTTAAATCTTGTTTTAATAACCTGTTTAATTCAACAGCATATTCCATCGGAAGTTCATTAATAAATTCTTCCATAAATCCTAACACAAGTAGATGCTTTGCATCTTCTTCGTTAATTCCACGAGAATTCAAATAAAACATTTTTTCTTTATCTAAATCTGTAACTTTAGCTTCGTGTTTTAAAAAAGATGTTTTATTAGCAATGATTTCAGTAGGAATGGTATCACTCTTTGATATTGAGTCCAATATCAAAGTATCACAGGTAACAGTAGCCATACTATATGGAGCATTTTTAGTAATGTTTACTAAACCACGATAGTTTGCCTCTCCCCCACTGTGAGCAATAGATTTAGAAATAATTAAAGACTTAGTATTAGGTGCAAGATGAATCATTTTGGCACCTGTGTCTTGGATCACTCCTTTATGAGACACTGCAATACTAATACATTTGCTAGAAGCATTTTTACCAACTAAATAAGTTGCAGGGTATTTCATATTTAGACCACTACCTAAGTTTCCATCAATTCATTCCATAACTGCATTTTCTTCTACACGTGCTCTTTTAGTAACTAAATTTAAAACATTGTCTGATCAGTTTTGAATTGTAGAATATCTAAACTTAGCATTCTTTTCTACAAACACTTCTACAACAGCTGCATGTAAATTGTTTTTATCATAAATTGGAGCAGTACATCCTTCTACATAATGAGCTGTTGCTCCTTCGTCGATAATAATTAATGTTCTTTCAAATTGTCCTACAGACTTTGTATTGATTCGAAAATAAGATTGTAAAGGTTTGTCTAATTTTACGTTCTTAGGAACGTATAAAAAACTTCCACCTGATCAAACGGCAGTATTTAGTGCTGCATATTTGTTATCAGTCATAGGAACAAGCTTTCCAAAATATTTTTTTACTAATTCAGGGTGTTCTTTAATTGCTGTTTCAATGTTAGAAAAAATAACATGTTTTTTTTGAAGTTCTTTTTCTAATGAATGATAAACATTCTCTGAATCGTATTGATCATTAACTCCAGACAACACTTTTGCATGTTCATCTGAAATATTTAATTTTTTAAAAGTATTTTTGACATTGTCTGGGATTTCATTTCAATCAGTTTTATAACCACCTGTAATAACTGATGAATAGTAAATGTAATCATCAAAGTTAATAAAACTTAAATTTGGTCCTCATTTAGGATTTTTAATCTTCTTAAATACTTGAAAAGCTTTAAGACGATTATCAGCCATTCATTTTGGTTCGTTTTTAATTTTTGAAATAGTTTTAATTACATCAACTGATAAACCTTTTTTTAATTGCACTAAAGGTTTATTAACATCTTTAAAACCATATTGGTATTTTTTATTAAAATTATTTTTTGTCATTATTTAAAGCGTTTTTTATAGCAAGAATGCCAACCTTTGCACAATTAATTCTATTAGCTTGTTTATTAACATTGCTAAAGACGTATAAATCTTGCAATTGTTTTTCATCAAATTTCTTTTGAGCAATCATATCCAAATAATTATTAATCGTTTGGTTAGCTTGTTTAATAGATTTTCCTATTAACATACTAGCCATAATGTCTGTTGAACTTGTAGCAATAGCACATCCTATCCCTTGTAATTTAATATCGGCAATCTTATCTTTATTGAGTTTAACATAAGCTGTAATATTATCAATACATGTTGGAGAATTATTATTAAATGATTGATAAGAAGAATCGATTTTTTGTTTTTCACTAACAAAATATTTCGGATTTTCATAATGTTCCAAAATAATCATTCTTCTTATGTCTTTATCTTCATTAAAGGACATGGTCCAATTCATCTCCTTTCTTAAATTTTTTAAGAGCATTGTATAAATTATCAATGTCTTGATAATCATTATAAAATGCTAATGATGCTCTAACATATGAATCTATTCCTGTAGAGCATCCAATTAGTTTAGAACATGATAGCCCAGATCTTACAATAATGTTTTTATTACCAAGATAACTAGCTAAATCTTGAGAATGAACATTTTTAAAATTAAAGATCATCGTTGGTGCAGGAATTGATAAATTGTAATAATTTAAATTCTTGATAGTTTTTAATTTACTATCAGCATATGATTTTAATAATTTGATTCGCTTATTAATGTTATCAATTCCTATTTTATTGATGTAATCAATAGCTGCGCCTCATCCGATGATACCAGAAACATTTAATGTTCCACCTTCAAACTTGTAAGGAGCTTGTGCATATGTAAAATTTTCTTTTGTAACTTCAGCATTCATAGAACCACCAAGTTTGATTGGATCTAACTTATCTAATCATTTTTTGTTTATGTACGCACATCCAATTCCGGTTGGACCAAACATTTTATGAGCACTAGCCGCCATAAAATCAATGTTTCATGATTTTAAATTAATTACATGATGGCTAACTGCTTGTGCAGCATCAACAATAATGATAATGTTTTTATTAATCTTTCTAACAGCTTTAGAAATCTTTGCTACATTTAATTCATATCCATATAAATTAGAAACGTTGCAAAAACTTAAAACTTTGGTATTTTTGGAAACACTATTAATGATTTTTTGTTCATTAGGAATGGAATTTTTAAAATCTACAATTTTAATTTTAAAATCGTGTTGTTTATTTACTTGTAGTCATGGAATGATATTAGAGGTATGTTCATGACTAGTTAATAAAACTTCATCATTTTTATTTAAAAATTTAGTTAATCCAAAAGCAAATAAACACAATGATTCAGTAGCGCCTGAAGTGTAAATTATTTCAGATGATTCACATTTGAAATAATTAGCTAATTTTGTTCTAATATCTACTTCAACATTTTTATAAATGTTGTAACTAAATGAAGAATCAGTGTTGTGTGGATTAGTTCCTACATTTGAATAATAATCAACAATAGCATCTATTACACATTTTGGTTTTAATGCAGTAGCAGCACTATCCAAGTATGTGTAATTTTTGTTGTTATTAAATCAAGGAAAATCTTTCTTGTAATTTGTTAATTTAATCTTTGCCATTGTTAAATGTTTTTACTAATCTTATTATCCACTTTTTTATAGTATTGTTTAGCATTAGAAATATTTAAATCTTTTAAATATTGATATTCAGATTTAATTAACAAATTAATTGCTGATTTTTTTGTAATCCCACGAGACATTAAATAAAATAATTTTTCAGGGTTAATTGAACCAACATTTACAGAGTGATTAGCAACAATTTTGTTATTAGAAATATTCATTGAAGGGGTAGCTAAAATTGTTGCATCATCTGAAAATAAATACCCATTAATTTCTTGGTTTAAGTATGTTTTTTGAGCGTTTTTAGGAATATTACTATTTATCAATACCTTAGTATATGAATTTTTAAAACCAAAGATTTTTACTTTGATATCTGCATGTGAATTTAAATCTTGATTTAAATTTAAAACATATTCTTTTAGGTTATTAAAGTTAACAATAATGCAATAGATTTTACAAACACTGTTTTTAGCAAAGTCTAAATGAATAGTTTTATTAATATTTTTATCATTTAAATCATTTAAAACAATTAAAAAATTATCATTAATTTTTTTAGTGATTTTTTGAGCTTTATTTTCGTCTAAAATTAATGATTTATTTTTGATCATTTTATTTGTTACAACAAGCAATTGGCAATGTCTTTGACTGTTGTTTTTTAAAGAAAGATTTATAACCGTTATTATTAATGTAATTAATAATATCTTTTTGGTTTTTAGCAACTATTTTCCCATCAATCAAAACGATAGATTTATTGTGTTTTATCTTCTTTAAAAAGTCTAAATGATGACTTACAATGATTGTTATTCATTTAGATTTGTTTTGATCGATATAATCAGTTACCATTTTAATAGCATCTAAGTCTAATCCTGAGTCAATTTCATCAATCAAAACAATTTTTGGATTTAAGATCATAGATTGTAAAATTTCATTACGTTTTTTCTCTCCACCTGACATACCAACGTTTACTGAAGCTTTTAATAATTCGTTTTTAAGACCAACTTCTTTCATTGAATTATTAATCTTCTTAAAGAAATCAATAAATGATTGATTTTGATGTTTAGTCATTACCTTAAAGAATTCAAGCATTTGAACTCCTTCTAGTTCCATTGGGTTTTGGTTAAAATAAAATAAACCTAATCTTGCTTTTTCATCTGTTGGTAAATTAGTAATATCTTTGTTATCTAATAAAATTTTACCATTGGTAATAGGGTAGTTATAATGTCCCATTAAAGATTTAAGAAGCGATGATTTTCCAGCTCCATTAGGGCCAAAAACAATTAATATATCACCAGTTTTAAGGTTTAAATTAATATTCTTTATAAAATTTTGACCATTAATTTGGCTATTTAAATCTTTAACTTGAAATTTATGTAGCATATTATTTTATGTAATCTTTTTATTATTATACATATAATATAAAAATATGTTTTATTAGCAACAATATTCTCCTTTGCTATCAATAACTTTCTGGCATCTAACCATCCATTCTTCAAAAACTCGAATTACCGTCTCTTTTGGAATTTGCTCAATTATTTCAATGAATTCTTGTCCTTCTAACCTATTCTTTATATATCCAAACAG
>CAJTRF010000017.1 GCA_910578525.1 uncultured Mycoplasmatales bacterium | reverse complement strand
ATGATGTTACATATGAACTATTAGATTCTGATGGACAATCAGCAGCAAGTACATTGCCACAAGGCTTGTCATTTAATACAAGTCAAGGAAAAATTTCTGGTACTGTAACTAGTTTAAATTATTATGCTCCTACAACTTATAAAATAAAAATTATAGGATCAGCGCGCATCGGAAGTAAAGTCGGTTATTCAAATACTTTCACATTGTCAATGGAAAATAATCCATTGCCTGACACTGTTTATAACGTTGATACAAATAATACTTTATTAGGTTTTAAAGAAGGTATTGATTTGTCTCAATATGATGGCGTATGTAATACAATGCAAATTCCATATGAAGTAGAAACAGTTGCTGATAAAGTTTTTGAAGGAAAAATTCCATCATTTATTAAAAATTTAATTTTTACTGAAAATTCTAAATGCACTTTGATTGGGAAATCATGTTTTCAATGAATTCCAGCAACTTCTGTAACATTACCAAGGGGTTTAACAACAATTGATACAAATGCATTTTTATTTAACAATTTTTCTTCGGTTGATTTATCAAATTGTAGAGCCTTAACTACAATAAACCAAGGTGCATTTGCAAGAACTGAAACATTGAAATCAATAACATTACCAAAATCCATTACTACAATTGGTCCTATGTGTTTTCTTTCTTGTACATCATTAAACGAGATAAAATGAGATTTGCCTACTAATTATCAAACATCTATTACTATTGATGACAACAATTCATTTAATGACATTTCATCATCAGGAACTGTTGAATCATTAAATACTTCAGTTGCTTCTTCACAACAATTATTAAATTGAATTAAAACTAAAGGTGGGTTCCCAAGTACAGGTTGAAGAGCGGCATAAACTGATTTAATATTAAAAAAGTAAGTCGTTTCTTGTTTTAATGATTATGCTCTCTTATTTAAAACTTTTAGTTTTAAGTTTGGTTTTCTTATATTCAAATTATTGTGTTAATAAATTATTTGCTTTAACAATTAAATCAACTTTGTTATTAATTTGTTTATCTAGATTATCAATTCGTTCTTCTAGAACATCGATTCTAGTATTAAGTCGTTTATCTAAATTATCAATTCTGTTATTAATACGTTCTTCCATGGCAAGCACTCATGCTGGTGCTTTTGGTTTTGATGTTTTTACTTTAACGCCTTCTGCCATAATCTTGTTATCTTTAATGATTATATGATAATTTTCATAGCTCTTATTTTTAGTAATACAATTTCACTTAATGATTGTATCTAAAATAATATTTTCAATTTTATCATTCATATGTTTCTCGTTTTGTATCTAATATGATAGTGCAAAACTAATTAAAAACTGTCTTGAATTTGTTCAAAATTTGTTTAATTTTTTTTCTAGAAAATTTTTAAAAAAATACAACGAAACTTTGTTGTATTTTATAAATAAAAAAGAAGTTAATTAAAACTTCTTCTTCATGTCTGATCTAAATTTATTTAATTTTGTCTTAAGTTTAGAATCTTTGTTAGCTAAAATTTGAATTGCTAGCATAGCAGCGTTGTAACTATTATTAATTCCAACAGTTGCTACTGGAATAGCTTTTGGCATTTGGACGATTGATAATAATGCATCTAGTCCACCTAAAGCAGCATTAACAGGAACACCGATAACTGGTAATAATGTATGACTAGCAATTACGCCAGGAAGAGCAGCTGATAATCCAGCGCCTGCAATAATTACTTCACATCCTTTTTTCTCTACTTGTTTAATAGTGTTAACTAGTTTTTCAGGAACACGGTGAGCAGATAACACATAACTTTCATAACTTACACCAAATTCTTTTAATAAGTCAATGGCCTTAGCCATTACTTGGTCATCACTTTTTGAACCGTAAAATATTGCTACTTTCATTATTTACCTCTACTAAAATATTTTACACCACTTTCAAAAATCTTTTGATCAAACTCTCCAGGAATGTTTTTGTATAAGTTTGTTCCGATTCTTTCAGAGTGTCCCATTTTACCTAAAATTCTACCATCCATGTTAGTAATAGCTTCTATTGCATAAACTGAACCGTTAGGGTTAAATGGAGTTTTCATAGTTGCTTTATTATTTAAATCAACATATTGAGTAACAATTTGGTTGTTTTCTTTTAATTCTTCTAAGACTTCTTTAGAACATACAAATTTACCTTCTCCATGAGAAATCGCATTAAGTCTTACGTCTCCTGGTTGTAATCCTTGCATTCAAGGAGATTTGTTACATACAACCTTTGTTCTTACAATCGTAGACATATGATGTCTAATATCGTTGAATGTTAATGTAGGCATAGATTCATTCATATTCATAATCTTTCCATATGGAACTAAACCTAATTTAATTAAAGCTTGGAATCCATTACAGATACCTAAGATTAATCCTTTACGTTTAATTAAAGCCATTGTTGCATTCTTAACAGCTTCATTGTGGAAAACGTTAACTATAAACTTTGCACTTCCATCAGGTTCATCACCTGCTGAGAATCCTCCTGGTAAGAAAATGATGTGTGCTTTATCGATTGCCTTTACTAATTCATTAATAGAATGCAATAATGTTTTAGAATCCATGTTACGGATTAAAACTTGTTTTACAATAGCACCTGCTTTTTCGAAAGCTAGTTGACTATCGTATTCACAGTTTGTACCTGGGAATACAGGAATAACTACCATTGGTTTTTTAACTACTTTACTAAATAAAGAATGTTGTCTACAATTCCAAATAGGTAATTCTAAACTTTGTTTAGATTTGTTTTCTATTTTTGAAGGGAAAACATCTTCAAATTTAGATGTGATGTGAGTAACAACATCACTTAGTTTAATGTTCATCTTTTCATAAACAATGTTAGGTTCTTTAGTTGTGTAACCAATAACTTTGTAGTTTAATCCCTTTAATTCTTTGTCAAAAGAAATATCGGCTGGAATTTCTAAAATTAATGATCCATAGTTAATCTTGAATAATTCATCTTTAGTCAAGTTAGATAGTTTTGCTCCAATAGAATTACCAATACACATTTTAGAAATTCCTTCAGCAACACCTTTTTGTTTTAGTGAATATGCAGAGATAACTTTCTTTGCATCAATTAACTTTTTAACTGCATTAAAGTTAGCAATTAATGATTTATCACTTAATGTGTAGTCTGCTTTAACAAACGGACTTAATAAGATTATTTGAGAATTAATCTTTTTAAATTCTGGAGAGATGATGTTTTTAGCTTCATCAACACAAACAGCAAATGAAATTAAAGTATTTGGAACATTAAGTTTTTCAAAACTTCCTGACATTGAGTCTTTTCCACCAATGGCAGCTAGTGATAAATCTTTTTGAGCTTTATAAGCACCTAATAATGCTGCAAATGGTAAACCTCAGTTCTTAGAATTTTTACCTAGTTTTCTAAAGTATTCTTGGAAACTTAAGTAAATATTTTTATAGTCTCCACCCATTGCTACTATTTTGGTAACTGATTCAATTACTGAATAATAGGCCATATGGAATGGACTTCATTCACCTAAGAATGGGTTATATCCAAATGACATTAATGAACATGTATCGGTTTTCTTACCAAATGTAGGAATACGTGCAGCCATACCTTCAGCTGGTGTTAATTGATTAACACCACCTAATGGCATTAAAACTGTGTTAGCTCCAATTGTTGAGTCAAACTTTTGGATTAATCCAGTTTTAATAGAAACGTTAAGATCAGATAACATTGACATTCATGTATCTTTAATATTAGTGATTGGTTCATCACTTAAGTTTTTTGGAGCAGCTACTATAACATCAGTAGTTTGTGTAAATCCGTTAGTATTTAAGAAATCTCTAGAAATGTTAACGATAGTGTCACCATTTCATTTCATAACTAAACGGTTGTTGTTAGTTACTTTAGCAACTATTGTAGCTTCTAAGTTTTCGTTATTAGCTAATTTAATGAATTGTGCAGCATGTTTGTTGTTTACAACAACAGCCATTCTTTCTTGTGATTCACTAATTGCTAATTCTGTTCCGTTAAGTCCTTGGTATTTTTTAGTTACTTTATCAAGATTAATGTCTATTCCAGGACATAATTCTCCAATAGACACTGAAACACCGCCTGCTCCAAAGTCATTGCATCTAACAATTAATTTAGAAGCTTCTGGGTTTCTAAATAATCTTTGAATCTTTCTTTCTTCTACAGGGTTACCTTTTTGTACTTCTGCTCCACATTCAGTAATAGAAGATTTAACTTGTTGTTTAGAAGAACCTGTTGCTCCACCAATACCATCTTTTCCTGTTCTTCCACCAACAATGATAACTACATCTCCAACTTTTGGAGCACGTCTCACAACATTTTCTTTAGGTGCACACGCAATTACTGCACCTGTTTCTAAACGTTTAGCTACAAAGTTCTTGTGGTAGATTTCTTCAACTTGACCAGTAGCTAAACCAATTTGATTACCATATGAACTGTAACCGTTAGCAGCTGATATTGTAATAGTTCTTTGTGGTAGTTTACCAGCTAATGTGTTAGATGAATCTTTTGTAGGATCAGCACATCCTGTAACTCTCATTGCTTGGTAAACATATGTACGTCCTGATAAAGGATCTCTAATAGCACCTCCTAGACAAGTAGAAGCTCCACCAAATGGTTCTATTTCAGTTGGGTGGTTATGAGTTTCATTTTTAAACATTAATAAGTATTTCTCAATACCTTTATCTGTTTTAACATTGATATTAATGCTACAAGCATTAATTTCATCAGATTGATCTAAGTTTTTAAGTAAACCATGTTTCTTTAGATCTTTCATAGCAATAGTTGCTAAATCCATTAAACAAATATTTCTAGTTTTAGCTTTTGGACCATAAACATAGTTACGAGATTTTAAGTATTCATCATAAGTAGATTCAAATAATTCTGAATACTTAGATTTCTCAAATTCAACTTTATTAATTTTAGTGTTGAATGTTGTATGACGACAGTGATCAGATCAATATGTATCAATAACCTTGATTTCAGTTAATGTAGGGTTTCTTTTTTCTTTTCTAAAATAAGCTTGAACCATTAAAAGGTCTTCAATAGTCATAGCTAATGAAAGAGATTGGTGTAAATAAATTAAATCTCCTTCTTTCATACTAGTGAAACCACTAATTACTTCAATTTTCTTTTTGTTTTCAAAATGTACTGGGAAATCTGTTGAGTTTACAGAAATTTCATGAGAATCAACAGGATTAATTAAGAACTTCTTAATTTTATTAAGATCTTGTGTTGATAATTCTCCTTTTATTTGATAAACTTTAGCTGTTTTAACTTCTACTTCATTTTTAGGATTTATTAATAATAAACATTGTTTGCAAGCTTCTGCACGTGCATCAAATTGACCAGGAAGATATTCGATTGCAAATGTTGTTGAACCTTTAGATGGAGGTAAATCATCTAAATAATAATCATCTACCATAGGTTCACTAAATACAGAAGTTAATGCAATATCGAATGTTGAGCTTTCAACGTTCTTTACTAAGTATTTGTTAAATACTTTAATACTTTTAATATTAATTTTTAAGAAATTTTTAATTTCTTTTAATAATCCATTTGATTCTGAATCAAATTGGTTTTTCTTGTAAACAAAGACAGTTTTGCAGTTATTGATTGACATAAATAGTTTATTAATATTATATATTAATAAAAATGGGGTGTTTTAAAAAGTGGGGATCAGGAATAAAAGATAAAGGAAATTTACAAAACTATTTTTATTGCTCTAACAACCCTGAATTTACTATTTTATTAATAATTTTTTGGAAAACTGTTGTTTGTTTTGAAGTTAAATACATTCTTGTTGGACTTCTGTCAGTTGAATGAGCATGAGAGTTTCTTTCTATTCTGATATCATGAAGTAACTTCACTTCTTTTTCAGTTAGATCCAACTTTATAGCAACATCATCAATTCTTTTAATACCAATACCTTGTTGATTAATTTGACTCATAGTAAAATTATTAATTTGTTGTGCATAAAATTCAAATTCTTTTCAAGCTTCTAGATAAGAAAGTCTGTTTTGACCATCAAATTTTTCATCTTGATGAATAGAGTGTTGTTTGTATTTTTTACTAGACACATTTTTAGGTTTTTGTTTTATAGGTTCAGGTTCTTCTGAATATCCATATATCTTACGGATTTTTCTTTGTTTAAAGTATTTTCTAATTGCATACACAAAGTAAATGATAGAACTAAAAAATAATACACCACCTACTGGTAATAAGTAAGATAATGACGCATATTCGCTTAACAATGCAAAACATAAACTTAAAACAAACATTAACATAAATGTTCATTTTAGGTTTTCAGGGTAAAATGGTCAACACATTTTTATAAGAATATTTTTCGTTTTAGTCGAAAACATCTTGATTGAAACAAGATATTAAAAGAGTGTTTTAGAGTGGTGTGAAAACACAAATTCTAAGATTCGGCTTAATGCCTAATGGCTTGATGTCAAAATAGATGCAGAAATGCATCTTTTTTATTTATAGTTTTACAAAAACTTTTTCACTAAATAGATTTTCATCTGTTTGTTCTGAATTATTCATTTTTTGATTAAAAATATTAATATTTTTATTAGATAAAATTAAAGTATTGTTTAATGAATTAGTAATAAGTTTTTTAACATTATCATACTTATTAAAAATAAAAATTGTTTTAATATTATTTGACACTATTTTTGAAATACATTCTTCATCTATTCAGTCAGAATTAAATACAAGCAAATTACTTAAGGAAGTATTTTTAAATAAATTTATTAATGTTAGAAATGATTTTTTATCTATAGTTTTTTCAAAGTTTATATCATAAATAATTTGAATAATTTTTAATATATCTTTATCATCATTTTCTTCAACACCATTTATATATTCGTTAAGTTTTTCTTTGCATTCAGTAATAACTTCTTGATTAATTAATCTTTTAAATATATCTTGATGATTTTCGAAAATTTCTTTTCCAAAGAGATTATTTTTTTTAAGAGAAAATAAATCTCCAATTTTTGTAATAGGCGAAATAATCAAACATCTGTTTTCGTTAAGAACATCTGTGTTATCTTTAATAACTAATTTTTCTGTTAATAAGTCACTGTAAGTCATCATCATGTCATCTGTTTTTATAAACAGAATACAATCATTATTTATTTCCATACTTTTTTCGTAATATTTTATATAAGCCATAACTATAGTTTAATATATTTCCTTTCATCATTTATCATTTCAATTAATGTTTTTTCTCCTTTTAATATTTTAATATTTTGATATTGACTTTCTGTAACAAACAGCATCCTGACATCTCCATTATTTGGAAGAATTTTGATTATCTTTTTTTCTTCTCTATCTTTCTTTGTTTGGACATTTATAAGTTTTGAATAGACGCTAAATTGAATCATTGAATATCCTAACTTGATTAATTTTTTTCTAAAAATTGAATAGTTTTTTCTATCTTCTGCTGTGTCTGTTGGTAAGTCGAAAAAAATAAAAATTCTCATAAAATTACTAGATATCATATATAAATTCAATTTCTGGTATTTTGTTTTCAAGAATGTCTTTTATATATTGATCAATTCCTAGAGAAATTCGAATTCTATTCTTGTTGTACAACATATCTTCTTCTATAAGATTAATCAAGTCTTTTTTAATTGCTGAAGATAAAACCATCCCTTCTGACTTCACTCTTCTTATTTGTTTATACACCTCATAATCTACTAACACCCTAAATGGCTCCATTAAGTCGCTAGCTAATGCAAAGTGATTATTAAAAGATTTATGAAATAAACTTATTCTTAAATCATAACCATTTTTAATAATTGATCTTGCAAAGGCAGACATTAAAATAGTGAACCCATAGTTTAATAAAGAATTAATGAACCTATTTGTGTTATTGGATTCGTCAAATCTTATGAACTTACTTCCAAATAATTTAGAAAAAAATACTTTAGCACTTGCAGCTTCTACAGATTGAATAGATTCAACTGTTGTTCCATCAAGACTAATAAAAGAAACATCATCATTAATTTTTAATTTTTTAAGTAAAGTATTTTCTTGATCAATTTTCATATTAATTATTCTTTTCCATGTATTAAATTTGAATTCATCAGTCCAGTTAATTTGAGAATTAAGGATTTTTAGACTGTTATAATGTCCAGAAATTGGTAAAACTAAACAATTTGGAATGTGTTTTTCATCACAAATTATTGTTAATATATTATTTTTTGATAATTCGTTTATTAATCTAGTAGAGAAATTTAATGTAGGATTGTTTATTAATACAACATCAATATCTTTAATAAAAATTGGTATTTTTTTATCATTAAGAAAACATACAATATTATCCATTTGATATGTTATTCTTCAACTGTCTTCAATCTCAAGAATTTTATATCCCATGATAATATTATAGATGTGTATAGAACACAATTTATAAAGCAAAATCTATAATTTGTTGTTCATGTAAATATCTGTGATAAGCTAAAAATTCAAATTTAATTTACCATTTTCTATTACTCAATAAAAACTCTGCAAGTTTTGCATCAAACAAATCGTTAATATCCACTGAGTGATTTTTTGACATTAAATAAGCATATGATTTAGGACCGTAATACTCATATCTTTTAGATGGTTTTAATATGTAAATCGCGCCATTTACATAGTATTCTTTAGAAACATCTTGACGTAATTTATGAAGATCTTTATTAGCTATAAAATTGTGCAAAGAATTACCTTTTTTCAATGTGTTATAAAGAAATGTTGGATGAGATGATTCACAAACAGAAATAACAGAATCTGCTTTTTTATTTCTATAAATTTTAAATGCATTTTTAATGTCGTTTTCATCTCTTAACGGACTAGTTGGTTGAAGTAAAGTAACAGTTTCGCAATAGATATCTTTTTTCTTAAAATTTTCAACAACTTCTATAACAGAATCTATAGTTTTAGAAGTATCTAAAGAATTTTTTTTAGATCTTAAAAAATCAACATTTGCTCCATATTTTTTAGCTATTTCTGCATATTTTTTTGAATCAGTTGATACAAAAACAATATCAAAACATTTTGATTTTATTGCGGCTTCAATAGTGTAAGCAAGCAAGGGTTTTTTATTAATTAATAAAATATTCTTATCTTTAATTCCTTTTGATCCACTTCGTGCAGGAATAATTGCTAAATTTATTTTTTTCATAATGAAGAAAGCTTTTGAATTTTTGATATGTCTAAGAAATGATCCATTCTTGAAAAACTATCGTTTAACAAGTTAAAGTATTCTACATTTACATTATATGAATGTGGTGATAGTTTATCATTGGTTGTATTAAACCCACAAACAAAATCATCACAAATGTAATTAGCTTCATATGGAATAATGTTTGGTATCAAGTAATTTCATTCAACATTATCATATGATTGGTAGAATGCACTTATTATTGAGAAAAAACAAGAAGATACAAGGTTGTATCCAGCAAAAACACCGGTGTATTTTGTTAAATCTTTAGTTGGTTCAGTAAAATCTAAAGGATTTAATAAATTAAAATTACAAGAATTTTTATTTTCTTCTATATCAATAAATAGAACTAATTCAATTGGTAAAGAGTTATTCATGATAATTGGTTTAATGTTAGTTTTTTGACACACTTCTTCAATATCATTAATTACTTCATTCAAAGGTTTTCTTGGATGATGTTTAAAAATATAGTTAAATTTTTCAACAGGATATTTTTTTGAAAATTCAATCATCATCTTTTCAAAAGTTTGATTGAATTCGCTTTTTCTTTCTCCTCATTCATGTGTTAAAAGAAAAATTAAATTTGTTTTATCATTTGAAAAGTATTCATAGTTTTTTTCAATAGATTGTTTGAAGATAGATCCTGAAGTCATTCCAAACATTTGCTTTAGATCTTCAATAAATTCATTTTTATCTATTTGAAACATTTCTGTTCAATAAACAAAATCAACAGGATGTTCAAAAAATCTAATTCTTGGATTATGGATTCCAAAATAATTGATTCAATCACAATCAAAACTATAGTTCTTAACTAAGAATACATTGTCAATAAACCACTCTTTTTTTGACATCTTGAATTTTTCAAATTCATCTTTGTATTCTTGTGAACCATACTCACTTTTAGTAAAGATAGTTTTTCATAATGATAGTTGTTCATTTGGTGATAACAATTCTTGGTTATTTGCCATTCTTGTATATTCTTGCAAATAACCCATTTTACATCATTGTAAACTACCATTAGGAATAACATTTAAATTTCTACAATATTTAAGAATGTTAAATAATGCTTCTGAATGATTTTTTCATAATAAATTTAATCTATAATCATCAATTCAATAATCAAACTGAAAATTAGATCTATCTTTATTTTTATTAATAAAGTTAATTAGAGCATTAATTTCATATGCACTTATTTGATTACCATCATATGGAATATTTTCATTTTGATGATTAGGAAGACAATTAATGTTTGAATAAACTCCAACATAGTTATTTTTATTTTTGTCTGTAAACACATTAGGATATTTGTTGCATAAAGCTGTTGGAGAATAGTTATATATTTGTCTTGATCTATCATCAAACAATATGATGATTGGGCAAGATTCGTCATATTCTTCTTTATTCTTTTCACGAATTTTTAGCATTAAATTTGCTAAAGCAAAAAAGTTTAAACAAACATATGACGCATCATATGTATGGAAAATAACTGGAATTTTATCTTGCGAAGAAACTTCTACAGATTTTTTTCAAAAACCAAAATTAACTTTCATATTTATGTTTTATTTTCTTTTGTTTATATTTTTCGTAATTTAAGATTTCAACTTTATTTTTTACAAATAAATTGTAAGTCTTTCTAAAGAATTTGTATTCTTTATATCTTGCATGATAAAAAATATCCAACTGAGTATCTTTAAACTCTTTTTTCTGTGTTTTATTAAAACATATAAAGATGTTTCTATCTTGATAATTTTCTACAGGATTTTTCCTACAAGAACTTGTAATTAGTGAAATTAATGAAGTAGAAATAAGGCCTAAAGTAGGAATATAAATCTCATTAATGTGTTGTCCTGGTATAAACTTACATGAGAATATCCATGTAATAAAACAAACGCTTAAACCAAATGATAATCCTAAATATGCATCAATAGTATTTGCTTTTTTAGAAAATAAACCAAGCAACACTATCCCTACCATTGGTGCAGAATAGAATCCTGAAATACTAATAAAGAAAGGGAATATGTCTCCAATACCCAATCCAGCAAATGCTAATGAAAGAACAATAGCAAATACTCCACTAATAGATATTGAGAAGTTTCTAATCAATACTTTAGTTCTTTCATTAGTATTTACTAAAAAGTTTTTAATGATAATTTCACTAATTGAATTTAATGAAGAACTAATAGATGATTGTGAAGCTGCAAGCATTCCGATTAATGCAATAGCTGAAACACCAACTGGTAAAACATGCCACATATAATATGTGACTATGTTATCGGAATCGCAAACGACTTCTCCATTGTATGAAAGTGTGTGATCTGAATTGATTTCATATCCTGATTTATGTTTAAAGAAAGTTCATAATAGTGAACCTAAAACATAAAATAATATAACCATAAAGAAAACAATGATTCCGTTGGTTTTTAAACTTTCTGATGTATCTACAACTTTTCTATTAGAAATATAATGTTGGGTAATATCTTTTGAACAACCATATAGGTAAATAGTATTAATCATTTCTGAAATTAAGATAATAGGAATACTAGCAGAGGTTAACGAAAATAACCAATTGCTTGATTTTAAGAATTTGCCTTCACTAATAAATTCATTAAAATCAAGAGCATTTATTTTTGCAGAACCAACAATTAAAAACATCACTGTAATTGTTAATGAAGCAATAATCAAAAAGGTTTGGAAGAAATTAATTCATACTATTTGTTTAAAGTTAGATAGGTAAGAATACATTATCGTTACCACGCCAACAATAATGATAAACAAATAAATGTAATCATCTGTTTTGGATTCAATAATCAGACTTAATGAAGAGGCTGGAAGATAAATCATTAATGAAATTTTAAAAATGTTATATAGAAGATAAAAAAAAGCAAGAGTTCTCTTTAGAGAAAGGTTATATCTCTTGCTTATGTTTTCAAATAATGATTGGCACGATAATGATTTAAATAAAGGTAAAAAGAAATAAATTAATAAAGGTGTTAAAAAACAAATAGTTAAATTACCAAATGCAAACATTCAATCATCTGAAAATGCTGTTCCTGGAACAGATAAAAAAGTAATAGATGATAACCCAGTAGCATAAATTGAAAATCCGACTACTTTATTTGGAATTTCTTTTTCATTTGACGAAGGATGCTTCTTCTTTCTATATTTCATCACTACACAAACACTAAAAATTATTGCAAAGTACAATGCAATAATTAGTCAATCTACTCAAAAATATTTAGAGTTTTTCATTATTAGAAATTAGTACATCAATTATTTGAATTATATCATTTGTAATGTTGGTTTATAGAACATTCAAAGATTTAAGAATGTTTTATAAAAAAATGCACTAATTTCTTAAGTGCATTTATTTAGAATTATTTAATTACAATTTACTTTTTAAATATTAACAATGTCAAGTTACTGTAAAACCTGAAATAGCATTACTTTGTTTTTGGCCTATTTTAGCATATAAGCTAAATAAAAAGTTTTCTTGTATTATTTGATCATCACGAAGTTCATTTTTACCAGTTAGCCAAATTTTTTTATCATCACTATTAACTGAAATAGACAAAAATTTTGTTCACTGTGCTGTTAA
>CAJTRF010000016.1 GCA_910578525.1 uncultured Mycoplasmatales bacterium | reverse complement strand
GTCATTTCCCCATATTTACTCCAAAGTGGCGTAAAATAGGTTTTACAGTCTATATTAAAATAAAAACCCCCACTTAGTGTGAGGGTTTATTTTTTTTAATGGCGCGCCTTGTAGGAGTTGAACCCGCAACCTTTTGGTCCGTAGCCAAACGCTCTATCCAATTGAGCTAAAGGCGCTTATGGAGGTGCCTGTCAGATTCGAACTGACGAATACGAAGGTTGCAGCTTCGGACCTTACCACTTGGCTAAGGCACCACTAAATTTATTTACATAGATAGTAAAACAAGCAAAATAATCCACTACCTAATCCAATACCAACAATGGTAAGCAAAATTGATTTAATAACATTTGAAAAACGTTTCTCTGGTACTACCTTGTTATTTTGGAATTGATCAGAATTAACAATACTATCAAAGTTTAAGTCAGTAAGACTTGCTTGTTTAGCTTTTTTCATGTAATTATTTAACTTCAATTACTTTTTTACCATCGTAATATCCACAGTATGGACATACACGGTGAGGTTTAATTGGTTTTCCACATTGTTTACAAATCACAGTCTTAGGAGCTTTTAATGCTTGATGAGATTTTCTCATTCCTTTACGTGATTTTGATACTCTTCTTTGTTGAACAGCCATAATTTTTTCCTAATAATATAATTGTCTATTATATAGTATTTTTTATATAATATTAACTAATTTATATGAGTTTAAGACTTCATATGAATATATAAATATATGCCAAATGCTAAAATTGAATTTAAAGCAGACGTTATTGAAGAGATTATTCTTCAATATTTAGATAAGGTCCCTTTAATTGACAATAAAGTACAACCAAAAATCTCTATTGACACTAAAAATATGATTTTTGATGTTAAGGTTGCCTTTCATCATTCAAATTATGGTGTATATACCACTTTAACAGAGATCCAAGATTTGCTATACTTTGAATTAAAAGCTATCTTTGATTGTGACAAATTAACAATTAATGTAGGAGCATTATAGAAAATGACTAATTTAACTATTGAACAAATTAAAAACATGTTTGCTGTAGGCACTCAATTCATTTCTAATGAATATGAGTATATTAATGAGCTAAATGTTTTTCCGGTACCTGATGGAGATACAGGAAGTAATTTAAAAATTACTACAGAAGGTGCTATCTCTACTATTAAAGATATGCAATTTAACGATTTGCAAACTTTAGGAAAAGCTTTTTCAAGAGCTTTATTAATGAATGCTCGTGGTAACTCGGGCGTTATCTTTAGTCAAATTATTAAAGGATTTGTTTCAGTATTTACTGAAAAATCAACTAAATTATCTATTGATCAATTCATTGATGCTTTATGCAAAGCCAAAGAAATTGCTTATCGTTCTGTTTCTACACCAGTAGAAGGTACAATTTTAACAGTTATTAGAGTTACAAGTGAAAATATTGCAAAGAAACGTAGTAGTTATAAAACTATAGAAGCTTTGGTTAAAGACATAGTTAAAGAATCTAATGAAATTTTAAAAAAGACCCCTGAATTCTTAATTGAACTTAAAAATGCAGGAGTAGTAGATTCTGGCGGTTATGGATTAGTGTGTTTCTTCAAAGGTATTGAAGAATCTTTATCTAATAAGAAAACTAATGAAAAACAAGCAGCTAAACAAACTCCAAAAAAAGAAATTAGTACAGTACCAGGATTTGTTGATAATAATGATGGTTTTGGATATTGTTGTGAGTTTATCTTAAAATTAGGAGCAAAAGTTGTTTTAGAACAAAAAAACAAAGAAAACTTTAATTTAAAAAACTTAAAACAAGAATTAATGGCTATCGGTGATTCTTTGGTCGCTGTTAATGATGAAGACATCTTAAAAGTTCATATTCACTCAATAAATCCATATAAAGTATTACAAATTGGTCAAAAATATGGTGAATTTTCAAAAGTTAAAGTTGAAAACATGACTTTCCAATTCTTAGAAAGAAATCCTGGAATGACTCTTGGAAGTTCTTCTTCTACTAAGAAAATTGCTTTATCTAACAAACCAGTAATTATTATTACTAGTCCAACAGGATTGCTATCAAAGACATTTAAAAACGATCTAGCTGTTGATTATGTTATTGAGTGTGAAAAAAATGGTAACCCATCTATTCAAGAATTTTTAGATGCTTTAAACTCTACTAAGTCTTCAAAGGTTATTTTATTAGTAGATGATGGAAATATGATTTTAGCAGCTAAAGAAGCTATTTCATTGTTTAAAAATGTTAACAAATCAGCAAGTATTACACTTATAAATACAGGTGATATTGCTACAACATATGCATTATGTCTAGCATATAATCCAGAATCTGAATACAAAAACAATATTAAAATTCTTACAAAACAATGCAAAAGTTTAGCGGCCGGCAAGATTTCTAAATCTATCAAAATGGTTAAATATTCACATATTAATATTAAGAAGAATGATTACATAGGAATCATTTCTAAGAAAATTATTTCTTCTTCAACAAATATTAATAAAGTTATTGAACAAACTTTTACTTTATTAAGTAAACAACAAAAACATTCTAAACACGCTTATGTTTTCTATGGATCTAATGTAAATCCTGCCACTTTAAGTGTTATCGAAAAAGAATGAATGGAAAAACACGGTATGGAAGTTACATTGATACCTACAAATGAAACAATTTACTACTTCCACATTGTTCTAAAATAATATGAAATTAGCATTAGATGTAATGGGTTTTGAAAATGATCCAAATGAAGCAATTCAAGCTGCTAGAGATTTTGTTTCTAAACATAATGATGTTTCAATAATTCTTTTTGGTAATGAAAACATTATCAAGGCAAAATTGCTAACTCCAAATGAATTTGAAATTGTTCATTGTTCTGATATCATCCATATGGATGATACTCCGATTACAGCTTTAAGAAAAAACGAAACTTCAATGTATAAAGCAATTAAATCTGCAGCTGACGGAATTACTGATGGTGTATTATCTGCTGGAAGCACAGCTTGTTATGTTTTATTGGTTTATGGGTTAATTAGAACTATTCCAGGAATTAATAAACCAGCATTTATGCCATATGTGCCTACTAGTAACGGCAAAGGCCTTACTTTATTAGATGTTGGAGCAAATAAAGAGTGTTCTGGTAAAGATTTATATCAATTTGCTCAAATGGCTAAGATCTATTGCGAAACCATAAGAGGTATTAATAACCCAAAAATTGGTGTTATTAACATTGGTAGTGAGAAAGAAAAAGGTTTTGCTTATCATCACGAAGCAAATATTTTATTAAAGACAGACAATTCTTTAAATTATGTTGGTTTTATAGAAACTAGAGAATTACTTAATGGCATAGTAGATATCGCTGTTTGTGATGGATATACAGGTAATATTACATTGAAAGCTTCAGAAGGCGCTCTTAAAACTGTAACTAACAGTTTAAAAGTGCAATACAAAAAACCTTGGAACTGATTAGGGGCTTTGTTTTCTATTTTTGCAATCAAAGGTGTTAAAAAGACTTTTGATTACAAAAACAATGCTGGTGCATTAGTTATCGGACTTAATAAAATTGCTGTCAAAACACATGGAAACGCTGATTATCAACAATTTTATAGTTCATTAAGCATGTTATACCGCTCAGTTAAAAATAATGTTATAGATAAGATTAAAGAAAATTTAAAATAACATGAGAGATCTACAACCCTTATTTGATAAATTATTGATAAAACCTAAAACTTACTCTTGATATATTGAAGCATTAACTCATCCTTCATATAGAACTGTTGCTAACGTTGACTATGATTATCAAAGGTTAGAGTTTTTAGGAGACTCTATCATTGAAAAAATAGTAAGAGAATATTTATTTAAAAAACATCCAGAAATGTCTGAAGGTGAAATGACAAAAATTAAAATTATGATTGTTCAGTCACATACAGAATCTTTAGCAGCCAAAAATCTCGAACTAAATAAATACATTTTCTTACAAAATTCTTTAGTAGATCAAAACGGTAATATTTCTGATAAGATTCTGGAAGATTCATTTGAGGCAATTATTGCTGCTATCTACTTTGATCTTGGAGAAAAACAAACTTTTAAAGTCTTAAAGAGAACTATCATTCATTTATATGAAATTCATTCATTAGATAAGTTTTCTACTGACTACAAATCTTTATTTCAAGAAGCAATGCAACATTATGGTAAAAACAAAATTAAATACGTTTGCAAAAACATTTCAAAAGATGATGAATACCCATTTTATGAAGTATCAGTTTTTACTAATGGTATCTGTTATGGAAAGGCAAAAGCTACTAAAAGAAAAGAAGCTGAAAAATTAGCAGCCATGAATGCTTATAATAAATTAAAGAAATAATATGGTTTTTCTAAAGAAATTTATTGCTACAGGATTTAAATCTTTTGCTACTAAAACTGAATTTGTTTTTGACAAACAAATGTCTGGTGTTGTTGGACCAAATGGAAGTGGTAAGTCTAACATAGTTGATGCCATTAAATGAGTTTTAGGAGAAAAATCAAATAAAGCATTAAGAGGAAAGACTTCTGAAGATATCATCTTTCATGGTTCTACTAATCATGAACCTAGCAAATATGCAGAAGTTACTCTTGTGTTTGATAATTCCAATGGAATGATTCATTATGAAGGTAAAGAATTATCAGTTACTAGACGTGTAGAACGTGGCAGTGGAAATAATGAATATTTTATTAATGGTGAACCTGCACGTTTAAAAGATATTCAAAACATCTTTTTGGATACAGGTTTGTCTAAAGGATCGCTTGGTATTATTTCACAAGGTACCGTTCAATGATTTGTTGAAGCAAAACCAGAAGAACGTAGAAGAATTTTTGAAGAAGCAGCCGGCATTGGTTTATATACTAAACAAAAAGACGAAGCTAATAACCAATTAGAAAGAACAACTGTTAATTTAAATAATGTTACTTCTGTAGTTAATGAATTAGAAAGAACTCTAAATAAACTCAAAAAACAAGCTGAAAAGGTATTAATTTATAAAGAAAAAAGAAAAGAGCTAACAAAGTTAGACTTAATGTTATCTGTTAAAGATTTTCAATATTATTCAGATAAATTAAATCTGGCTAACTCTAACTTTGAAAAAGCAAAGAATGAGCTAGAGGTGTTTGAACCAAATGTTGATTCAATTGAACAATCTCTTAAATTCGCTAAAGACAAATTAGAAACAGCAGATAAAAATATTGAATCATTAAATAACGAATATACTTCATTATTACAACAAATCAATAAGTTAGAAATTCGTAAGAATTCAATTGAGTCTAACTTACATAATGACTTAACTAGTGAAAATGCTGAAAAGAAAGCACAAGCATATCAGCAATTAATTGCTGCTACTAAATTTGAAATCAATAATGCCAAAAACAATATTGATACTTTAAAAGGTCAAATTGAAGAATACAACAGCATGATTGAACAATTAAAAACAAGACGTGAACAATTGTCTAATCAAGCAAGCGATTTATCTACTAAATTGACTGAAACTAGAATGATGACTAAAAACATCATTGAACAATTAAATAATAAAAATAGTGTAGATGCAGGACCACGTACTATTATTGAAAATAGAAATGCATTAAGTGGTATTAAAGGGTTAGTTAAAGACTTTATCCAAACAGATGTAAAATATGAAAAAGCAATCTTCACTGCTCTTGGTAAACAAGTCAATAATGTAATTGTTCAAGAACAAGACGATGCGGTAGATGCAATTAATTTCTTAAAAAAGAATCAAGCTGGTAAAGCTACATTCTTGCCAATGTCTATTAAACCAAAAATGGTAAAACCAGAACATATTGAAGTGTTAAAGACACTTACTGGTTTTGTCGGAATTGCAAGTGAATTAATCACAACTCAAAAACAATATGAAAATATTTATGCTAACTTATTAGGTAGTGTTATCATTGCGAATGAATTAAGCAATGCAACTAAATTGTCTAATTACACATATTCTTTATATCGTGTAGTTACACTAGATGGTGATATTATCAATGTTGGTGGTATTATGACTGGTGGTTTTAATAAACCAATTATTGCTTCTACTGTTAATTTAGAAGCTAAATTAGAAGAATTAAACAAAACTTATGAACAAACAAGTCATTTATTAGTTGGAATTAAACAAGAGTTAGATGAAACTACTGCTAATTTTAATTCAATATCAGCTAAGCAAAATGAAAAGAAAATTCTTTTATCTAACTACGAGCAAACATTGACTAATAATGAAAACGAACATATTAGGTTAGAAACTGAATACCAACAATTAGTTAATAAAAATAATTTGACTAAAACTAAACAAGAATGAAACGAAGTTTCAATCAATGAAGAATTAGCTCGTTTAAACTCTAAAAAAGACAAACTAACAGAACAAATAAATGTAGATAAAAACACAAAAACTATCTACAAATCAGAAATTCAAGATAAAGAAGATAAATTGACTGAATTAAGATTCCAAATTGACAAATATCGTGATCAAATCAATGAATGTGAAAAAGATAAAGTTAAATGCGAATCTTTACTAGAAAATATTAAGAATAAACTTAATAAAGATTACAAAATGACTATTGAATATGCTACAGAAAACTATTCTGGAGAATTACCAATGTCTGATAATGAAGCTCGTGAATTAGTAGCACGTTTACAATCAGAAATTGAAAAATTAGGTTCTATTAACATGGAAGCTCTTGAAGAATTAGATGATATCCAAGCTCGTTTTGATACATTATCAAAACAAAAACAAGATTTGGAAGATGCTAAAAATGAAATTGTTAACATCATAACCGAATTAGATAACAGGGCAAGAGAAGACTTTAGAAAGACTATTGAAGATGTTAATGCTAAGTTACCAGAAATCTTTAGATATTTATTTGGTGGTGGTAACTGTCAAATTCAATATACAAACCCTGATGATATCTTAGCTTCTGGTTTGGATGTAATTGCTAATCCACCAGGAAAAAACATTGTTCACTTAAACTTATTATCAGGTGGAGAAAAAACATTAGTGGCTTTGTCTATATTATTTGCAATATTACAAATAAAAAACTTCCCATTAATCATTTTAGATGAAGCAGAATCTGCTCTTGATCCAGCTAACGTTGAAAGATTTGCTAACATTATTCACGAAAATGGTGATAATACTCAATTCATTGTTATTACTCATAGACCTGGTACTATGGAACGTTGTGATGTCTTGTATGGTGCTACTATGCAAGTTAAAGGTGTTACAAGTATCTTTAAAATTTCTATTTCTGAAGCAAAAAGAGACTTTGTTAATTAATCATGAGTATTTTTAGTAAGATCAAAGAAGCTTTATCTTTAAAAAAGAAAAATAAAGTTTCTGCTCAAATTCAAAAAAAACAAGAAGAAAATTCTGTAATTAAACAAGAAAAATTTGATCAAGGTTTGAAGAAATCTTCAAACTTTATTCAAGATTCTTTAAATGAAATTGCTAAAAGTTATGTAAGAGTAGATGAACAATTAATAGAAAAGATAGAAAACTTCCTATTGCAATTTGATATAGGATATGCCTCTGTCCATAAAATTTTAGATTCTATTGTTGAAGAAATTAAATTTCAAAAAGTTAATGATCCTAAACTAATTAAAGAGATTATAGTAGATAAATTATTTATCTACTACATCCAAGATACTGATGTAAATAGTGTAATTAATATCATTCCTGATAAACCTAATGTAATTTTAGTTACAGGAGTTAATGGTGTTGGTAAAACTACTTCTATTGCAAAACTTGCTAATAAATTTATTAAAGAAGGTTTAAAAGTTGGATTGGTAGCTGCTGACACATTTAGAGCAGGAGCAGTAGAACAATTATCAATTTGAGCACAACGATTAAATATTCCTATTTATAAACCAGCAAAACCCGGTCAAGACCCAGCAAGTGTGGTTTATAGTGGTATTACTCAAGCTTTCAAAGACAACTTAAATGTAGTAATTTGTGATACATCAGGAAGACTACAAAATAAAGTCAACCTAATGAATGAATTAAAAAAAATTGATAATATTATCAAAAAATTTGATAATTCACAACCAATTGAGTCTTTATTAGTTATCGATGCAACAACAGGACAAAGTGGTATTAACCAAGCAAGAGCTTTTAATGAAGTCACTAAATTAACAGGCATAATCTTAACTAAAATGGACTCTACATCTAAAGGTGGTATTATTTTATCTATTAAAGATGCATTTAATTTACCAGTTAAATTTATTGGTTTAGGTGAAAAAGTAGATGATTTAGAAGAGTTTGATTTAGAAAAGTTTGTCTATGGTATTACTAATAGCATCATAATTTAATATGAAAGAATTAATTAAATACAGTGAGCTTCTATACCACTATCTTCCATTGTTCACTAAAAAACAACAGAAGTACCTTTCTTTGTACTTTTTTAATGACATGACTTACCAAGAAATATCAAATGAATGTCATGTGTCTCCAGCTGCTGTTTTTGATCTTATCAAAAGATGCAAAAAACAACTATTGTCTTATGAATCTAAATTAAATCTTCATAAGATTAATACAGAAAGACTTAAGTATTACCAAAAAATTAAAGATAAAAAAATTAGAGAAGAACTATTAAAAATAGATAATATATATAAATAACATTTATGTTAAAAGCAATATTATTCAATTTAGATGGCATTATCACTAACCTATCTACATACAACTATTTATCTTGAAAGAGTGTTTTTTCACACTATGACGTTAATCTTGATGAAGACTTATGAAATGAAATTAAAGATCACTCTAGAACAACCATTGCTAAGCTAGTTCTTAAAAAAAATAACATTGAATATGATAATTTAATAATTGATAAAATTTGTAATGAAAAAAATGAGTTATATAAATCATTGATTGCTAATGAATTGTCACCAACTAATGTATTTCCTAATATTCTTAATATTATTACAGAAGCAAAAGCTAAAGATCTTAAAGTATGTGTAATATCACATTCTAAGAATGCAAAAATAGCTATAGAAAGATTAGGTTTGTCAAAAGCATTTGATTTTGTTTGTCTTCCAAAAGAAAATGATAATGATGGTATTACTTCTTTAATTGGTGCTTCACCAATTAGTAATTCTATTGCTGAATTCTTAAAGATTTCAGGAATAACAGGCGGAGAATGCATTGGTATAGAATCAACTGAAGAAGGGATATTAGAATTTAACTTATTTAATATTTTCAGTGTTTATGTAAGTAATTACAGTCATGAAAAATCATTAAAAGCTAAGATGAGTTATTCATCAGTTGTAGATCTTAACTTAAACGAAATTATCTTTCAATACTATACAGCGAACCCAAACGAATAATAAACTTTTTGCAAAAAGTTATTAATTCATTTTTATCTATTTTTTTTTTTTTTTTTTTGCAACAAAAAATTACAAAATAATACAAAATGTACTTAAAGCATTTTAAGTACATTCTTAATAATTAAATTAATTAATCATTAGCCACTTCTCAGGAAGATGGTAATCCACCTTTTTCTTTTAAAAGTGATAACAATTGACTAGAAGTATAACTTCCTGTTGATTTAACATGTCCTCTATTTGCGACATTAATAAAAGCTGAATCTTGAATTCTTGGAGTCATGTCCAAATTGTTTCAAACAATTTCCTTAAGATATGAACAAAGCATAAAAGCAAATTTACCAATTGTGTTTAAACTGCTTGGTAATGTTACAGAAGTTAATGAATAACAATCAGAGAAACCATATTCACTAATTGAAGTTATACCTTCAGGAATAATAACATCACCATGTACAAGGGAACCAATTTCTTTACTATTGTTAGTTCATTTATAATTACCATCACTATTTTTTTCTACAACAACTTGAGCATTATTCCCAAGATTTGTTGCTAAACCATATTTTCCGTTATTATCTTCAGGAAAAGATACAGAAGTTAATGCGTAATCCCTCATGAAAGCGAAATTACCAATTGATTGTAAACTACTAGGAAAATCTACAGAAGCTAATTTTGAAGAATCAGCAAAAGCACCATAACCAATTGTTTTTAAAGTGCTATTAAATTTAATAGTAGTTAATAATGAATGATAAAAAGCATCTTGAAGAATTGAAGTGCAATTAGACCTTTTAGCAAAAATTAAATTTGTAATAAAAGTAGGAATAGTTGTTGATTGTGCTTTATAAAAAGCATCTTCAGCAATACTTGTTACTTTAGAAGGAATTTGCATAGTATCACGGATGCCGTTGTCATATTGAGACAAATCAATTCCTGCTTTAAATCCCAATAAAACTTTGTTTGCGTCAATTTCATAAACTTCATAAGGTAATGCATTTGGAGGTATAACATCATCTTCTGATGAACACCCACAACTTGTAGTTGCGAATGGAATCGATAAAGCAACACTAATACCTGTTGCAACAGAAATAATTGATTTTAGTAATTTCTTGTTTAATTTCTTGTTCATATTTATCTTCTATATTAATAAATATACTCTTTTTTTTTGCAACAAAAAGTAAATAAATAGCACAAAAAATGTACCCAAATTGCTTTGAGTACATTTGTAATTGAATTAATTAATCTTCAGCTACTTGTCAAGTGTTTGGCAATCCACCGTTTTGCTTTAAATGTGCAAGAAGGGCAGCACTATCGTGACCACCAGTAGGATTAGTTACTTTAACTGTTCCACCAGTTTGACAAACACCGTTAAAAGCATCACTGGCCAAAAAATCGAACGAACCTGTTCAAGTGTTTCATATAATACTGCTTAAATTAGGGCAACCACCAAAAGCGTTAACTTTAATTATTCTTAAATTAGTTCCTTTTGATAAATCAATAGAAGTTAATGCTGAGCAATTTATAAAGGCACCATTACCAATTCCTGATAAATTAGTACAATTTGATAAATCTATAGAAGATAATGATGGGCAATCATTAAAAGCAAATTCACCAACTCCTGATAAATTAGTGCGATTTGACAAATTAACAGAAGTTAATTTTAAACACATTGCAAAAGCATGTTTCCCAATTGACTCCAAACTACTTGGGAACTTTACAGAAGTTAATTCTTGACAGGCAGCAAAAGCAAATTCACCAATACTCCTTAGATTTTTTGGTAAAGTTATAGAAGTTAATGATGAATTATATGCAAAAGATATGTAACCAATTGAATTGCAGTTCGATCTAGCAGCAAAAGTTAACTTTGTAATAAATGATGGAATTGTTGTTTTAGAATTATTTAAAAAAGCCTCATTGCCAATGCTTGTTACTCTTGCTGGAATTTGTATAGTATTACATATACCATCATATTTAGATAAATCAATACCTTCTTTAAATCCTTTCAATACATTGGTTGTTTCATCAATATCATAACCGCTATTAGGTAATGATTTATTTCCTTCTGATGAACACCCACAACTTGTAGTTGCGAATGGAATCAATGTAGAAACACTAATACCTGTTGCAATAGAAATAATTGATTTTAGGAATTTCTTATTCATATTTATTTCTACATAAATAAATATAGTCTTTTTTTCAAAAAACTTGAAAAATAAAAAATGTACCCAAATTTTTGAGTACATTTGTAATCAAATTAATTAATCCTTAGCTACTTGTCAAGTATCTGGCAATCCACCATTTTGAATTAAATGTGCAAGAAGAGCAGCGCTATCATGACCATCATCAGGGTTAGTTACTCTAACTGTTCCTTTAGTTTGACAAACACCACTAAATGCATCATTACCTAAAGCATTGAATGAACCAGTTCAGGCATTTCATGTAATACTAATTAATTTTGAACAATTTCGAAAAACTTCATGACCTATTGTGTTTAAACTGCTATGAAAACTTACAGAAGTTAATAAAGAACAATTTTCAAAAGCACATTCATGAATTGAAGACAAATTAGTTGCTTTTGAAAAATCAACAGAGGTTAATTTTGAACAATCTTGAAAAGCATAGTCACCAATTGTTTCTAAACTACATGGAAAACTTGCAGAAGTTAACGATGAACACTCAGCAAAAGTATATACGTTAATTATTGATAAATTAGTACAACTTGATAAATCAATAGATTTTAACTCTTTACATTTGTAAAAAGCATTACCACCAATAAATTCTAAACTACTTGGAAGATTTGCCAAAGTTAATGATGAACAATAAGAAAAAGTGTCACTACTAATTGTTGATAAATTAGTATTTGATAAATCAATAGAAGTTAATGAAGCACAATATTCAAAACCTTTTTCACCTATTGAAGTACATAGTGACTCTTCAGTAAAAGTTAATTTTTTAATAAATGATGGAATTGTTGATATTCAATTTTTATAAAAAACTTCTTGATTAACACTTGTTACACTTGCTGGAATTTGCATAGCATTACATTTTTTAAAGTTGTTTTTATAAATAGGAGAAGTTGGATCATTTAAAAATTCATCTTTAAATCCTAATAAAGTGTTGTTTTCATCTATATCATAAACTTCTTCTGGTAACGGTTTTATCTTTTCTTGTGAACATGCACAGTTACTAACCATAAACGGAATTGATGCAGCGATTCCTAATCCACAAGTAATACTCACTATTGATTTAACTATTTTTTTATTCATATATATCAATATAATGTTTTTTTTCAACAAAAAAATTTTAAAACACCATTATTTCAATATCAAAACTAAAAAAATAATAATATTATTAATTTTTGATATACAATATATATGCAATATGCCAAAGACAGTAACGGGGTATTAATCCTTAATAATGTTACCGAGGTATGAATACTATATCATATTTCAAAGTTTTTGGTTCTATTGTGTAAACACAATAAAATCAAAAATTTTTAATTGTATATTGCAAAATATCAGCAAAACGAATAAGGAGAATATTGTGAAATCTGTTATTGCAAAAAAAGAAGCTGATTCTCAATCTCTAGCTGAAGAACTTAAAGGATGTAAATCTTTCTTAGTCTTTGAATATCTAGGTTTAAATGCTAAGGAAGCTACTGCTTTAAGAAGAAGACTTCATGAAGCTGATGCAAAAATGTACGTAGCAAAGAATAATATCTTTAATCGTGCAATGAAATCAGCAGGAATTGATAAAATTAGCGATATCTCTGGTCCTAATGCGTTGATAATTTCAAAGGGAGATGAAATTCTTCCTTTTAAAGAAATTGATGGAATTATTAAAAAATATAAATTCATCAAGTTCAAAGGCGGAATTATTGATAACCAATTAGTAGATCAACAATCATTATCACAAATTGCTAGTATCCCAGGAAGAGAAGGATTGTACTCAATGTTACTATCTTGTTTACAAGCTCCAGTCCGTAACTTCTTGTATGGAATAAAAGCTGTTGGTGAACAAAAACAATAAATATTATTAAAGGAGAAATATTATGGCAAAACTTACAAATGAACAAATTATTGAATCATTAAAAGAAATGACTTTACTTGAAATCAGTGATTTAGTAAAATCTATTGAAACTGCATTCGGCGTTAGCGCTGCTGCTCCAGTTGCTGTTGCTGCTGGTCCTGCTGCCGCTGCTGCTCCTACATCAGTTAACTTAATCTTAACTGATGCTGGTTCACAAAAAGTTGCAGTTATTAAGTTATTTAGAGAAATCACAGGCTTAGGTTTAATGGAAGCTAAAAATGCAGTTGAAAAAACTCCAGCTACAATTAAAGAAAACATTAAGCCTGAAGAAGCAGCTGAATTACAAAAGAAATTCGAAGCTGTTGGTGCTAAAGTTAAATCTGAATAGTTTTATTTCTAGATAATTGATTATTAAAATACTAACGGTTACCCGCTAGTATTTTTTTGTTTATTTAGACTGTAAAACCTATTTTACGCCACTTTGGAGTAAATATGGGGAAATGACA